>CAMWMK010000036.1 GCA_947175295.1 uncultured Porphyromonadaceae bacterium
GAAACACTGCCGGAAAAGCCCTATCCCCACGTCGTTTTAATCTTGTCACCCCGACAAAAGGTCAGTTATCGAAAGGTAACTGACCTTTTTATCGTATGTTTTGCTTTTAATGACGACTTTTTTCCAAACAGGGTAATGATTTCTGAAGTTGGGATGTCTATAGTATAAAAAAGACGTCGACATGCAGTATTCCACTACAGAGTTTGAAACTCTCTACATACAATGCTTCCCTCCGGCCATGAGGCTGGCGATCAGCCTTCTTCACGAAGAGGATGAAGCAAGGGATGTGGTGCATGAGGTCTTTCTCAAACTTTGGGAGTCGGATGTGAAAACAGATAATCCGACTGCTTATGTAGTTCGTTCGGTAAGGAATGCATGTGTGAGCAGGATAAGGAAGCTCGATGTGCGTGAAAGGGTCAAGTCGAAACTTATGCTCGATCCGCCTACAGATGATTTCGACTATGAGCAGCGGAATGAGGAAGTAAAGACCGCCATACAGAAACTTCTCACTTTGCGGGAGCGTCAGGTGGTGGATAAGATCTACAACGAGGGGTTGAGTTATAAGGATACGGCAGCGAGCCTTGGTGTCTCGGTGGCCGCGGTAAACAAGAATATTGTAGGAGCATTGAAGAAACTTCGAAACCACTTCAAAACAAGCAAATCATGACAGAACAGGATAAAGACATATTGATCGCAAAGATGCTGGATGCGCCTTCCTCGTTATCTGACAAGGAACTGGAGTCCATTTGGGGTGATGAAGAACTCCGTGACATCTATGAGATGTCGGCTGCCGTAAGCGGTGCCTATATAGATCAGCCTGATTTTGATGTGGTCGATGAGTGGAATCGGTTCCTGCCTAATATACGCAGAAGGCCGATGCCGATGCGTTGGGCAATGCGGGTGGCTGCCATATTTCTGGGTGTTGTGTTTATTGGCGGAGTTATGGTAAGAATAATCGACAGGGTGCTTGATGAGTCTCGGCCAAAAATTGCCAAAGTGTGGGATATCAAAAAATCGGCGGAAGTAAAATCTATTGAAGAAGATATCAGATATGATGAAATCCCGAAGAAAGAAAATTCCCCGTCAGCAATACAGAGAAATACTACAGCTTCCTCAGGTCAATATGCTTCCAAGACCAGGATCTCGAAGAAAAAGCAAATGGAATTGCCGGAAGAAGATATCGACGTCGATGAATACCTTCGTATCCAACAGGCCCGGATTGACAATGATCTGGCAATGATGGCAGCGGAATCGTATATATATGAATATAATGAGTTTCTTCAAGAGATCGAAGACCCGAACGCATATGATACGACGGAGTTGGAGAATGCAATCCGGCAAGTGACAATACAATGATAAATAATTGAATACTAATAAAATACTAATGGTATGAAAACTTCAGCAACACGGCTATTGTGCCTTATTTTGTCAGCTATGCCGATGCTGGCCGCCGCACAGTCAAACATTAAGTCTGCATTCAATGCACTGATCAAAAGTCCGGATGTTCAGATCACAGAGAGCCATGTGCTCGAAAAAGACCCTGATACTGATAAAAAGACCAGCCAATGTGATGTCTATGATTTCGTTCTTCCGGCAGATCAGTTCAAGCTGATCAAGAATATTGTCAATGCAATTGAGAAAGACAGTCAGCATGCCTATGGATTATATAGCGGCAGAATAACACCTTCTGATCAAGAAATAATATTGGCTGTCGGAGATGGAAATGGACAAAACGAAGTGTCTTTGACCGACTTAGGCGGCGATTATTCGTATGCTACATTTTTAGCCCCGAAATCTGAAGATCCGGAGGGGATATATCGTTATGTTTATGGAATCAGTTATAAGCAGCCTAAAAAAAATGATAATATTACAGGCAGGCTTGTAGTGACATACGCCACTACATTGAAGTATCGTCAACAAGCTGCAGCAGAGCAGCAACAAAACCAATGGAAGATGCTTAATAGAATGAACAAGGAACTTTCAGAGCAGGACTCCTGGTTTGATATGTTGATGTCGTATTTTCAAAGTATGGCTGAAGCCACATCCAAGACACGCATTGCTCTTGCCACCAAAGCATTCAAGGTGATACGCGACACTTCGAAATATCCGGAAGTGACTACAGCCGACAAGGACGCCATCCGCGAGATCCTTAAAGTGATGGTTTCGGATAGTAAGTATTCAGAAAGAGTGCTTAATAAACTTTTGAATCAGTGCCTTATAGAACTTAAATAATCGCCTTTATGAGACGTATTGCTTTTTTAATTTCGTTGATTTTCTTATCGGTCTCCTCTATATCTGCAAGGGTCATACAGGGAGAAGTGCGATCGGACAGCGATTCCACAATTATAGTTGGTGCCACTTGCCGCCTAATGTCAGGAACTCAGTTTATTGATGGAGTCCAAACCGAAAAAGATGGTAAATTCGAGCTTTCTACAAGTCTCAAATCAAAGTTGACCCTTGAAATATCCATGGTCGGATACAACCCTACCGAGATTCTCATTGAATCCGATAAGAATGTCGATGTAGGGACTGTCTATCTGTCGGAGGGTGTGATGCTTGACGAAGTGCAGGTCAATGCGAGCTCTATGATTGACGTCAAAGGGCGTACCGTCATTTTCCCGGCAGGTTCAGATGTAAAGGCTTCCTCGACTGCGATCAGTCTTTTCCAGAAACTTCCACTTGCAGGCTTGGAAGCAAATCCGATCAACAGGTCGTTGTCAGTGGATGGAGGCACTCCTTTCATTCTCATAAACGGCGTTCCCTCAACAATGGAAGATTTCAACGCATTGCAGCCGAAGGATATCGCTAAAATTGAATTTTCAAGAATCACTCCTGCCCGCTATGCCGATCGTGGAAACAAGGGATTTCTAAACATAACCCTGAAGAAGCGCGACGATGGCGGTCAGGTCTATATCTGGGGTCGCAGCGCGGTCAACACCGCGTTTGTCGACGGGAATGTGCGAACATCCTATCATCAGGGTCCGTCTCAGTTCACTCTTTCATACAATCCATCATGGCGTAATTATCAGCAAGTGTTCGACAACTCTACCGAAAGCTATATAGGCAGTGATTTCCGGGTAGACCTTGAAGAGCATGACCGCAATCCATTTTACTATCATAATCATTTTACAAGTCTGAAATATGATTATAGTCCAAATATAAATACGCTCTTCTCAGCAAAGTTCAGCATAGCGCCATTTTTCAATAAAAGCAGGTCCCTGGCAAATACGATTGATTCATACCTTGGTGATTATGAAAATGATAATCTGACCAGCAATAAGAATCTCTCTCCATCGCTCGATCTGTTTTTTAAGCGAAACTTCAACGCTAAGAATTCTCTTGAAGTGCAGGTGGTCGGTACTATGAGCTCAAGCTACTATCGCCGCAGTAATAAATATTTTTTCAGTGATGGTTCCGATTCGGAATATATTATGGATGTTGATAGCAGGCGACATTCCCTTATCAGTGAGATCAGCTATACCCATCAGTTCAGCGACAAGACATCGCTCTCTGCGGGCTATCAGAATACGGTCTCTCACAGCACCAATTCTTATCTCACCACTGATTATAAACCTATTCTTACCGAAAATAATAATTATGTATATGCAAGGTTAGGGCAACAGGTGGGTAAAGTATATTTTTCTTTAGCCACAGGGGCAAAGCTTTATTGGATTAAAAACGATCTTAACAAGCGACACTTCATCCGCAATCTGACTACTGCCCAGCTTTCGTGGAACATATCTCAGAAATGGTATCTTGCTGCAGCTTTCCAATACTCTCCAAGCATTCCTTCGCTTTCAGCGTTGACAGACTATCCTCAGCAGCAGACTCCTTATCTTATATCAAATGGCAATCCGGACCTGAAAGTTTCTCAAAACTTCCTGTATCAATTGATGCCATCTTTCCAGTATAAGAAATTCAGCGCATCATTTCTTATGAACTATCGTCATATCAGCGACTTCGTTATATCTGACATGTTCTATCTTGGAGATAAGATGTTTTTGTCGCAATCCATTAATGCAAAGAAATCTTTGTATGCAGGAGGGAATCTCAATTTAAAACTGAGTGATATTTACGGTTTTGGAGCAAACGTAAATTTCGGAATAGATTACTATGAGACCATGGGAGAGAACTGGTGTCATCACCTAACCTCTTTGGATGGAAGCTTTACACTCTGGTGGAACAAAGGTCCCTACACTATCTCTTATTGGCGTAAGATTCCAGGCAAATATTTAAGTGGCAATTATGTTGGAAAGGATGAGAATGGAGACTCGTTCAGCTTTGAATATCAACCTAACAAGCATTGGACATTTGAAGCAAGCTGGATGTATATGTTCGATAAGAAAGGTACGAAGTATCCATCCTGGGGATATTCAAGCGTGAATCCCTACTTCAAGGAGCGCTATATCAAGAACAACGGAAATATGATAGTCCTCTCAGTCAGCTATTCAGCCGACTTCGGCTCCTTATTCCGCACCTCGCGCCGCTCCCTCAACAACTCCGACAACGGCACCTCCCTCCTCAAGATGTAATATTGATAAATTGAATGTGTCAATCATAAAAGGACGATGCCGTTTCTTGCATCGTCCTTTTATTTATATTCGTCGATCCAAAATATCACTTGGAGTATTCAATCTTGCCGACGACCTTGCGGCTCGGTCCGGCATTCTCGTGAGCACGAACCGAAGGCTGATGCATGTCTTTCGGGAAGTAGAGGAAGAATGTGTCGTTCGGTGCCGGAACGTAGGAAATCTCCTCGTCGGTGGTGTAATTGGTCTTGTCCTTGACCGGATCATATGGTCCGGTGGGAATTACGTGTCCGGCGAGTCCCATCAATTCGTCGCCTACAAATGTATACTGAAGGTCGATGAAGTTCTCGTGGCTTTCTATCTTGGTGTCTTCTGCGCTCTTTGGAGTGTATTCGAGAATGTTGACCCAGAGGCGTCCAGGGACGATGTCATGTTTCCCGGCTGCTACTGTATTGAGGTCTGTATCCTTTATCCATGCGAACAGAGCGTCCCAGAGTTCTGGGTTCGCGGCATACTGCTCTGCGAATTCCACAGCATCGATGGTGGCGTCGGCTTTAAGGTCGAGGCCTTTCGCCCATGCGCGGCTGTCTACCCATGCCTGTGCTTCTTCTTTCGTGAATGTCTGTTTCATTGTTAAACTACTTAAACGTTTAAACATATTAAACTTGCTTCTCGGAATTGATCGTGGCCATGATGCCGCCTACCATGCCGAGGGCGAGCATACGGCCGTGGAAGGAATATCCGGCGTTGTAGCCCATCTTCTCGTCGCCGAGCATCAGCGGAGCGTGGTCTACGCGCATCGGAACGTCAGGACGTATGGTCTCAAACGTACGGATCACGTCGATCAGGCGCGGATCAAGATGGGAAGACTCCTTGAAGTCGCCGTTGGGCTGCGGCTGGCAGATGCGCGCATGCACGAAGTGGGTGCGGTCGGCATATTTCTTTGCGAGCGCGGGCACGTCGTTGTGTGCTCCGGCGCTTAGGCTGCCGGCACAGAAAGTCAAGCCGTTGTGGGGATTGGGCACGGCATCGAGGAATGCCTGTATGTCTGCGTCGCAGGTGACGATGCGTGGCAGACCGAGTATCTGCATCGGGGGATCGTCGGGGTGTACACACATGTTGATGTCATATTCGTCGCAGACCGGCATTATGGCGTTGAGGAAGTAAGCCATATTGGCGCGGAGCTGGTCGGCGTCGATGCCTTTGTAGAGGTCGAGAAGATTACGGAATTTCTCTACAGGGTTCAGGTCGTTTTCAGAGATGTTGCCGTTTACGAATCCCTGTGTCTTGACGATGATGTTTTCTACAAGACGTTTCTCGGCCTCTTCGTCCATACGTGGAGCTACTTCCTCGCGCATACGGCGGAGTGTCTCTTCGTCATAGTCTTTCTCAGCGCCTTCGCGCTTGAGGATGTTGATGTCGAAATAGGCGAATTCCGCGCGGTTGAAGTAGAGGTTGGAAGTGCCGTCGGGGTTGGGATATTCGAGCTCGGTGCGGGCCCAGTCGAGCACCGGCATGAAGTTGTAGCAGATTGTCTTCACTCCGGCCTTGCCGAGGTTTGCGAGGCTGATTTTATAGTTTTCGATCAGCTGGTCGCGGTCAGGACCACCGTATTTTATCGATTCGCTTACGGGCAGGCTCTCCACTACGCTCCAGCGCAGACCGTAGCCTTCGATGTAGTCCTTCATCTTATTGACTTCCTCCTCGCTCCATACCTCACCGTTGGGGATGTGATGGAGTGACGTCACTATTCCCTCCACTCCGATCTGGCGGAGCATATCGAGTGTGATCTTATCGTTGGGTCCAAACCAACGCCATGTCTTTTCCATGTCTATATAGGTTATTGGTTATTTTTTTTCTATATGCAAAATTAATCAAAGTTTCTGAATAATTCAAATATTAATGTTCTCCTCGTTTTAGAAGATGGAAACATTATTGTGGATATGGAAAATAAGTGCTATCTTTGCAGACGCAAGATCTACTCGACATAAAGGCATTGTGATACGCAATGGCCGTAAACTCATTCAATATTGAGCGTAATCCCGAATCATAAAGATCAGTATTATGGATACAATAATCAATATAGCGGGCTATGGAGCCGCTCTCTGCATGATATTCGGCTATCTGCCCCAGGCGATAACCACCATACGTACACGCGACACCGACGGCATAGCGCTGCCTACATTCCTGATGCTCGGGCTCGGCTCGGTGCTCTTCGTGGTCCAGGGCATACTTCTCGGCAACATACCTATCGTCATTACCAATACGATAGCTACGGTCAGCTCCATTATAATCTTCGCCATCAAGATGCGCAACGACCGGGGAAAGAAAAAAGACAAGTCATAGATTTTGCAGAATAGTCTTTTTTTTGTAATTTTGCAGAAATCATCATTACACAGTAGAAATGGTTCTAAGTATAGATAATTTCAAGTCGATAGAGCATGTTGCCGGATTGGATATTTCTAATCTATCGGTATTTGCCGGTGTAAACAGTAGTGGCAAAAGTTCGGTTATTCAAGCGTTGCTTTTGCTTAAGCAGACTTTAAATTCATCTACAAGCGAAATTCTGAATCTTAATGGTCCCTATGTATACGCAAATTCGTTATTGGATTTGATTCATAACAAGAAAGGAGGCACAATGATGTTCTCTCTTATCTTAAATGGTACAGAATTGAGCGATAAGGCAATACAACTTGTAAAAGATGGGGCTGAAAGTGTTGACGGGATGTCGCTGTCTGTATCATTCAAGGTAAAGGGTGATGGCACATACGTTGTATCGGAATTTAAACTCTCTCTTAACCTTTCAGATGGAAGCAATATGCATTGGAATGTGTCCTGGCGTCCAAACAAAAAGGTGTATGATTTGAAGGGTGATGGTACGTTGTTGACCGGTCTGAAGACAGATAGCTATTCTTTTGTCAATTTCTTCCCGGTGTTTATGAAGAAAGATGGGGATTCACTTGAATTGCCCATAATGAAAGCAGCAAGGGAGACTCTTGTGAGTTTATTTGAAAACCTTACCTATATAGCTCCTCTTAGAGTTGCTCCCGTTTTGGCCAGAAGCTATCAGACAGACATAGAAAGTCGTTTTGTATTGCCAGACGGTGAGAATACAAGGTTTATTCTCGACCGCATTAGTCATTATGACAAGGAGGCATTCGCTATGGTGAAGGAATGGATATGCGATAGATTCCATTTGGCTCATGAAATAGACGTTGTCAAGGATTCCGGTAAACTGTATAGAGTTGTTGTGACAACCAATGAAAAAGTTAAGGTAGATCTCATGCATATGGGTTTTGGACTCAGTCAGATTCTACCTATTGTCGTCCAGGGTAGCATATCTAAGGATGGCGCTTTGATGATAGTGGAGGATCCTGAAGTGCATATGCATCCGAGTATACAGGCGTCTATGGCAGACTTCTTCATCTATTTATGTCTGGAGAAAAATGTGAATGTGCTTGTTGAAACCCACAGCGATCATTTTATAACGCGTCTTAGACGAAGGGTAGCCGAAAAAGAGATATCTCCTGAAAAGATTCATTTGATATTTGTCGAGCATGAAGAGGGTGCGAGCGAATACCAGACTATTTCTATGTCTGAAACCGGTAGGCTTGAGGGTATGATGCCTAAGGGATTTATGGATTCTCTTGATAATGATTTCAAGGCAATTATCTTGGCAAATAGAAAATGAAGGTTTCATTGGCTCCATACATGCCTATAATATTGGATTATTCCTCATACGAGGTGGCATTTCATAATCTTTGCCTGTTTGATCTACCTAATTATGTTACTTTTTATGTTCCGGGAAAATGGGATGAACAACTTGTAGAAAGCGATGATATCATGTCTTCTTACGAGATGTACAGGCTCATGCTTGAACTGCCTGTAGAAGAAGTATCTCCTAATGACAGGGCTACTTGTTTAAAAGTGATTCCAGATGTGTTGAAGAATATGTCTAAACAGGATAGGGATTCCGTATGCCTACAATTATATGCTTTGATGTGTGTGCCGGACTCAAGAAGGATTTTTGCTGGAGTGGATAGTCACACCGATTGTTTGGAAATACTGTCGGATGAACGGACAGCAGTCATAAGACACTTCGATCCGTTTGGAAAAGTTACCTTGCTTTCATTACTGGAGTCTTTTATCCCGAGGTTGGAGCAATTGAAACATTTCCATGCGAATAGAAGGGTCGGGAATAAAGCTGTCGCAGCATTCTCAGCTTATGACAGGAATGACGAATCTTATGCAAAAAGATTATTAATGACAGCTTTTACAGACCATGAAGGTGATGTGGACGATAGAACATACCTCTATACATATGATAAAAGGAATAAAACCTTTGTAGAATTTCGCCCCGGAAGAAACAATGTATATCATGGGATGGATATAAGTTTGGAGGAAGCAAGGAAAAAGGCTCCTTTAATTGTCAGAAAATTTCATAAATAATTTAAGATGAAAATACTGCTTACAGGCGCATCCGGAATGCTCGGAGGCTATCTGCTTCCCATGCTGAAGGAGGGTAATGAGGTGAAGACCCTCCAGCGTCATGACGCCGACATCATATACGACCTTACCGCCGCTGCTCCGGACCTCGGAGACAACAGGTTCGACCTTGTGGTGCATGCCGCGGGATCTGCCGATGCCGAGACGGCCATAGACCTCAACCTCGAAGGCACTCGCCATCTGCTGCAGGCACTTGAAGGTAATCCTCCCAGGGAACTGGTCTATATCTCCAGCTGGGAGGTATACAGTCCTGATTCAGGAGCGAAGGTGACGGAAGACCACCAGACATGGGCTGCCACAAAAGTCGGGCAGTCAAAGGCACGCGCCGAGCAACTTGTCAGGGAATGGTGCGCTCAGAGAAACGTAAAACTTACCGTATTGCGCCCGGCCCGAATGTTCGGCAAAGGAGTGCACGGAGAGATGAAGGGTCTTTTCAACGATGTGGTAAACGGCCGATATATCCATGTGCGTGGCAATGATGCCCGTCTGAGCCTCGTATGCGCCATTGATGTGGCGGATGCCGTCATACGGCTTCACTCCATAGGAGGCACCTACAACATCACCGACGGCAAGGATGCCGCTTGGATAGAGCTTGCCGAGGCCATGAGTGCCAACTCCGGCGCCATGAAGCGCCAGACATTCCTGCCGAAGCAGTGGGCGGAGACAGCGTGGAGGCTCACGCCATGGATTCCCGCTGTCAAGGCCTCGCTTTTTCCTGAAGTCCATACGCTACGGAGCAAGACGCTGACCCTCTCCGATGAGGCAATACGCAGGGCGCTTCCCGAATGGACTCCGTATCCTGCCATAGAGGTCATCTCCCGTCAGCATCCCGATTATCCATATTCAGAACATTGACAATGGGAAAGATAAAGGATATGATAGATGCGGCCGCATCGTTTGGCAAAGTGATGCTTTTGTCACGCAGACCCTCTGCCGCCGGAGACCCTAAGAAGGAGCGACTCATCATAATGGGCAATGGGCCCTCCCTTCGCGAGACCATCGCCAGGCATTCGGATATATTGAAGGAATCGGATACTTTGGCGGTCAACTTCGCGGCCAATGCCGACTCCTACCATGAATTGAAGCCCAATCTATACGTGCTCGCCGATCCGCATTTCTTCCGTGTCGGCGACGACGGGAGATCGTCTGACCCCAATGTGGTGAGGCTGTGGGACAACATCGCCTCCACCGACTGGCCCATGACCCTGTATGTGCCCTGCAAGGCGCAGCTCCCGGATGCTGTGGCCCGAAACGTACATATGGCCGTGAGGCGCTACAACCTTACTCCGGGTGAGGGGCTGCGTGGTCCGGTGCATTGGCTCTACCGCCACGGGCTTGCGATGCCACGTCCGCGCAATGTGCTCATAGCATCCATCATGGTGGCTCTCAGGGAGGGATACCGTGACATATATATAGTAGGAGCCGACCATACATGGAGCCGCGACCTATGGGTCGACGACAGAAACCGCGTCATCTCCGTTCAGAAGCACTTTTATAAAGACAACGACAAGGAGTTTGAGCGGGTGGCTCAGGAATATGCCGGCTATCATCTCCACGACATACTCAACAGCCTTACCATCGCATTCCGCTCCTATCACCGAATCGCAGACTATGCGGAAAGTATAGGCGCGAAGATCACCAACTGCACTCCCGGGAGCTTCATCGACGCCTTCCCACGCGCCGACCTCGAAATATGAATCCAAGATAGCTATGAAAACGATTATAACGACGAAAACCAAAGGCCTCATGGCTCTGTCGCCCATGATGGTGTTCCTTATCCTATATGTGGCCGTTTCCGCCTTGATAGGCGACTTCTACAGGATTCCCATATCGGTGGCCCTCCTTGTGGCCTCTATGTGGGCCATCCTTATCTACAGGGGTATTCCGCTTAAAGAACGCATAGAGACCTTCTCGAAGGCAGCCGCCAACAGCGACATCATCTACATGATATGGATCTTCGTACTCGCCGGAGCCTTTGCCTCAGTGGCCAAGTCGATCGGTGCGGTGGATGCCACTGTCACTTTCACGCTCAATATCCTGCCGCCACAGTATATAGTGCCCACGCTCTTCGTAGCGGCATGCCTGATTTCCTTTTCCATAGGCACTTCGGTAGGAACCGTGGTGGCCCTCACTCCTTTGGCGGCGCAACTGGCCGCTACGGAGGGTGGAAATGTGCCCTTTTTCGTAGGGGTGGTGCTTGGCGGCGCCTTTTTCGGCGACAACCTATCCTTCATCTCCGACACCACCATCGCCGCCACGCGCTCGCAAGGCTGCTCGATGCAGGATAAGTTTAAGGTAAATCTCTGGATTGCCCTTCCTGCCGCCATAGTCACGCTCGCATGCTATCTGCTGCTCGTGCCGGAAGTCCCCGTCTCAGATGTTCCTGAGTCAGGCGATCCCTGGCTCATGCTTCCCTATCTTGTAGTGATCGCTACGGCGGTGATGGGCGTCAACGTGACTCTTGTGTTGACGGCCGGTATATTCACGGCTGTGGGCCTCGGCCTGTTTTATGGCGTAGGCCTTCTTGATATGGCCGGGTTCGCCGGAGCCGGAATTGACGGTATGGGCGACCTCATCATCATCACCCTGCTTGCCTCCGGCATGCTCGGAGTGATCAAGGCCTGCGGAGGCATAGACTATATACTCAGGGTGATGACGGCCCGCATATCCGGACTCCGGGGCGCGCAGGCCACTCTTGCAGTACTTGTCGGGATCGTCAATCTCTGCACTGCCAACAACACTGTGGCTATCATTACCGTAGGTGGTCTCGCCAAAGACATCTCCAGGCGTTTCGGTGTGGATCCGCGCAAGAGCGCGTCGATTCTCGACTCTGCCTCCTGTGTGGTGCAGTGTCTTATCCCCTATGGAGCCCAGACCCTGCTCGCCACATCGCTCGCCGGCATATCTCCCGCCGCTCCCTTTCCATATCTCTACTATCCCTGGGCCGTAGCCCTCACTCTCGTCATCTCCATAGTCTTCCTCTTTCCGCGCCGCTATTCACGCAGGAAAGACTGAATAGACGCCCTTTCCCGAAAGGGATAGGCTAATTGAGATAGCGTGTGACTCCCGAATTGCGGAATTCATTCGCAGTCTTTTTAGTCACTCCTACAAGGATGGTCAGCCCGGGATATGCCGCTGCGGTAGGGAGGTCGTCGGTATGGTCGGTCAGAAACGATTCGAGCCTCAGCTGTTTCTCATCAAGAAGTCTCTCTATGGCCTCGTGCTTTGCATGGCGGCTGAGTTCGGTATAGTCTGCTTGGTCTTCGGTGAATACAGTGGCCAAAGCTCCCTCGTATCCCATTATGCGGGCCAGCGGCAGCGTGTATTCCTCCGGAGCGGCCGTGGCTATATACGTCAGGCAGCCGCGTTCGCGTCGCGACTGTATATAGTCCTTTACTTTGGGATTGACACTCCGGGCCATGCTCTCGGCGAGTTGCTCCCAGTCGGAGTCTTCGAGGTGTTGGCGCGCGGTCTTGGTGAGGTGCCACTTCATGGAGTGGTGGCTCACCAGGCGGAGGCTCCTCATCGAGTTCCACCATAGGCTTGCGATGGCGCCTGCGACGGCGCCGCGTTTCATGAGCATCGCGGGAAGGCGCCGCATGAATATGTGCATTGAATTGGCGGAAAGCAGTGTTCCGTCAAGATCTACGAAAGTCGTGCCTTTCAAAGGTTCTTGTAATCGCTCGACCATGGAAATCTAATCAAAGTTCTGTTTCGGTATAGTGTGTGGTTGGCCCGTATGCGGGGATGGCGGGTGGTCTCTGTCATGACCGCGATGTCGATCCTTGCGTCCGGGTTCATGTTTTTTAACGTTTCTACTATGGCGAATAGTGTGTCGCCGCTGTCTATTGCATCGTCGATCAGCAGGATTTCCGGTCTGGAGCGTTGTCGGAGGGTGTCGGCCAGTCCGTCCGGAATATCTACCTCCGGGATTTCGGGTGCTCCCATGATCCTCCTTCTCAAGACAAGAAGGGAGGCTTCGGCCATGCGCATGCCGTCGAGGATGAAGTATGGCAGCCGTCGGAGCGCGTTGCCGAGTTTCCCGTTCTTATGCTTGGTGGATGGGCGTTGGAGTGTCACGTCGTATCTCTTGCCGTAGCGGTCGCTCGGAAAATGCCTGCAGAAGGCGTCGCATACGAAAGAGCCTCCGCGCCTTACGGCTACGATAGCGTCGTAGCGTGTCGTAGATCCTTCCCTTACGTATGCGGCAAGTCGCTCCGCGTTGGCGTCGAAGTCGTGTGGATTCAGCGTGATAACCTGCATATGAGTCTTATTGCCGGCATCCCGAGATAGGAGAGAAGGGCGCCGAGTTTGTTTTTCAGTCTTGTCTTTCCGTCGGTAAGTTCATTGAGTCGTTGCTCCTTGATCACTCCTAAGCATCTCTCCCTTTGTCCGGGATTGTCGATGCCGTGGCGTGTCATCTCTAGGAGCATGTTGAAATGAGCCGAAAACCTCCGGTCCTGCGCCGCCCTGAGCAGGGCGGGGGAGCGCCGGCGCATATGTTCTGCCATGCGGTCGGTGACATCGAGCACATCCAGTCGGGCATCGCTCCATGTATTGATGAAACTCCCCGGATTGTCGCGGTAGAAGTAGACCGTGCGGTCGAGTATGCACACTTTGTCGGTGCGCTCGAAGGCCTGGTAGAAGAGGTCGAGGTCCTCGTAGCGGCAGTGGCGGAAACGCAAGGGGGGCTCCTCCTTGAAGACCGACGAGCGGAACAGCATTCCCCAGGGATTGTTGAGTATCCGCATCTGGTATAGCCCGATGAGGATGGCCGAGTCGGAATCTACGGTCATGGCGTGTCCCGCTCCCGAAGGCATCTGCTTCGGTATGCCGCGTGTATACCCTCCCGCTACGATTCCCGCTCCGCTTCTTCGTGTATGCTCAGCCATCACGGCAAGCGCGTCGGGCGGCATCACGTCGTCGGCATCCATAAATGCTATCCATTCCCCCCGCGATTCTTCGATGCCGCGGTTGCGTGCGGCCGACACTCCGGCGTTGGCCTGACGTATAAGTCTGAACCTCGGGTCTCTCTCACAGAATTCCCGGCATATGTCGGGCGATCCGTCATTCGATCCGTCATCCACTAAGACGACCTCGAAGTCGGAATGTGTCTGTGCCTGCAGCGATGCAAGCGCATCGCGCAGCCATTCCTCCGCGTTATATACCGGAACTGTCACGGAAATCATATCCATATGCTTCATTTGTGCAAAATTAACGATTTCTTATGTAACGGCCAAATAAAAATGTGTTTCGCCCACTGAATCATACGGTTCCCCCGTCTTCTCCGGTTTTATTTGGATTTTATTGAAAAAATGTTTATCTTTGCAAAATAATATTAATGCAGGGCTTTCCCCATTCATCATTGACTGATGATGGAAGGCTTT
Source organism: uncultured Porphyromonadaceae bacterium (assembly GCA_947175295.1). Classification (GTDB taxonomy): domain Bacteria; phylum Bacteroidota; class Bacteroidia; order Bacteroidales; family Muribaculaceae; genus Lepagella. The sequence goes on from CAMWMK010000036.1 coordinate 14,423, forward strand.
AATTAAAATCAGACTAAATGAAAAAAACTGCACGTATCTATCTTGCATGCATGGCCATTGTAGGTGGCTTGCATGCCTCAGCGCAGAATCCGGCTCAGCTTATGGTCGTGGCCAACGATGCCGAAGGTGTGGCTATGGCGGAGGCTCCCGTAGGGATTGAAAGCAAGTTGCGCTTTGTCGGGGATGGAGTGGAGGTCTATTCCGTGGAGACTTTGGAGGCTGTATTCCATTACGCCGACCTTAAGACCCTTTCCTTCCGCTTCGACGCTGGCACCGCAGTCGGACAGCTGTCTTCCGAAGCCGCTTTACGCCTTCGTGCCAATCCCGTAGATGAAAGTCTTGAATTCGTAGGTTTTTCCGGCGCTGCCGTCCCTCTTTCCATATGTGGACTGAAAGGGGAAACCCTTGTCAATGTCGCTTCCTGGAGCGGAGAAGGCGTTGATGTAAGCGCCCTTGCCCCCGGCCTTTATATTGCAAGGGTAGGGGAATCGGCCACATTCAAGTTCATCAAGAGATAAGTCTCATACGGATATTCTCATCAGGATTCCTTACCGATAAAACAAAAAACTAAGAAATGAAGAAAACAGCAATGATATTCGCAGCCGCCATCATGTCGGCGTCTGCAGCTTTCGCCCAGACTGAAGAGGCGCCCAACCGCATACTCGTCACCAATACCGCCGGAAACTATACCGGTTTCGTGATTGATTACACCGATGCCATCAATTTCGCACGTGTCGACGGTGATGTGCTCGCCAATGTAGTGATAGACGAGGTCAATCTTGAGACGATGACGCTGACTGTTACCCGTACGCCGGAATGCTATCGTTATAAGCTTGTCGTGATTCCTGAAGTGACTGCGAAGCAGCTCACCGACGATGCCAATGCCATCCGTTACATCAACAGTCTCCCTTCCGATATGGTGGCTCTTCTTGATCAGGATTTCGATCACGGCACCCTCTCCGGCATAGAGCTCAATCCTGAAAGCTCCTATACTATCTTTACTGTCGGCATCGACCGCTACGGAGTGGAAGCCGGAGTGGCGAGGGCAGAGTTCCAGACTCCGGCTCCGGAGATTATCGGCGATCCGCATGTGGATGTAGAGGTGGTCGGCTCCACTCAGAAGTCGTTTACCGTGAAGTTCACTCCCAACGCCGATGTGCAGAGCTATTGGATTCTTGCCGGAGAGAAAGGCACGATGCAGAGCCAGTATGAGTCGTTTGGCCCGATGTTTGGATTCTCTAATTTCTCCGACATGATTCGCATGTGGGGTATCCAGTGCATCGGAGACTACGAATATACCTGGACGGAAATGTCGCCCAACACTGAGTATGACGTATTTGTGGCCATGACAGACTTCAACGGCTATTTCGCCCCCTATGAAGTGTATTCGGCATCCACATCGCCTCTTGGCGGCCACGGCGTAGCAGCGGTCGAGATTTCTGTAGGCGGTTATTCGCTTGAGGATTGGGATGGTGCGATGAAGCCGACTCTCACTGTCAGCTATGTGCCTAACTCCGAAGCCAGCTGCTATCGTATGAATGTTTTCTCGGCTGAAGACTATGACGCGGATCCCGAAGGCTGCGACGCCTACCTCTGCAGCGAGCCTCCGATGCCCTCTATGGTAGGATGGTTCCAGTATGATCCCGTGTCTTACGAGTATCCTATCGAGCCGGGCACTTCGATCGTCATCGCGGCTGCCGCGAAGAATATCGATGGCGAATGGGGCGGCGTCAACGCAGTGCGCTACACCACTCCCGCCACTCTCGAAGGCTATGATCCCCAGCCGGCGGCCACTCCTTCCTTCCGTCCCCGTCAGGTCAAAGGTATCGCTCCCTCGCTGCGTCAGGGTGTCGTTCCTCAGCTCTCCGCGGTGAAGGCATCCAAAGCCTTGACTATGACCCGTTGATGCCTCTTGGCTCATCGCTATGAAAAAAATCAGATCAGGCCGGAATCCTTGGATTCCGGCCTGATTCTGTATGTTGGTTTCTGATGATCAGAGATCGGGCTCTTCTACGAAATCTTCTTTGCCGACACCGCATACCGGGCATACCCAGTCGTTGGGGATATCTTCAAAGGCAGTTCCGGGAGCGATGCCGCTGTCGGGATCGCCTGTTGCGGGATCATAGATCCAGTCGCATACTTCACATCTGTATTTTTTCATAGTCAGATAAAATTTAAAGGTTTAAAAATCGGTTTTCATAAATCAAAACCAAATTATCCCCATTTTGGTTTAATAGATAGTGGAGAATTGTTGATTTTTTTTCTGGGTTCCCTACCGAAAAACGAAATTCTCAATTCCCAATTCTCAATTCTAAATTCAAAATCATAGCAATGGACAGATATCAGGAAGTGATTGCCGCGTCGAAGGTGACCGGCGACGACGAGGTGGTAAAGGCCGAAGTAAGTAAGATCGTAGATGAGGCCGGCAAATACGCCTCTAAGGAAGTGTATGAATTCCTTCTTCATTCCATCGATCTCACCACCCTCTCTACCGACGACAGCGTGAAGAGCGTGGTCGCGTTTACTCAGAAGGTAAACTCTTTCGACAGCGACTATCCTCAGTATAAGAACGTAGCCGCCATCTGCGTCTACAGCAATTTCGCCGAAGTGGTGCGCAACACCCTCGACGTGCCCGGTGTTGACGTAGCGGTAGTGGCCGGATGTTTCCCAAGTGCCCAGACTTTCATCGAGGTTAAGGTGGCCGATGTGGCCATGGCTGTCCTCGGGGGAGCCGATGAGGTTGACATTGTTTTCCCTGTAGGTATGTATAGGGACGGCGACTATGAAGGACTTTCCGACGAGATCATCGAGATGAAGCGTGCGGCGCGTGGCGCGAAACTCAAGGTGATCCTTGAGACAGGACTTCTGAAGACAGCTGAGGCAATCCGTCGCGCATCGATCCTTTCGCTCTACAGCGAGGCCGATTTCCTAAAGACATCCACAGGCAAGGGTTATCCCGGTGCGAGCCTCGAGGCAGCATGGGTGATGTGTCAGTGCATCAAGGAATACTATCAGGCCACGGGCCGCAAGGTAGGCTTCAAGTGCTCCGGCGGCATCCGCACCACGGAGGAAGCCCTTCAGTACTATGCCGTAGTGAAGGAAGTGCTCGGCGACGAATGGCTCACCCACGATCTCTTCCGCATCGGCGCCAGCTCCCTTGCCAACGCCGTCCTCTCCAGCCTTGAAGGCACCGAAGTGAAATATTTCTGATTTTTGGTTGGTGTATTCGCACCTCCCCTGATAAAGGAGGTCTTTTGAATGCGGATTGCATAAATAAAGCATACAAACCCTCGTATGGGATTATAAACGGGCATTTTCTTGAAAAATGCCCGTTTTTTATTCATTTTATTCTTGGTAGTTTTGAAAATAGTGATTAACTTTGCAGTCCCGACCTGAGACTCTATTCTCCGGAAAGGATCCTTCCAACCGACAGCTGAATGCTGCCGACCAAATACAGACAACCCGACAACTGACAACTAAAAACTTATTGATATGTTGCCTAACACAGACGTCATCACGAGAGAAAGCGTGGTGGTAAGATTTTCAGGAGACTCCGGCGACGGCATGCAGCTTGCCGGAAATATCTTCTCCAACGTAAGTGCCGGCGAAGGAAACACAATCTCCACCTTCCCCGACTATCCGGCCGAGATTCGCGCCCCGCAAGGCTCCCTCAGCGGTGTCAGCGGTTTTCAGGTCCATATCGGACGCGGTGTCCACACTCCCGGCGATGCCGCCGACGTGCTCGTGGCAATGAACCCCGCCGCCCTGAAGACCAACCTGCGCTACCTCAAGAAAGGTGGAATCATAATCTGCGACAGCGACACTTTCCGCCCCGCCGACCTGAAGAAGGCCGAGTATGCCACCGATGACCCCGTAGCCGAACTCGGCATCGATCCCGAGCACATCATGCTCGTCCCGATGACCACTATCCTCAAGGCAGCCCTCGCCGACTCCGGAATGGACCAGAAGGCCATGATGAAATGCAAGAACATGCTTGCGCTCGGCATCGTCTGCTGGCTCTTCGACCGTCCTGTGGAAAGCGTACTACATAAACTGAAAGCCAAATTCGCCAAAAAACCGGCTGTCTACGAGGCGAACGCTAAAGTGGTGCAGGCTGGTTGGGACTACGGCCACAACACCCACGCCTCCATGCCAACCTACCGCATTGAGACAGAGGCAGCCCGCCCCGGCGTCTATACCGACGTCAACGGCAACACCGCCACAGCATGGGGCCTGATAATGGCCTCCGAGAAGAGCGGACTTCCTCTCTTCCTCGGCAGCTATCCCATCACTCCGGCCACCGACATCCTTCATGAACTCGCCAAGCGCAAGGACCTCGGAGTGAAGGCATGCCAGATGGAGGATGAGATCGCCGGCGTATGCTCCGCCATCGGTGCTTCCTATGCAGGATGCCTCGCCGTCACCTCCACTTCCGGCCCCGGCCTCGCTCTCAAGAGCGAAGGCATAGGCCTCGCCGTTATGGCCGAGCTCCCCCTCGTGGTGATCGACGTGCAGCGTGGCGGACCCTCCACAGGACTCCCCACCAAGACTGAGCAGACCGACCTCATGCAGGCCCTCTACGGCCGCAACGGAGAGTCGCCACTCTGCGTAGTGGCAGCCGCAAGCCCCACCGATTGCTTCACTATGGCCTTCGAAGCCGCACGCATCGCCCTTGAGCATATGACCCCCGTTATCTTGCTGACGGATGCCTTCATCGCCAACGGTTCAAGCGCATGGCGCGTGCCCGAAGAGGAAGACTATCCGGCCATCAAGGTGCCCTTCGTCAGCCCGAAGCAGGTGGAGGAAGGATGGACTCCTTATATGCGTGATGAAGAAAGCCTCGTTCGCTATTGGGCCGTGCCCGGAATGCCCGGCGCCATGCATCGCGTAGGCGGTCTGGAGAAAGACGCCAAGACGAGCGTGATCTCCACCGACGGCGCCAACCACGAGAAGATGGTCATCACTCGCCGTAAGAAAGTGGCCAACATTGCCAACGACATACCCCTCCTCGAGATACAGGGCGACCGCGACGCCGACACCATCCTTATAGGATGGGGCGGCACCTACGGCCATATGCTGACCGCATGCGAGCAGCTCAACCGCGACGGCCATCGGGTAGCGCTCGCGCAGTTCCGCTACATCAACCCCCTCCCCGCCAATGCCCTGGAAGAGATACGTAAGTATGACAATGTGATAGTGGCCGAACTCAACACCGGCATGTTTGCCGACTATCTTCAGCAGAAACTTCCCGGCGTCGAGATCAAGCGCATCAACAAGATCGAAGGTCAGCCCTTCATGGTGTCGGAAATCGTAGACGGTGTACTGAGACATTTGAATGAGAAATAATTAATCCGGCGACAACAATGGAAAACAATAACTGCACATTCGCCCCAGGCGACTACAAGAACGGGGCAAGCGTACGCTGGTGTCCCGGATGCGGAGACCACGCTATCCTCAATACACTCCATAAGGCTATGGCCCGCATAGGCGTGGCCCCTCAGGATACGGTCGTGGTCAGCGGCATCGGATGCTCGTCGCGACTCCCTTACTATATGAACACCTACGGCATGCACACCATCCACGGACGTGCGGCCGCAATAGCCACAGGTGTCAAGACTTCACGCCCTGAACTCACCGTATGGCAGATCTCGGGCGACGGCGATGGCCTCGCCATCGGCGGCAACCACTTCATCCATGCCGTGCGTCGAAACATCGACATCAACATGCTCCTGCTCAACAATAAGATCTACGGCCTTACCAAAGGACAGTACAGCCCGACTTCCGACCGCGGCACTGTCTCCAAGTCAAGTCCTTATGGAACGACCGAAGACCCCTTCATCCCCGCTGAGCTATGCTTCGGCGCGCGCGGCAATTTCTTCGCCCGCTCCTTCGACGTCGGCCTCGACATCAGCGTAGACGTGATGGAGGCGGCTGCCCGCCATAAGGGAGCTGCAGTTGTGGAGATCCTTCAGAACTGCGTGATTTTCAACAACGGCATCCACGCCAACATCGTAGATAAGGAAGTACGCGACGACCATACCATCTATCTCCGCCACGGAGAGAAGATGCTCTTCGGCAAAAACCATGAGAAAGGTCTCGTGCAGGATGGCTTCAACGTGAAGGCCGTCACGATAGGGGAGGACGGCTATACGATCGACGACGTCCTCGTCCACGACGCTCACTGCGAGAGCAATTTCCTCCAGCAGCAGCTCGCCATGATGGATGGCCGCGACCTGCCCCTCGCCCTCGGCGTGATCCGCGACTACTCCGCGCCTACATATGAGGCGGAGGTAGCCGCCCAGGTGGCGGAGGTGAAAGCCAAGAAAGGCTTTACCTCGCTCCGCGACATGGTCATCAAGACCACCGACACCTGGACCGTAGGATAGGATTCTCCTTTCCCGCAGAAATGATTCTCTTTTACTGAGGGGTGGCTTCAGCCATCCCCTCTTTCCCCAAGCGGCTTCAGCCACTCCTCCTGAAAGCCGGAAATTTAAGAATTAAGGCTAAAAAGGGCGGTTTCCCCCGGAAATCGCCCTTTTTTTATGCACAAACATCAAAAATATGTGCAATTTTTGCCGAAAAATTTCGCTATATGGATTTTTTTAATTAGTTTTGCAGTCCGAAACAACAACTATACAATTTTTTAACTCAAAACTATCAAGATTATGTCTGATATCGAAAACAGAGTAAAGGCTATCATCGTCGAAAAGCTCACAGTAGACGAAAACGAAGTAACTCCCGAAGCTGGCTTCAGCACAGACCTCGGCGCTGACTCACTCGACACCGTAGAACTCATCATGGAGTTTGAGAAGGTCTTCGGCATCACTATTCCCGACGAGGACGCAGAGAAGATCTCTACTGTAGGCGACGCTATCGAGTATATCGAAGCTCACGTTTAATAACGACACAACCCCACATCCCTCTCAAGATATCCAGGTTTTCTCCTCGATCCGAGGAGAAAACCCATCTTGAGGACGCATCATATGAAGAATATGGAATTAAAAAGAGTTGTAATCACGGGCCTCGGTGCCCTCACTCCCATCGGCAACGACGTTGAGACCGCTTGGGAAAACGCCAAGAAAGGTGTCAGCGGCGCTGGCCCTATCACGCATTTTGACGCATCCCTCTTCAAGACTAAGTTCGCTTGCGAAGTGAAGGATTTCAATGCCGCCGATCACTTCGACCGCAAGAAGTTGCGTCAGCTCGACCTCTATGCGCAGTATGCTCTCGTGGCTGCCGACGAGGCTATCAAGGACGCCGGTCTCGAGGACGAAGGCCTCGACAAAAACCGTATCGGTGTCATCTTCGCCGCCGGTATCGGTGGTCTCCACACTTTCGAGGAGGAAGCCGGCTATTATGCCATGAATAAGGATAACGGTCCGAAATACAATCCTTTCTTTATTCCGAAGATGATCGCCGACATCGCAGCCGGACAGATTTCAATCGACCACGGTTTCCGTGGCCCGAACTTCGCTACAGTTTCGGCCTGCGCTTCTTCCAACAACGCCCTGATCGACGCCTTCAACTACGTACGCCTCGGTATGGCCGACGCTATCGTTGCCGGCGGTGCTGAAGCTGCTGTATATCCCGCAGGTGTGGGTGGTTTCAACTCGATGAAGGCGCTTTCCACACGCAACGAAGACCCCGCCAAGGCTTCGCGCCCGATGAGCGGCTCCCGCGATGGCTTCGTCATCGGCGAAGGAGCGGCTGCCCTCGTGCTCGAGGAGCTCGAACACGCTAAGGCCCGCGGCGCTAAGATCTATGCGGAGGTGGCCGGCGGCGGCATGAGCGCCGATGCTTACCACATTACGGCTACTCATCCCGATGGCCTCGGTGCCACTCTCGTCATGGAGAACGCCCTCCGCGACGCCGGCATGAAGCCCGAAGACATCGACTACATCAACCTCCACGGCACTTCCACTCCTGTCGGCGACGTCAGCGAGGCCAAGGCTGTGAAGAAGGTGTTCGGCGACCACGCCTATAAGCTCAACCTCAGCTCCACCAAGTCTATGACAGGCCACCTCCTCGGTGCCGCCGGTGCGCTTGAGGCCATCTTCACAGTGAAGGCAGTCACCGACAACATCGTGCCCCCCACCATCAACCATGAGGAGGGCGACGAAGACCCCGAAATCGACTATAATATGAACTGGACCTTCAATAAGGCTCAGGAGCGTGAGATCAACGCCGCCCTTTCCAATACCTTCGGTTTTGGCGGACACAACGCTGCTCTCATCATCAAGAAATACAAGGAATGATATTCCGACAGATCGGTTAAGGCGGCTTCAGGCTTTTGCTTGAAGCCGCCTTAACTGATTTGTCGCCCTTTGCCCTTCACACTGTGCTGAGCGACGCAGACCGAAGTCTCCCCCGAAATTTTTTCCCGAAAAAACTTTGAAATATGCTTAATTTATCCTAATTTTGCATATTATATGCCTCCGGGCATAAGCGATTTGGAAAATATCTTTATAATTTCTAAACAATAAACTAAATTTAAACTAACGTTATGTGGTTAACTTGCTCATCTGTAGGACGTAAGTTCATCATGGCCCTCACAGGCGCATGTCTCGTCCTCTTTTTAACGTTCCACTGCGTGATGAATGCTGTCTGCATCCTTTGGCCCGAAGCCTACAACTCCATCTGTGAGTTCCTCGGTGCCAACTGGTATGCTCTCATCGCATCCGTAGGCCTGGCTGTGCTCTTCATCCTGCACATCTGCTACGCCGTGTGGCTAACCCTGCAAAACCGCAAGGCGCGCGGCGAAGTGCGCTATGCGATCGAACACCGTCCCGCTTCCGTGGAATGGTCTTCTCAGAACATGCTCGCGCTCGGCATCGTGATCCTCGCGTTCCTCGTGGTCCACATGATCCAGTTCTGGGCTAAGATGCAGCTCGTGGAGATCTGCGGCGACCATGGCACTATCCCCGCTGCCGCCGGCACCCTCTTCATCCAGGAGGCCTTCTCTCAGGTGTGGACCCCGATCGTCTATCTCATCGCGTTCATCGCCCTCTGGTTCCACCTCCAGCATGGTTTCTGGTCGATGTTCCAGTCAGTGGGTTGGGATAGCACCGTTTGGATTCCCCGTCTCAAGAAGATCGGCAACTGCTGGGTTTCCATCGTCATCGCGCTCTTCGTGGCTCAGGCCATCGTCTTCACTGTCCGCGCTCATGAAGGATACTACAAGACCAACCCCGAGCTCCGCGCCCAGTATAAGTCGATGCTCGCTCCGATGTTCCTCGAAGACTTCGGTCCCGACGCCGCTCAGGCTGTAAGCCTCAGCCCCTACGAGCAGATCTCCGGTCAGATCCGACAGATGGCCGTTCAGTTCAACTCCGACCAGGCTCGCGCCTACAACGAGAACAATCCCAAGTTCGAAGGTCAGGTAGAGACCCTCAATGCCGCCGTAGCCCTCTTCGACTATCTTGAGGCTGCCGACGCTGAGAAAGAAGAAATGAATCCCATGATGGGTCAACCCCAATAATACGAAAGCGATATGACACTCGATAAAGTAAAAGTAATGAATCCCGCGGATTCCAAGATCCCGGAAGGTCCTATCGCTGAGAAATGGACCAACTATAAGGCTCATCAGAAGCTCGTCAACCCCGCCAACAAGCGTAAGCTCGACGTCATCGTCGTTGGTACTGGTCTTGCCGGTGCTTCCGCTGCCTCCACTCTCGCTGAGCTCGGCTTCAACGTGCTCAACTTCTGCATTCAGGACTCCCCCCGTCGCGCTCACTCCATCGCGGCTCAGGGCGGTATCAATGCTGCTAAGAACTATCAGAACGACGGCGACTCCGTATATCGCCTTTTCTACGATACCGTAAAGGGCGGCGACTACCGTGCTCGTGAGGCCAACGTATACCGCCTCGCGGAGGTGTCAAACAACATCATCGACCAGTGCGTGGCTCAGGGCGTGCCTTTCGCCCGTGAATACGGCGGCCTTCTCGCCAACCGTTCATTCGGCGGCGCTCAGGTGTCCCGTACTTTCTATGCCAAGGGTCAGACAGGCCAGCAGCTCCTTCTCGGCGCCTACAGCTCGCTCAACCGCCAGATCCATCTCGGCAAGGTGAAGAGCTTCAACCGCTACGAGATGCACGACGTGGTCCTCATCAAGGACAAGGACGGTGTGCCCCGCGCACGCGGCATCGTGGCCAAGAATCTCGTGACAGGTGAGTTCGAGCGTTTCGCCGCTCACGCTGTCGTGATCGCTACAGGCGGCTACGGCAACACATACTTCCTTTCTACCAACGCTATGGGCTGCAACGTATCCGCTGCTATGGCTTGCTACCGCAAGGGCGCTTACTTCGCCAACCCCGCCTACGTTCAGATCCACCCGACCTGTATCCCTGTCCACGGCGACAAGCAGTCTAAGCTGACCCTCATGTCGGAGTCGCTCCGCAACGACGGCCGCATCTGGGTGCCGAAGGATATCGAAGACGCTAAGAAGCTTCAGCGTGGCGAGATCAAGGGCAGCGACATCCCCGAGGATAAGCGCGACTACTATCTGGAGCGCCGCTATCCGGCATTCGGCAACCTCGTTCCCCGCGACGTGGCTTCCCGCGCTGCCAAGGAGCGTTGCGACAAGGGCTATGGCGTCAACAACACCGGCCTCGCCGTGTTCCTCGACTTCTCCGAAGCCATCAACCGCCTCGGCATCGACGTGGTGCGTCAGCGCTACGGCAACCTCTTCGACATGTATGAGGAGATCACCGACGTCAACCCCGGCGAGCTTGCCAAGGAGATCGACGGCGTGAAATACTACAACCCGATGATGATCTTCCCCGCTATCCACTACACTATGGGTGGCATCTGGGTAGACTATGAGCTTCAGACCTCCATCAAGGGCCTCTTCGCTATCGGCGAGTGCAACTTCTCCGATCACGGCGCCAACCGCCTCGGCGCTTCCGCCCTCATGCAGGGTCTCGCCGACGGCTACTTCGTGCTTCCCTATACTATCCAGAACTATCTGAGCGACCAGATCTCCGTGCCCCGCTTCTCTACAGATCTTCCCGAATTCGAGGAGACCGAGAGGAAATGCCGCGAGGTGCAGGACAAGCTCATGAACATCAAGGGCAAGCGTTCAGTGGATTCCATCCATAAGGAACTCGGCCACATCATGTGGGAATACGTCGGCATGGGCCGTACGGCTGAAGGCCTCAAGACCGCTATCCAGAAGCTCGACGAGATCCGCAAGGTGTTCGACACCGACCTCTTCATCCCCGGCGACAAGGAAGGCATGAACATCGAGCTCGACAAGGCTTTCCGCCTCAACGACTTCATCACCATGGGCAAGCTGATGGCTTACGACGCACTCGCACGCAACGAATCCTGCGGCGGTCACTTCCGTGAGGAATACCAGACCGAGGAAGGCGAGGCAAAGCGCGACGACGAGCACTACTTCTACGTTTCCTGCTGGGAATACCAGGGTGCCGGCAAGGCTCCCGAGCAGATCATCGAGCCCCTCCACTATGAGGCCATCAAGGTTCAGACCCGTAACTACAAGTCTTAAATCCACTCAAAACTGAAATCAGACAATGGAAGAAAATATAATGAAAGTCAACCTCCGCGTTTGGCGTCAGGCTAATGCAAAGGCCAAAGGTGGATTCGTGACTTACAACGACGTCGAGACTACTCCCGACACCTCCTTCCTCGAGACCCTCGACATCCTCAACGAGACACTCGTGGAGGAAGGACAGGAGCCCATCGTGTTCGACCACGACTGCCGCGAAGGTATCTGCGGTATGTGCTCGCTATATATCAACGGCCATCCCCACGGCCCCGCTACAGGCGCTACTACCTGCCAGCTCTACATGCGTCGTTTCCAGAACGGCGAGACCATCACTGTCGAGCCCTGGCGTTCGGCTGCGTTCCCCGTCATCAAGGACCTTATGGTAGACCGCAACGCGTTCGATAAGATCCAGCAGGCAGGCGGCTATGTAAGCTTCAACTGCGGTGGTGCTCAGGATGCCAATGACCTCCCCATCTCAAAGGTAAACGCCGACGAGGCTATGGACTCCGCAAGCTGCATCGGCTGCGGCGCTTGTGTCGCTGCCTGCAAGAACGGCTCCGCCATGCTCTTCGTCAGCGCAAAGATCAGCCAGCTCGCTCTGCTCCCGCAGGGTGAAGTGGAGAAGGATCGCCGCGTGCGCGCCATGGTAGCTAAGATGGACGAGCTCGGCTTCGGCAACTGCACCAACACCGGTGCCTGCTCCGCTGAATGCCCCAAGAACATCAAGCTCTACAACATCGGCCGCATGAACCGCCAGTTCATCGCCGCCAAGTGCAAGGAATAATGTAAATCCCCGATACCCGTCAAGGGGGAGGCTTTAAGGCCTCCCCCTGTTTTTTTCTTATGATTCCTTAATTAATTTCTTATAAATACTTAATTTATTTGGTAGGTATTCTTATTTTTCTTATCTTTGTGTATTCTTTCGCAGTATATGGCAGACGGATGCCGATTCCATGCGTTTTCTTGCTGGCCGGAATGATTTGCCCTTGTGGCCTCTCCATCTCTGCCTCTCTGCGTGGGAACAACCTGATAACCCTAAAATTGACGATACCAAGCCGATGAAGAAGATACTATGCGCGGCGCTCTCGGTCTTTGCCCTTGCCTCCTACGCATCGGATAGGACTGAAACCCTCCTCAAGAACTGGGACTTCTCCCATGACTCCATCAACTGGCAGCCTGTGACAGTTCCCCACGACTGGGCCATATATGGCCCGTTTGACCGTGAAAACGACCTTCAGAAAGTCGCCGTGGAGCAGAACGGCGAAAAGACCGCTACGTGGAAGACCGGTCGCACCGGCGGACTTCCTTACGTAGGCAAAGGTTTCTACACTACCTCCTTCGATATTCCCGACACTCCCGACCGCAGCTACGCCCTCGTCTTCGACGGCGCCATGAGCAACGCCCATGTCTATGTCAACGGTCGCCTCGCTACCATGTGGCCCTACGGCTACAACTCCTTCTATGTCGATGTCACTCCCTTCGTCCATGCCGGCGAAAACCGTCTGGAGGTCTCGCTCGAAAACAAGCCGATGTCCTCGCGCTGGTATCCCGGCGCCGGTATCTACCGCAACGTGAAGCTACTTTCCACCGATAAGGTCCACATTCCCGTTTGGGGCACTCAGCTCACTACTCCCTACGTCGGCAAGGATTACGCTACGGTCCATCTCGTGACTTCTCTCGAAGGAGTGGATAAAGGCGATATCGTTACTCTCACTACGGAAATCACTGCGCCCGACGGCAAGGTGGTGGCTGCCGACACCCATGAATATAAGATCTATCCCGGGGTTGACCTTACGCAGAATTTCCGCGTTGACAACCCCGACCTCTGGAATCCTGAGAATCCGGCCCTTTACCGCGCCACTACGAAGGTGATCGTCGATGGCCGCACTGCCGACGAATACTCCACCCGCTTCGGCATCCGCAGCGTGGAGGTCAGGGCAGGGGAGGGCTTCTTCCTCAACGGCGAGAAGATTCAGTTCAAGGGAGTGTGCAACCATCACGACCTTGGACCGCTCGGTGCGGCTGTCAATAAGTCGGCCCTCCGCCATCAGCTCGAGCTCCTCAAGGATATGGGCGCCAACGCCGTGCGTACCGCCCACAATATGCCGGCTCCCGAACTCGTGGAGCTTTGCGACGAGCTCGGCCTCATGATGATGCTCGAGCCTTTCGACGACTGGGGCTTCCGCCCGAAGTCGAAGAACGGCTACGGCACTATCTTCAACGAATGGGCCGAACGCGACGTGGAGAACATGGTGCGTCAGTTCCGCAACAATCCCTCTGTCGTCATGTGGTCGATCGGTAACGAGGTGCCCTCGCAGTGGGGCCCCGACGGGCTTAAGGAACTTACTTTCCTCCAGGATATAGTCCATCGCGAGGATCCTACACGCCCCGTCACCTGCGGAATGGACCAGGTGAAGGCCGTCACTTCCAATGGCTTCGCGGCCGCGCTCGACGTGCCCGGATTCAACTACCGCGTGCATATGTATCCCGACGCCATCGGCAAGCTTCCCCAGAACATCCTTCTCGGTTCGGAGACATCCTCTACCGTCTCCAGCCGTGGTAAATACTATTTCCCCGTCGTAAAGGCCTACGACGTCACCCGTGAAGGCAACCAGAGCTCAGGCTACGATGTGGAATACTGCTCTTGGAGCAACATCCCCGACGACGACTTCGCCGCTGCCGACGACTATCCCTGGGATATGGGGCAGTTCGTATGGACCGGTTTCGACTATCTCGGCGAGCCTTCCCCCTACGACACCGACGCCTGGCCCAGCCATAGCTCTTATTTCGGCATCTTCGACCTCGCTTCCCTCCCGAAAGACCGCTTCTACCTCTACCGTTCGAAATGGAACGAGAAAGACCATACCCTCCATATCCTTCCCCATTGGAACTGGAAGGGACGTGAAGGCGAGGTGACTCCGGTATTCGTCTACACCGACGCTCCAAAAGCGGAGCTCTTCATCAACGGCAAGAGCCAGGGCATGCGTGAGAAGAACGACTCCACCAACATGAACCGCTACCGCCTGATGTGGAACGAGACTGTCTACGAGCCGGGCGAGGTGAAGGCCGTAGCCTACAACGCCGACGGTTCTGTGGCCGGAGAGGCGGTGGTCCGCACTGCGGGCAAACCATATGCCGTAAAGCTGACCTCCAACCGTCAGTCCCTTCAGGCCAATGGCGAAGACCTTGCCTATGTCACGGTGCAGGTGGTCGATAAGGACGGCAACGTAGTTCCCGACGCTGAGCCCGAGGTATCCTTCAAGGTGACCGGCGACGGCTCTTTCCGCGCTACCGCTAACGGCGACCCCACCTCCCTCCGCGACTTCAACAAGCCCGTGATGGACCTCTTCAGCGGAGCCGCCACGGTGATAGTCCGGGGTGGCGACCGTCCCGGTGCCCTGACCCTCGAAGTCAAGTCGAAAGGCCTCAGGCCCGCAAAGCTCATCATCCCCGTGGAATGATGCATGATCAGTGATCCTCAATGCTGTGTTGAGGATGCATTCCGAAATCTCCAATTCAAAATTCAAAATAAACATAGACCATGAAAGAAAAAATCAATGATCTCTTCCTCCAGCGCTTCGGCGACCACGGCGTGATGTATGCATCAGCCGGACGTATCAACCTCATCGGCGAGCACACCGACTATAATGAAGGCTACGTATTCCCGGGCGCCATCGACAAGGTAATCATGGCTGAGATCAAGCCCAACGGCACCGACAAGGTGCGTGTATATTCCATCGACATCGACGACTACGCTGAGTTCGGCCTCAACGAGGAGGACGCTCCCTCCCAGAGCTGGGCACGCTACGTCTTCGGCGTTTGCCGCGAGATCATCAAGCGTGGTGGCGTTGTAAAGGGCTTTGACGCTGTGTTCGCAGGCAACGTACCCCTTGGCGCAGGTCTTTCCTCTTCCGCAGCTCTCGAAAGCTGCTTCGCTTTCGCTCTCAACGACCTTTTCAACGACAACAAGATCGACAAGTTCGAGCTCGCCCGCATCGGCCAGAGCACTGAGCACAACTATTGCGGCGTGAAGTGCGGCATCATGGACCAGTTCGCATCCGTGATGGGCAAGAAGGGCAACCTCATGCGTCTCGACTGCCGCAGCTCTGAGTTCGAGTATTTCCCCTTCAATCCGGAAGACTACCGCCTCGTGCTCGTCGACTCCCGCGTGAAGCATGAGCTCAAGGATTCCCCCTACAACAAGCGCCGTGAAAGCTGCGAGCGCGTTGCCGCCGCTCTCGGCCGTCCTTCGCTCCGTGGCGCATCCATGGAGGAGCTCGACGCCATCAAGGATAAGATTTCCGAGGAAGACTACAAGCGTGCCCGCTTCGTCATCGGCGAGGAAGCCCGCGTGCTCGCCGTCTGCGACGCTCTCGTGGCAGGCGACTATGAGACTGTAGGAAAGAAAATGTATGAGACCCACGAAGGTCTTTCGAAAGACTACGAGGTAAGCTGCGTTGAGCTCGACTTCCTCAACGACGAGGCTAAGAAACTTGGCGTGACAGGTAGCCGCATCATGGGCGGTGGCTTCGGCGGCTGCACCATCAACCTCGTGAAGAACGACCTCCACGATAAGTTCGTGCAGGAGATCACCGAGCGTTTCGAAGACAAATACGGCCACGCTCCGATGATCTACGACGTAGTCATCTCCGACGGTGCCCGCAAACTCGACTGATCCTGCCGCTATGGAAATCACTAAACGTACGGCCGCCTCTCCGATAGGGGAGGTGACCCTCTATCGGCTTGTCAACGATAAGGGCGCTTCCGTAGAGCTCTCATCGCTCGGCGCCGGAATCACCGAGGTGTCGGTGCCCGACGCCAACGGCAATATCGAAAACGTTACCCTCCGCTATGCCGACCCGGCGAGCTATCTCGCCGACGGTCCCTGCGCGGGTAAGACTCCGGGCCGCTACGCCAACCGTATCGCCAACGGCAAGCTCCAGATCGACGGCATCACCTACGACCTCCCCATCAACAACGGTCCCAATCATCTTCACGGTGGTCCCGAGGGTTTCCAGAATCAGATCTGGGAGTCGGAGGAGATCGAAAACGGCGTCATCTTCCGCTATCACTCCAAGGATGGCGAGATGGGCTATCCCGGCAATCTCGACGCCGAGGTGAAGTATACCTGGAACGACGACAACGAGCTGACCATCTCCCTCTCGGCTACATCCGACGCCAAGACCGTGGTCAACCTCACCAACCATGCCTACTTCAACCTTGAAGGAGCCGATGGCGCCAACCCCCTCTCGGTGCTGAAGCATGAACTGAAGATCAACGCCCCCTACTATCTGGCAGGCGACGAGGAAGGCATTCCTACGGGCGAGATGGCTCCCGTAGCCGCCACCCCGATGGACTTCACCTCCTTCAAGACCCTTGAGGAGTCTCCCCGCAAGGATTTCACTCCCCTTAAGGACCGCAAGGGCTACGACCACTGCTTCTGCATCGACGGCCCCAACGGTGAGCTCCGCGAGGCATGCGTGCTACGCAGCCCGAAGACCCGTCGCCGGGTGACGGTAGTCACCGACCAGCCAGGCGTGCAGATCTACACCGGCAACTGGCTTGCAGGCAGCCCCGCCAACATGGCAGGCCGCAGCTATGAGGATTATGAAGGCGTAGCCATGGAGGCCCAGGGCTTCCCCGACGCTCCCAGCCGTGCCGCCTTCCCCTCACAGACCGTTGCCCCTGACGCCCCCTACCGCCGCACCATCGTCTACCGCTTCGACACCTTCTGAGGCAAATGCCCGAATGGGATGCTATTGCCTGAATGGTAAGGACGCATGGCCCATGCGTCCGGTGCCGTCCAGACGTGTCTCTGAGTAATGCGTAAGCATTAACTCAAGTACACCTTGCAGGTATAACAAATTATGACGTCGGCTAC
>CAMWMK010000037.1 GCA_947175295.1 uncultured Porphyromonadaceae bacterium
TTGAATCCTGTGCGAATCACACCGAAAGGCTGTCGCGAGACAGCCTTTTTGTTTACCTTAAGTTTTATTAAATTTGCAGTATGAAAGAACTGGAATTATATAGCGGAAGCTTTGATACGATACTTGATCTGCCTTACGCCGACCTTTGAGGCCTGAAGAGCCGCTTGCTCAAAATAAACGAATAGCCGGATGAGGGAATTTCCTTATCCGGCTATTCGTTTCATATAATTGCTGTTTATTTCAGCTGCTGTTGGAGGGAATGCATCTTGGCGGCGATGTGGTCGTTGGCGGGGTTGCCGATGCTGCCGAGGTGCGTATGGTGCACTCCCCGGTGAGGCTTGTAGGTGCCGTTCTGCACTTCCATGCCTACCTTCTTGTATGCGTCGCGGAAAGGCATCCCTTCCAGAACGAGACGGTTGACGTCTTCTACCGTAAATATGTAGTCATACCGAGGATCATCGAGGATATTATCTTTCACGCGGATCTCACCAAGCATATAGGTGGCCATATTCAGGCAGTCGATAAGTTCTGTCGAGGCCGGGAAAAGAATATCCTTCATCAGCTGCAGGTCGCGGTTGTAGCCGAGCGGAAGGTTGCCGGTAAGAAGGGCAATCTCATTCGGTATCGACTGAAGACGATTGCACTTCCCCCTCATGATCTCGAACACGTCCGGATTCTTCTTATGCGGCATGATGCTTGATCCCGTGGTAAGCTCATCCGGGAACGATACGAAAGAGAAATTGTTGCACATCCACATGCACACATCCATGGCCAGGTGTCCCAAGGTCGAGGCGATGGTGGCGATGGCATTGGCTACGGCTCTCTCCGTCTTGCCGCGGCTCATCTGTGCCGCAACCACATTGTAGTGAGGCCTCTCGAAATGCAGAAGTTCCGTAGTCATTTCCCGGTCGAGAGGGAACGAGCTTCCATAACCGGCGGCTGAGCCCAGCGGATTCTGGTTTGCGATGTTGTAGGCCGCAATCAGCATCTGCATGTCGTCGGTCAGCGCTTCCGCATACGCTCCGAACCATAGACCGAACGACGACGGCATAGCCACCTGAAGGTGCGTGTAGCCCGGCATCAGCTTATCCTTATGCTTTTCAGATAGCTCTATGAGGCGTGTGAAAAGCTGCTCCACCCCCGCGCTTATCTTCTTGAGCTCATCACGGAAGAAAAGCTTAAGGTCTACGAGCACCTGGTCGTTGCGCGAACGACCGGAATGTATCTTCTTTCCTACATCTCCCAAGCGTGAAGTCAGAAGGAACTCCACCTGCGAATGCACGTCCTCCACCCCTTCCTCAATACGGAATTCGCCTCTCTCTATCTCATCGGCGATATCCTGAAGTGCAGGCAGCAGGATGTCGAGCTCTTCCTTGGTCAGAAGCCCTATGGATTCAAGCATCCTGATATGGGCCATCGAACCCTCTACATCGTATTTGGCAAGCCGGAGGTCAAGTTCTCGGTCCTGTCCTACGGTGAATCTTTCTATCTCTTTATCAGGCTCGAAGCCCTTGTTCCATAATTTCATCTTTGTTTCTGTTTCTTGGTTCGCGCAGACAGTTCAGAATCTTAGCGAACGTATTAGTGAAATATATGTGTCTATAGCCTCCGAGATTTCACTCAGAAGTATATACTCGTCTGCCGTATGTGAGCGCGCGGAATCCCCGGGTCCCATCTTCAGCGAGGGTATGCCGTGCATAAGGGCCATATCGGAAGTGGTCTGAGACACGAACGGAGTCTTTCCAAGAGCTATCGCTGAAGCTACAAGCGGATGACCCGTATCGATCACTGAGGCGTGAACACGTGTTGACCGCGGAGTGAGAGTGCTCCATTTCACGCAGCCTCTCAGCAGTTCTACGGTTTCTTCATTGCTGTATGCGTCAGTAGTGCGCACATCCGCAACAAACCGGCATCGGTCTGGCACCACATTATGCTGTGTGCCGCATTCCATCATAGTCACGCTTACCTTTATCGGCCCGAGCACTTCGCTCGTTTTTTCAGGAGAGAACTCCCTAAGCGCGTTTATGTCTTCCATTGCCCGGTAAAGCGCGTTGATGCCCTCGTTGCGAGCGGCATGTCCTGATTTCCCTTTTGTCTCGCAGTCGAGCACGAGAAGCCCGCGTTCGGCTATGGCCGGCTGCATACCCGTAGGCTCACCTACGAGCACCATATCCGGTGTCAGTCCGCGGCTTTCGAGGTAGGGGAGCATAGCCCTCATCCCAAGCTCTCCCATCACTTCCTCTGCCGCTGTAATGGCGAAGATAAGGTTGACGGGGAGGTCCTTGTCATCCTTAAGCGAGAGGAACGCCTCCGCGAGAGCTACTCCCGAGCCTCCGGCATCGTTGCTGCCGAGCCCGTAAAGCCGGTTGCCCTCAACGTCGGGAGAAAACGGGTCGCGGGTGTACGAGCCCGCAGGCCTCACTGTGTCGTGATGTGAATTGAGCATCAGAATCGGTTTTGCCCGATCAAATGATGAGGAGAACGCGAATACGTTGTTGTGCAGCCGTTCTGTCTTTTCCGCTCCTTGTTCCTTGAGCCATTCGTGCCAGATGTAGGCCGTCGAGTCCTCTTCCCTTGAAAAAGACCGGGTTGCGATAAGTCGCTTGAGCAGCGCTATGTGTCGCCTGTCGCCGTTCATTGCAGTGAGGAGAGTTTCACTATGGTACCCACTTCATTGAGGAGGTTGTCGGCCTTGCAGATTCTGACCGCCTTCACTCCTTTCCCGGCAGCGTCAAGTGCATTGTGCAGTTTGGGTATCATGCCTTTTGCTATGGTCCCGTCCGCCTTCAGCGAATCGAAGTTCTCTTCCGTGATGAGGGGAATGAGGCTCGACTCATCGTCTACATCGGCGAGCACCCCGGCTTTCTCGAAGCAGAAGGTGAGTAGCGTAGGCGCTATGCGGCTGCTTCCGATGGCAACGGCAGACGCCACCGAATCGGCGTTGCAGTTGAGCAGCATGCCGTTTCCGTCGTGGCATATGGCGCATGCCACAGGGGTGATTCCAGACTCAAGAAGCGTCTTGAGCAGCCTGTCGTTTACGTCGGCGGGATTGATATCGCCCACATATCCGTAGTCGATGGGATTCGGAGCTCGTTTGGAGGCTTTGATGAGGTTGCCGTCGGCTCCCGAAAATCCGAGCGCATCGCACCCGGCGGCCTGCAGCATCGCCACGATTCGCTTATTGATAAGTCCGGCATATGTCATTGTCACCACGTCTATTGTCTCGCGGTCGGTCACCCTTCGGCCCTCGATCATTACGGTCTCTATACCGAGTGCTTTACTCAGTCGCGTAGCCTCCTTGCCTCCGCCGTGCACGAGGATTTTCGGTCCCTGCATGTTGGCGAAGTTTCCGATGAAATCGTTAAGGGCGGAAGGATCGTCGATGACGTTCCCTCCGATCTTTACTACGT
Organism: uncultured Porphyromonadaceae bacterium; assembly: GCA_947175295.1. Taxonomy (GTDB): domain Bacteria; phylum Bacteroidota; class Bacteroidia; order Bacteroidales; family Muribaculaceae; genus Lepagella. The sequence continues at coordinate 3,411 of CAMWMK010000037.1, forward strand.
TTATTTCCTTTATATCCATAAGGCATCAAAGGTTTTCAAGCAGACGCTTTATCACCACCTGAGCTGAGATCTCACGGTTGGCCGCTTCCGGAATCACGATGCTCCGTTCCGATTCGATCACGTCGTCGGTCACGATCATGTTTCTTCTTACGGGGAGGCAGTGCATGAAGAAGGCGTTGTCGGTAAGCGCCATCTTCTCCGCGTCTACGGTCCAGTCCCTGTCGGTGGAAAGCACCTTGCCGTAGTTGGGATCCTCGTAGGCCGACCAGTTTTTCGCATAGATGAAGTCAGCGCCTTCGAAAGCCTTTCGCTGATCGTATTCGATCTTGGCACCCTTGGTGAATTTCGGATCGAGCTCATAGCCATGCGGGTGTGTGATCACGAAGTCGTAGCCTGCAGCGATCATCCATTCCGCAAAGGAATTAGGCACTGCCTGCGGAAGCGCCTTAGGGTGCGGAGCCCAGGTCATGACTACTTTCGGACGCTCCTTGGTCTTGTATTCCTCTATGGTGATGAGGTCGGCGAAGCTCTGCAGGGGATGGCGGGTCGCCGCCTCCATGCTGAACACCGGTTTGCCGGAATATTTGATGAACTGTTCGATTACCTTCTCCTCGTAGTCGTCCTTCTTATTGGTGAGTCCGGCGAAGGAACGCACTCCGATGATGTCGCAGTAGCTTGCCATCACCGGAATCGCTTCAAGCAGGTGCTCCGCTTTGTCTCCGTCCATGATTACGCCGCGCTCTGTCTCGAGTTTCCATGCACCCTGGTTCACATCGAGCACGATTACGTTCATGCCGAGGTTCATGGCCGCTTTCTGAGTGGAAAGGCGCGTTCTGAGCGAAGAGTTGAAGAAGATCATCAAGAGGGTTTTGTTGCGTCCCAGTCCTGTGAATGCGAATCTGTCTTTCTTTATGAGGGCGGCTTCCGCAAGAGCTTTGTCAAGCGGACCTATATCCTGCACGCAAGTGAATTTTTTCATTTCTTAATAGCTTTTTTAAGTTCTGTAAGGAATATATCGGCGTCCTCTTTCTTGAGGTTGAGTGCAGGCAGCAGCCTGACGGTCATCTTTCCGGCTCCGCCGGTGAAGATATGATGGCCGAAAAGGAGTTCCTTCCTGAGCTCGGATCCGGTGAATCCATCCACTTCGAATCCTATCATGAGTCCACGGCCGCGTACTTCCGTTATCTCAGGGATTTTCTTCAGCTCCGCGATGAGGTGTTCGCCTGTTTTAGCCGCGTTTTCCACAAGGTTTTCCTCCTCCATTATGTCGAGCACCGCGATTGCTGCGGCGCAGGCGAGGTGGTTGCCTCCGAAAGTCGTTCCGAGCATTCCTTTCTTTGCCTCGATGGAAGGGGCGATAAGCACGGCACCCATCGGAAAACCGTTGGCGATGCCCTTGGCGCAGGTGATGATGTCGGGCCTTACTCCAAAGTGCTGGTGGGCGAAGAATTTGCCTGATCGGCCGTAGCCGGACTGTATCTCGTCAAGTATGAGTAGAGTGCCGGTAGCATTGCATTCATCTGCGAGGGCATGCATGAAGTCGGCTGTTGGTTCGTGTATGCCGGCCACTCCCTGTATCCCTTCGACGATCGCGGCTGCGAACTCTTCCTTGCGCAGCGCCTCCTTCATGGCTTCGTTGTCGTTGAGCGGCACGAACACTACATTGTCTGTCTTGTTGAAAGGAGCCTGGATCGCAGGGTTGTCGGTAGCAGCCACTGCTCCTGATGTGCGCCCGTGGAAGGCATGGCCGAAAGCCAGTATCTTCTTGCGTCCTGTCGTGAATGAAGCGAGCTTCATCGCGTTTTCGTTGGCTTCCGCCCCTGTGTTGCAGAGGAAGAGAGCGTAGTCGTCATATCCCGATGCCTTGCCGAGTTTTTCAGCGAGCTTGGCCTGAAGCGAATTGATCACGGAATTGGAATAGAAACCGAGAGCCGCCGCCTGCTTGGCGATGGCATCCACATATCTTGGATGCGCGTGGCCGACTGATATCACGGCATGCCCCCCGTAGAGGTCAAGGTATTCAGTGCCGTCTTCAGTGTAGACGCGGTTGCCGGCGCCTTTCACCGGTTCAATGTCATATAGCGAATATACGTCGAAGAGTTCCATATTAGAAAGCTGAAGGTTTTAGGCGCAGGCCTGTTCTCTCGTCGAGGCCGAGCATGATGTTCATATTCTGTAAAGCCTGTCCCGACGCTCCTTTGAGGAGGTTGTCGATAGCGCACGTGATGAGCAGTTTCTTGCCGTGTTTCTCCACGTGCAGGATAGCCTTGTTGGTGTTTACTGCCTGCTTGAGGTCGATTGGGCGGTCGCTCACCACTGTGAAGGGAGCCTGCTCATAATAATTCCTGTAGAGGGCTGTGGCCTCCTCTTCCGAAAGCGGGCAGTCGAGCGTCGTGACCGCGAAGATTCCTCGTGCGAAGTCTCCGCGCATCGGGACGAAGTTTATCGTGGCCGTATTCCCCGGCTGTAGTTTCTTCAGCGTCGCGTTTATCTCGATCAGATGCTGGTGGGTGAAGGCCTTATAGACTGATATGTTGTTGTTTCTCCAGCTGAAATGTGTGGTCGCTCCCGGTTTCACTCCGGCTCCGGTAGAGCCTGTGAGGGCAGTCACGTTGATGTCGCCGTCTTCCGGCAGCAGCTTGGCCTTTGCAAGGGGCAGGAGGGAGAGCTGGAGGGCCGTGGCGAAGCAACCCGGATTGGCTATCGAATCAGCACAGGCTATCCTGTCTTTCTGAAGTTCCGGTAGACCGTAGACGTATCCCTCGCTCTCGTCGCGGAAATCCTGCGCGAGGTCGATCACTTTCAGCCCTTCGGGCCGCTTGTTTTCCTCCCAGAATTTCTTGCTCTGTCCGTGAGCTGAACAGAGGAAGAGGATGTCGATGTCTTCCAATGTATGCTTGTCGGAGAAGACGAGGTCCGTTTCTCCGAGAAGCCCTTCGTGTACGTTGGCTATCGGTTCCCCGGCATTGCTTGAAGAGTGTACGAACTCAATGCTCACCTCCGGATGGTTGATGAGCAGGCGGAGGAGTTCGCCTGCCGTGTAGCCGGCGCCTCCGATTATTCCGATTTTTTTCACTCTGCCTTCCCGTTTTTCACCTGGTTGTTATGGTAGATCTTCATCTGGTTGCCCATGATCTTCGTGAATCCCTTCACGTCGTCGGCGGTCCATGCCTTATTCACTTCGCCGTATTCTCCGAAGTCGGTCTTCATCAGGTCGAAGGGAGAGTCTACGCCTACAAGGGTATAGGAGTAGGGGCGGAGCGTGAGCTCTACGGTGCCGGTCACGTTGCGCTGCGAGCTTTCAAGCATCTTCTCAATGTCGCGCATCACCGGTTCGAGATACTGAGCCTCGTGGAGGAACATTCCATACCATGTGCCCACCTGGTCTTTCCAATACTGCTGCCACTTGGTGAGTGTATGCTTTTCGAGCATCTTGTGGGCGGCTATGATCAGGATCGGTCCTGCGGCCTCGAAGCCTACGCGGCCCTTGATGCCGATGATGGTGTCGCCGATGTGCATGTCGCGGCCTATGCCGAAGCGGGCCCCGATGCGCTCCACCTCGCGGATTGCCTCGATTTTGTCGGGGTATTCCTTGCCGTTTACGGCTGAGATCTCTCCTTCCTTGAAGGATATGGTAAGTTTTTCAGGCTCAGTGGCTGTCACCTGCGAGGGATATGCCTCCTCAGGGAGTGTCTGGTCTGACTTGAGGGTTTCCTTGCCTCCGATCGAAGTGCCCCATAGCCCCTTGTTGATGGAATACTCCATCTTCTTGAAGTCGGCCTCATAGCCGTGTTTCTTAAGGTAGTCTATCTCATATTCGCGTGTCAGCGTGAGGTCGCGGGTCGGAGTGATGATCTCGATTTCGGGAGCGAGGATCTGGAAGGTAAGGTCAAACCGCACCTGGTCGTTGCCGGCTCCGGTCGATCCGTGTGCGATGGCGTCTACTCCGAGTTTCTTGGCGTATTCTATTGTGGCGATGGCCTGGAATATTCTTTCCGAGCTCACAGAGATAGGGTAGGTGCCGTTGCGGAGCACGTTTCCGGCTATCATGTATTTGATGCTCTTGTCGTAGTAGTCTTTCGTAACGTCGAGCGTTGCGTGTGATGCCGCCCCGAGTTTCTTCGAACGGGCCGCGATCTCCTCGAGTTCTTTTTCTGAGAATCCGCCTGTGTTGGCGATGGCTGTGTGCACTTCATATCCGAGGTCTTCGGAAAGGTATTTTACTGCGAATGAGGTGTCAAGACCTCCTGAGAATGCGAGAAGCACTCTCTTCTTATTATTGTTTTCTGTCATGTCTTTTTGATTCGTTTTCTGTTCTTAAAACTATTTCTTGAGGTGCAGCACGCGCTTGATCGTGTTTCTGACCTTCATCATATAGGGATTTGCCCTCTTGTCGGCGGGGAGCGGTTGCTTGGGGTCGAAGAGCATGCCTGTGCAGAGGCACATTCGTCGTCCGTTGCGCTGCAGGATGTCGTAGTTCTTGCAGCCCTGGCAACCTTGCCAGAATTCCTCGTCGTCCGTAAGCTCGGAGAATGTCACGGGTTTGTAGCCCATTCTCGAGTTGAGCTTCATTACGGGCAGGGAGGTGGTGATGGAGAATAGTTTAGCGAACGGAAAGCGTAGTCGAGCCAGCTCGAAGGTTTTCGTCTTGATGGCGCCGGCAAGGCCAAGATGACGGTATTCTGGGTCGACAATCAATCCGGACGTCGCAACGAAATCTCCATGGCCCCAGCTTTCGATGTAGCTGAACCCGACGAGTCTGTCGCCGTGGAGGGCCACCACTGCTTTACCGCCTGTGATTTTCTGAGCGATATATTCGGGTGTCCTTTTTGCGATGCCTGTGCCGCGCTGAAGTGCTGACTCATAGATGAGCTTCACTATCAGTTCGGCATGTTTGGCATCCTCGGGTTCAGCGAATTTCACTGTGATACCGTTGATTTGCATTTTGTTGAGATGTTACCGAAAAATTGTTTTAATACTATGTCAGCCCCTCACGGCGGTCCGAAGCTCCGTATCTCCGGGCGCCGTTTTCGTTGAAAGGACAAACAATTCTGCAAAATTACAAAAAATATTCGGTATATGCTATATATTTAAGCTTTTTTATTACTAAGAAATACCATTCTTTAACATCTGCTGACACTGTCTAACGTAGAGATGATGCCCAAGAAAAGGGTATGAAATTTGCAGATTTCATAATTTAGTGTTATATTTGCGGAAAATAAGAATCATATGGATGAATCGCGCAGATACCCGATAGGCCAGCAGAACTTCCGCGAACTGCGGAGGCAGGGGGCGCTGTATGTGGATAAGACCCCCTATCTGGAGAAAATTGTCAAGAACAGTACTCAGTACTGGTTTCTGGCGCGTCCACGCCGATTCGGCAAAAGCCTCTTCCTCTCCACGCTGGAATATTTCTACAGGGGGGAGCGGGAACTCTTCAGGGGACTCTTCATCGACACGGTGGACTGGGACTGGGAGGAGTATCCTGTGCTTCGTCTCGACCTGAATATTGAGAAGTATGAGGAAGAGGGATTTCTCGACAAGGTGCTCGACCATTACTTCACAATCTGGGAAGAGCGGTATGGCGTTGGGCAGGTATCAGACACTCTTTCGATAAGGTTCAGGAATATCCTTGAGGCGGCGCATGAGAAGACGGGGCGGAAAGTGGTCATCCTCGTCGATGAGTACGACAAGCCGCTGGTCGGCAACCTCAACAAGGACGAGAACTTCGAGCATTACCGGGCAAAGCTCGCCTCGGTCTATTCCAACTTCAAGAGCTCGGCTGAGCACATACAGCTTGTCTTCCTGACTGGCGTCAGCCGCTTCAGCAAGCTGAGCGTCTTCTCTGATTTGAACAACCTGCGTGACATCACTTTTTCTGATGTGTTTGCCGACATCTGCGGCATCACGGAGAAAGAGCTTCTTGAAGATTTCGAGTCAGGCATCCGGTCGCTTGCTGAGGAGAATGATCTTTCCTATGAGGAGGCCTGCGCTGATCTGAAGAGCAACTACGACGGCTATCGGTTTGCAAGGAAGGGTAGCGACATCTACAATCCTTGGTCTGTGCTGAACGCATTGTCGGAGAAAAGCATTTCCAACTACTGGGGGCGCACGGGGAAACCGACCTTGATAGCTGAGGCCATGTACCGTTTCGACGAGGATATCGAGAGCCTGCTCGACACGCAGTGTGATGAGGTTACTCTCCAGGGTTTCGACCTGAAGAGCGCGTCGCCTCTCGCCATGCTTTTTCAGACCGGCTACCTGACGATAAAGGACTATGACCGGGAGACCGGACTGTATACGTTAGGTGTTCCGAACCGGGAGGTGGCTGACAGCCTCTTCAAGGAGCTGCTTCCGTATTATGTGAAGGTGCGCAGCGGAGGGGACTCCGAGACGGTGGTAAGGAATCTTGTCAACAGCCTGCTTCTCGGAAAGCCTGAGCAGTTCGTTAGGAACCTCGACATCTTCCTCGCGGGGATTCCGTACGAAATGAAGATGGAGAATGAGAACAACCTCCACAACGCCATCTATATCCTGCTGAAGCTGATAGGGGTGAGGACAGAGACGGAGGTGAGGACATCGCATGGCCGCATCGACCTGTTGGTGAAGACACCGAGGTATATCTACGTCATCGAGCTTAAGTTCGACGGAACGGCGCAGGAGGCGATGGACCAAATCAATGAGAAGGAATACTGCCTTCCCTACAGCAACGATCGCCGCCACATATTCCGCATAGGCCTCAACTTCTCCTCCTCGACGCGCCACCTCGACGCTCCGCTGATAGAGGAGGGTCTTGCAGAATGAAGGATTTTATATCTAAAACATTTAGGATTAATGGATAATATTCAGTTCCAACTATATAACCTTCCGGATGGGAACGGTTCAGTTCAGGTCTATGTGGAAGGTGAGACCATATGGCTCACCCAGAAGGCAATGGCCGAATTGTTTGGGGTAGACCGTTCCGTTGTAACCAAACACTTGAAAAATATCTTTGAAAGTGCTGAACTTCAGGAAGATTCAGTATGTGCAAAATTTGCACATACTGCCGCTGACGGTAAGACTTACAAAACATCTTTCTATAATCTCGATGCCATCATCATATCGAGAGGCAAATAGAACGTGGCAATGTATTCAACATGGAGCAGTTTGCCGCAAGTGTGAATAAATTCCTGACCTTCAACGACTACAAGATACTGCCTAATAAGGGCACTGTCTCTGCATTGGAAGCAAAGAAGAAGGCCGAGAGTGAATATGACCTCTTTAATCCGACACAACATATAGACTCGGATTTTGATAAGGAGATTCGAGGACTGTTTGATTTATAGACTAAACGGATACCCATCGGAACGTAGGGACGCACGGTTCGTGCGTCCGCGCTCGACAGTGCTCCTCCGACACAGAAAATGCACATTTACTTTCCTCCCAAACCATTTGAGCATCTGATTGAAAAGTGCACGCAGTGAACTTTTCAATCAGATCATTTAGTGAATAATGCACGTCTCATAATGCATAAGAACTAATTGCCCGTCGCTTTAAAGATGCGGGTGATGGCGTTATATCGGAATTTTTTTGTAATTTTGCATAGTAAAATTATCGATTATGAATTTTGATAAGATAGAACTTGATGTGCATACTCATACCATAGCCAGCGGGCATGCTTACAGTACGCTTCAGGAAATGGCTATGGCTGCCTCGGAGAAGGGACTTAAACTATTGGGCATAACGGAACACGCTCCCGGTATCCCGGGAACGTGCGATCCGCTTTATTTCCGAAACCATCATGTCGTGCCGCGCCGGATGTATGGCGTGGAATTGCTTCTTGGCTCGGAGATAAATATCCTGGATGGTGAGGGCAATCTCGATATGGACGACCGATTGATGGCTTCGCTCGACATCAGGATAGCCGGCATACACTCGCTCTGCTACAAATGGGGCACAAAGGATGAGAATACCACCGGAATGATCAAGGCCATCAGTCATCCGCTTGTCAACATCATAAGCCATCCGGGCGACGGAACCGCGGAGCTTGAGTTCGAACCTATCGTGATGGCCGCCAAGGAGCATCACACTCTTCTTGAAATCAACAACAGTTCCCTCAGGCCGATACGCAAGAAACTGTCGGCAAGAGACAACAATCTCGAGATCCTGAGGCTGTGTAAGCGATATGAAGTGCCTGTAATTCTCGGCAGCGACGCGCATATCTCGTTTGATATAGCGAATTATGAATATCTTCCACCACTGCTCAATGAAACGGAATTTCCGGATTCCCTGATTGTCAATGATTCGGTGGAACGGTTTAAGTCGTATCTCAGACTGCCGGTTTGAATCCTAAAATTTAACATCATGAAAAGATACTGTCGAATAGCGCGGCAAATCGTTGCCTGCGGACTGGCTGTGGGATCGGGCCTGCTCGTATCCGGTAAGGATGCGTATGCACAGGTAAGTTTCGGAATCCCTGAGAAATTCAATGAGGAATGGCTTTTTCAGCTTGGGGATGAAGAGGCTTCCTACCGTCCGGAATATGCCGATTCCACTTGGAGACATCTTTCTTTGCCCCACGATTGGAGCATAGAGGGCACGTATTCTCCCGACCTTGCGAGCGGCACCGGATACCTGCCGGGAGGTATCGCCTGGTATCGCAAACATTTCAACCATCGGACAAGCGACGCTCCGGAAAAGACCTACATCTATTTCGAGGGGGTCTACAACCGAAGCGATGTATATGTCAACGGTCATCATCTCGGCAACCGTCCGAACGGTTATGTATCTTTCATGTATGATCTGACGCCATATCTCAAGGAAGGCGACAACGTCGTCTCAGTGCGCGTAGACCATAGCCGATATGCCGACTCACGCTACTATACAGGATCAGGAATTTACCGCGACGTATATCTGGTAAAGTCACCCGCCACACATATCGCACAATGGGGCGTGGGCTTCGAGACGGAATCCGTGAAGGGAAAGAAAGCCAAAGTTAAAGCGAGGGTAGCGGTTGAGAATCCTGTAGAGGGATTGACAGTCAGGATATCCCTGATCGATGACTCAGGGAAGACCGTGGCCCGGGCAAGCGGGAAGGCCTCCGACAGCTGCATCCTTACGATGGAAGTGCCCGATGCAAGGCTATGGAGTCTTGACTCGCCTTATCTCTACACTCTCCGTACGGATCTTTTGCGGGATGGAATGTCGATGGACTCATCCGAGATACCGGTAGGCATACGTACACTCGGCTTTGACCCTGACACCGGATTCTTCCTCAACGGGAAAAACATGAAAGTGAAGGGTGTATGCATCCATCATGATGCCGGTGCATTGGGAGCGGTGGTGCCGGAAGAGGTGTGGCAACGCCGTCTTAGGCGCCTGAAGGAACTCGGAGTCAATGCCTTGCGAATGAGCCACAATCCGCAGGCTCCCGCCGTATATGACATAGCAGACCGTATAGGCCTTCTCATCATGGACGAGGCGAGCGACGAATGGGAATTCCCTAAACGCAAGTGGATAAAGGGTTGGAACAAAGGGAAGCCCGGCTATGACGGCAGCTATGACTTCTTCGAGGAGTGGATAGATTGCGATGTAGCCGATATGGTTCGGCGTGACCGTAACCATCCGTCTGTTTTCCTATGGAGCATAGGCAATGAGGTGGATTATCCCAACGACCCTTACTCACACCCTGTGCTTGACGGAAACAACTCCGCCATTTCCCAGCCGATGTATGGAGGATACAATCCTGATGCTCCTGACGCTATGAGGATAGGGGAGATTGCGAAAAGGCTTGCCAAGGTAGTCAAGGGTATAGACACTTCCCGGCCTACTACCGGAGCTCTCGCAGGAGTGGTAATGTCTAACGAGACGGCTTATCCCGAGGCTGTGGATATTGTGGGATACAATTATACGGAAGACAGGTATGACCTTGATCATAAGGCATATCCGGACCGTGTGATCTACGGCAGTGAGAACCGATCTGACTATAACGCTTGGAAGGCTGTGCGCGACAAGGATTTCATTTTCGGCCAGTTCATATGGACCGGCATCGACTATCTCGGAGAGTCGGGAGCATGGCCTTCGCGCGGTCTCTACACCGGTTTGCTCGATTTCGCAGGAAATCCCAAACCAAGAGGGCAGTTCAGGGCCTCCCTATGGAGCGACACGCCGGTGACTTATATAGGGACATACCCAAAACCCCGCAGAGGCGACTGGCTGTCGATAGATGCATGGGACAGCTGGAACTATGAACCGGGTGAGGAAATAAGGGTGGTCTGCTATACCAACTCCCCCAAAGCTCGCCTGCTGCTTGACGGGGAGATTGTCGGCGACATAAAGGACAAAGACGACGCTACCGGCATCATCCACTGGGATATACCTTTTGCTCCGGGTAGGCTGATGGCTGAAGGAATAGGGGAGAACGGAGATGTGGAGTCATCCTATACCGTAGCCACATCCGGCAGACCTTATGCCATTACAGTAAGCGCAGACCGTGATTCATTTGAAAAGGCCGGTGATGTAGCGCATGTCTTCATCAACATAGTGGATGAAAATGGAATTCCCGTTAAGCTTGCCGACAACGAGGTGACTGTGAGGATAAATGGGCTGGCGGAATTGCTGGCACTCGAATCAGGCGACAACTCTGACATGGGAAATTACCGTGACAACCGCCAAAGAGTATATCGTGGGAAACTGTTAGGGTATGTAAAGGCTTTGGAAGCAGGTCCGGTCGTGATAACTGTGACTTCCCCTCTCTTGAAATCCGCTTGCCTGAATTTGAAGTGAAAATCTGCTGCGATTTATGGCTCTTTTTCAAATTGCAGGATTGGATACAGGCGGGAGCCTGAGCTATTACAAGAAAACGGCAGCCGATTTTGCGGCTACCGTTTTCATTAGTCGGTACCTTATAGGTCTAAGTCTTATTTTTTATCTTTATTGAGTCGGAACACGATGGGAAGATGGAAGTAGCTTGCTACCTCTTTGCCGTTTACTTTTGCCGCCTGCCATTTAGGCATCTCACTGACGATCCGGAGAGCCTCTTTATCGAGCGCAGGAGATACTCCTCTTATTATCTCCGGATTGGTTACTGAACCATCAGCTTCTATCACGAACTTTATGATCACACGACCCTGGATGCCCTCTTTCTCAGCTTCCTTCGGATAAACGATGTGGTCGTTCAACCATTTCATCAAGTCTTCCATTCCACCGGGGAATTCAGCTTCATTATCCACCGCGACATAGACGTCTTTTTCTTTAGGAGCCTTGTCAGGGGCAGAGGCATTCATTTCTGATGGTATTGATACCGGGGTCTCGGCGATTGATTGAAGAACTCCGGCCACCGAAGGAATGGCCGTAACTGCGATTCCGGCGCCGATGGCCGGAACGAGAGCAAGCGCGAACAATCTGCGCTTCAGCGATGTTTTCTTTTTGTACATCATAGTTACACGTTTTTTAAGTTTACTGTGATTCAGGCTGTTGGCAAGCGATTGGTACCCGTAGCCGGCAGCCTTATTTAACAATAGCGTCTGATATTCCCTAAGATCCACTCCCTCTGACATTACAGTCTCATCTGCTTGATATTCATGGACGGCCTTGAGCTCTTCCCTTATGGCCCATGCAGCAGGATTATACCATTGCACACAGATTGCAGCATAGGCGAGCAGAAGATCGAGCCAATGACGATGGCGAAGGTGGGCATGCTCATGCAGCAGAATCATGTCGCCGCTTTCTTCATAATCCCTTCTGGTCATCACTATCGAGCGGCCCCAGCTGAAGGGAGCCGTCTTGCAGGTGTCTTCTACGAGAATCAAGGAGAAGGTCCCGAATTCGGTTTTTTCTCCACGACTTATGATCCTTGCCAGCATCCCCAAACCGAATAGGAAATAAACCGCTGTCAAAGCCGCGCCTCCAATATAGATACGGTAGACGAGAGTAAGGACTTTCCCTGAAGTCATGGAGAATGCCGGTCTGCCATCGGCTCCGATCATACCTCCGGTGAGTTCGCCGATTTCCACCATGCCTGATCCGGGATGCCCCGACGGATGGTGAAGGAGCATTGTCAGCAGTATTATGGGAGCTGCGAGCGACACTACGTAGATCATGAGAAGTGTATTGCGGTTGAGCGAATGCTGACTTTCTCCAGCCATCAGCCACCGATAAGCCAGATATCCGAAGCAAAGTATGACCGATGATATAAGTGAATAGGAAAGTATCATGGTTCGGTGTTTTTATGTTTTCCAGATTCCGAATCATGGGTGGCGTTTTTGCTCTCTATGAGTTCGAGTATTTCCTTCACTTCATCGACAGAAATCTTCTCTTCCTCAATAAGGGATGAAATGGCTACTTTATATGAATTGCCAAAGAAGTTCTTTATTACTTCACCGAGCGACTTCGACCGAAATTCGCTTCTGTCGGCTATGGCTCTGAACCTATGGCTTCCGCCAAACACTTCATGCCCCACATATCCTTTGGATTCAAGGATGCGAATCGTAGTAGCGACCGTGTTGAAATGGGGCTTGGGATCGGGGTAGAGGTCTACCATTTCGCGTACGAAGAGAGGGCCTCGTTCCCACAGCATATTCATAAGTTCGGTCTCCTTCTCAGTGAGAAGCTGTTTTTTTCTTCCTGCTTTCATAGGGTTAGGTGTTGAGGTGTTAAGAATTTAATTGATCAGTTCTTCGGTCTTGCCTTCAGGCTTAAGATGAATGCTCATTTTCTGTTTCAACTCTCCAGTGTCGTAGCCAACCCACAGATCCTCAATTGTGCCCACGGGTGAGATGACAAGGTAAGTGGGATAAGCCTGAGTCCCCAATCTTTCGAAAATGCCGTAGTTTTCCTTTCCTTCATTCCAGTTGTGGCCAATCGTCGGTATTTTTTCTGATGCCTTGCGCCATATATTAAAGGAATCAATCGATATACTGACAATCTCAAGCGCATCCTGATATTTTTCTTTCAGTTCATGAAGTTCGGGATAGGCCCTCAGGCAGGGGGCGCATCCTGAATTCCAGAAATCAACCAGACACCATTTTCCCTGAAATTCGGAAAAGCTATGTACGTTTCCGTCAAGATCATGGAAGTCAGTATCGGGGAACTTTTCGCCGACCTTTATAGGAGATCCCGGATAGAGAAAACCATATATTGCCTTTCCTTTTGATGAGTTCTTTATTGAATCATCAAGGGTAGCATACATTGACTTCAAGTCTTCAGTGTCGATATTCAAACGCACTGACATGGAAGCAATGTTTTTAGCTATGTCAATCCATACCATGCCTACAGGACGCGACTTGAGAAGTTCCAATTCACGCCGGTGAATCAATCGACTGAGAGAATCGGTCTTCTGGTCGTAGACGTCAGGTTTGATTTTAAATTTGTGGTAATCAATATTTAATGCCTGGTATTCAGTCCATTGGTCCTTGCTTTCATATACATATAGATCTGATTCCGCCTGTTCAGGAACACTGCTCTTTACCGGCCATGATGACATGTACCGGTCAATGGCATCTATCTCCACGGTAGCCCCGGGAGTCAGGTAGAGTTTGCGAATCAAAGTAGGAAACGCATGATAGTCAAATAAGAGCGAGCCAACGGTCACGCCTTCCCCTGTAGGGACCTCAAGTCTGAATTGACCGTTTGCAATAGTGTCGGTAGTAACATAGGAGTCACCGGCTCCGCCTTCTATTCGTATAAATCTGACTACTACGCCTTCCGGCAAAACATCGCCATGTCCTGTTATGACCGCTACGCTATTATTGGCCTCAGTCTCTGTTTCCTGAATAGGAGTCCATGCCAATGCGTCCTGTGCCACCGCTTTGAATGTTGCCACAAGAAGCATTGACAAGATGAGTCCGAAAAATTGATTCTTCATGATCATAGATAGTATTTGTTGATGTAAGACTGAAATTTTGGATATATCTATTCCGCATTCCCATGAAGCTTGATTATCGAAGGATTCTTTACATCTTTGTAATGTATTCGCATTGTGGCATCGAAAGGCCCCTTTTCTTCAGGCACCTTGAGCTTAAAATCAACGGATATAAGCATTCCGGGTTCTATGGAATCACGCGATGCGTTGCATTCGCTGACGAGACTGTCTCCTTCTATACTCTCTATTCTTGCGCCTCTCACTCTGTCAAAATGCCTTATAACCGTGGCATCCTGAACTTTCTTCCCCGCCGGGAAATTTCCCATGTCATATACTTCAATGATGTTACTCCTATCATCAATCTGATGTATAGGAATTGATTCGATGATTCCCAGAGTGCCATCGTTAGAAGATGATAATGAATCAGAGCACGGCATGGAAGATGCGCCATTAGCATTTAGAATAGCGTCCATTTTCTGGTTCAACTTTCCCTTGCTATAACCACCCCACAAGTCTTTGATTGTGCCATCGGGAGCCAAGACCAAAAAAGTAGGATAGATATTGGTGCCCAATCTTTTGAACATACCGTAGTTTTCCTTTCCTTCATTCCAGTTGTTGCCCGTCAAATGAAGCTCTTCCGAAGCTTTTCGCCATATGTTCTCAGGATCAACTGACAGACTTATAAGCTCAAGAGTCTCCGGATATATCTCCTTAAGCTCACGGAGTTCGGGGAGTGCCTGTATACATGGACCGCATCCTGAACTCCAGAAATCGACCAGACACCATTTCCCCTCAAATTCTGAAAACCTATGAACGTTTCCATCAATATCAAGGAATTCTGTATCGGGAATTTTATCGCCGACTTTTATATGGGATTCCGGGTAAAGATGACCGTACAATGCCTTTCCTTCCGGTGAGGTCTTTAGAGAGTCATCAAGAGTGGCATACATTGTCTTCAAATCCTCTGTGTTGAGCTTTAAACGATCTGATATCCTGGCAAAATCCAGGGCTATGCCAAGCCATACGGTATTTACGGGACGCGTCTTGAGAAGCTCAAGATCACGCAGTCTTATCAATCGGCTTAGGGAATCCATCGTCTGGGACGCGGCTTTGTTCCTCTTCTTATAAAATTCTATGTTTGCCCTCTGACGTTCAATCCAAAGATCCTTGCTGTGATTGATGAAGAATTCGTACTCAGCCTGTTCCGGGACATTGCTCTTAACAGGCCAAGTAAACATATAGTTGTCTGCTGCGTCGATCTCAACTTTGGCACCCGGAGTCAGGTAAAGGTTGTGCTTCATAAATGGAAACGCATGATAATCAATCATGAGGGAGTATATCGTCAATCCTTCATCTACAGGTATCTCAAACTTGAATTGATTGTTTTCAATGGTGTCGGCAGCAACCAAGTCACCGACTCCTTCTTCAAATTTGTACAGTCGTACTATTTCCTCTTCCGGAAGCGCCTTGCCACGACCGGAGATCACTGCTACGCTCTTTCGGGATTCTTCTATTGTTTCTTCGTCATGTGTCCATACCTGTTTATCAGGTGCTGCAACTGTGGATGTTGCTGTTAGACTCAGGAATAATAAGAGTCCTAATAATTGATTCTTCATATGTGTAGATTAGAGTTAAAGTTAATACAAATAATAAATGTGCGATACGCATTAGAGTCTGAAAACTATCGGAAGTGTGAAGTAACTCGCTACTTCCTTGCCGTTTACCTTGGCGGGAGTCCACTTCGGCATAGAGCCTACAAGCCGCATGGCTTCATCGTCGATATCAGGCGACACTCCCCTTACTATCTCCGGATTCGTTACAGTCCCGTCAGCTTCTATCACGAACTTAATGATCACACGTCCCTGGATGCCGTATTTCTCGGCCTCCGGAGGATACATGACGTTCTTGCGGAGCCATTTCATCAAGGCGTCCATCCCTTCCGGAAATTCAGCTTGGTCCTCCACAGCGACAAAGACAACCCTTTCTTGAGGAGCTTCATCGGCAACCTTGGCATTTGTTTCAGCTGTGTTTGCTGATGTCTCGGCAATTGCCTTAAGTATTCCAGCTACGGAAGGAACGGCTGATACTGCGATACCGACCCCTATCGCTGGAATCAATGAAAGCGCCGACAGTCTGCGCCGTAATGGAGCCCTTTTATGGTGCATCATCATCACGCGTTTTTGAAGCTTACTATGATTCAGACTGTTGGCAAACGACTGGTAGCCATAGCCGGTTGCCTTCTTCAGCAGCATCAATTGATATTCCTTTCTGTCCACTCCGGCGTTCACCACCATCTCATCGACCTGATACTCATGTACGGCCTTAAGCTCCTCTCTCATCATCCATGCTGCGGGATTATACCATTGGAGGCAGATGATGGAGTAGGCTATGACTACGTCGATCCAATGCTGTTGCCGAAAATGGGCATGCTCGTGGAGAAGAATCATGTCTCCGAATTCATCATAGTCTTTCCGGCTCATGACGATTGATTGTCCCCAACTGAATGGTGCGGTTCTGTTGGTATCTTCTACAAGTATTAGGATGAAAGTTCCGAACTCTTTCCTTTCTCCTCGCCCGATTATCCTCCAAAGCGTTACCAATCCTACGAGGAAATAGACAGCCGTGGCCATTGCTCCGATTAAGTAGACACCGATCAGCGGTCTTAGAATGCCTTCAGCGCTCTTGTTTAGGGCATACGCTGTATTGCTCTTGAAAATTCCGCCGGTGACTTCTTCCGTTTCGATGGTTCCCGGGCTGGTATCGACTTCAGGATTATGGAGAATTGCGAGAAGGATGACAATCGGCAAAATGATGGATATGGCGTAGATGGAAAGGATGGTCCATCGGTTGAGGGTATGCTGGTTTTTACCCGACATACAGAAGCGGTAGGCCATATATCCGCATGCGAGCAGTAGTGAGGATATAAGGGAGTAGGAGAGTATCATGGCAATGGTTTTTCTGATTCTTCAGAATCCGTTTTGTCCATGGAGTTCTTTTTTTCTATAATATCCAGAATCTCCTTCACTTCATCGACACTGATCTTCTCCTCTTCAATAAGCGAGGATATCGCCACCTTGTAGGAGTTGCCGAAAAAGTTTCGGATCACTTCTCCGAGCGATCTGGACCTGAACTCACTGCGGTCAGCTATGGCCCTGAACCGATGGCTGCCGCCAAGCACCTCATGGTCTACATACCCCTTCGACTCAAGTATGCGGATTGTCGTGGACACAGTGTTGAAATGAGGTTTAGGTTCCGGGAAAAGATCGACCATCTCCCTGACAAACAGGGGGCCTCGCTCCCACAGCATATTCATCAGTTCCGTCTCCTTCTCAGTGAGAAGCTGTTTTTTTCTTCCTGCTTTCATATATGTTGGTTTAATATGTTTAAAGTGTTTAAGGGGTTTAGTTTAGGGGGGGTAAAAAATTAAAGAGTATTACGGGTGCAAAGATAAAACTAATTTTTTAATTATACAACTAATTAGTTAGTTTTTTTTTAGAAAAATAAAGAGGACCTCGATTTTTCGAAGTCCTCTCCATTAAATAAATATATCGTTAAGTAGTTGTATTTTAACCCTTAACCCTTAACTCTTAACAATGCTCAGCCTTCCATTCCGCCGCCGTAACCGGAGTTGTCCATTGGTTCGCTGTCGCCATCCCTTTCGGGTTTCTTGGAGTTCATATTGCCGAAGGAGAACTTCACTGTCAGGCGGACAGTGCGACCGCCGCGCCATCTCTCATTATACTGGGTGTAGTCGGGGCCGTTGGTCGTGCTCTTGAATCTGCGTGAGTCGAAAAGGTCGCGGCAGTTGATCGATACCGACCAAGGACCGAACGCACGCCTCAGACCTAAATCTACGCTCCAGCCGCCCTGACGCGAACCCTGAGCTGAAAGCATCTTCGAATTGTAGTTTCCGGTAGCCTGCATGGAGATAGACCACGGCAGCTTCACGTTGGCCATCATCCTCGCGCTCCAGGCGAAACTGTTCTGCTTCTTTCCGCTGAGAGGGATGAGGTTGCCGCTTTCTGCAAGGAAATCATAGTTCCAGCCCGATATATGGTTGTTGTAGAGGTTGACGGTAGTGGTAAGGTCGAGTCGGTTCCAGAAGGAATTCTTAGATACTATCTCGCATCCGGAGTTCACTTCGTCGGCCACGTTGGCCCATGTGGAATACATCACATCGCCGTCGAGGTAGCTGACGCGGTTCATCATGTCGCTCGTAGTGCGCACATAGGCTGACACCGACAGCATATGGAATGTCCAGCTCTTCAGATAGTTCAGCTCAAACGAGTTTGAATACTGCGGCTGAAGCTCCGGATTGCCGTAGCTTACGTTTGTCGGGTCCGAGATATCGTGGAATGAGTTCAGCTGTCCACCCCATGGCCGGCGTATGCGGCGCGTGTAGTTGATCTGCATCTCATTGTCGTGCGGAAGGCTGTAGGAGAGGAAGAGGCTCGGGAAGAGAGCGAAATTGTTCTTCTTGAAAGGCGTCACGTCAGCTTCATTCTCTCCGAAACCGAGCGAGCGCGTCTTTATCTGCCATGTCTCCGCGCGCAGACCGGCTGAGAAACTGAATTTCTCGATGTTGCCCCCCAGCGTCGCGTAGAGAGCCGAAACGTTGTTGTTGTAGATGAAGCGGTTGTAGAGGGCCTCGTTCTGAATCATATCGGCCTGCGAAGTTCCCGTGTAGGTATCGGTAGGCGTATCCTCGTGGCTGTAGTTGCCGTTGAATCCCGCTTCGAGCTTAAGCCAATCATTGAGCTTGTTGGTATAGTCGATCTTGGTTTCCCAGGAATTAGTCGACATATCCATATTCTGCTCCTGGTATTTGTCGGCCTCATAGTCAGGATAAGTGATCTCCTCGCTGTATGATCTCCACGACGGACCTCCCCAATGGTTGTAGCCTACGATGATGTCGAGGGTATGGTTGTCGGTCCACTTATGGGTGTAGTTCAATTCGGCATGCATGCCGCGCATGTCGCCGTCATCATGCGAATAGTCATCGTTTGAGAGCCAGTTTCCGGGAATGTTTGATGTGTAAAGGGTAGTGGAGTGGCTTTTGCGCTTTCCGAACATACCGAATCCGTTCACTCCGAGATCGTCGTTGTCGGTGAGATGGTAGGTGAGGCCAAGGCGCGCGAAGAGGTTGCGTCCGCTGTTCTTGCTTTCACCGTCTCCTAAAGTATAAAGGCCGCTGTCCTCTCCGCTTTCGTCAAGCATCCGGCGGTCCATCTTGGAGCCGCCGGTGTTTTTACGCATCCTGAATCCGAGTCCCGCGAAAGCATCGAGTTTCGAAGAGTTATAGTTGATGTTCGCTCCCGCATTGCCTCCTCCGCGGGAATTGACGCTAAGTTCCACGCTTCCGTAGTATCCCGCCTTACGGTCTTTCTTAAGCACGATATTGATGATGCCCGCCGTTCCCTCCGGACTGTATTTGGCCGAAGGATTGGTGATCACCTCTATTCGGTCGATGGTCTCGGCCGGTATCTGCTCGAGGATCTGCGCGCGGTTGTCGGCTGTCAGTCCGGATTCCTTTCCGTTGATCCATACCGTCACCGACGAGTTGCCGCGAAGCGACACCTCTCCGTCCTGATCCACTTCCACGGAAGGAATAGACTCGAGAAGCTCCGATGCCGACTGGCCTGCCGCAGCGATATTGGCGTCTACCGAGAACACCTTGCGGTCAAGCTCGAAACGCATCTGGCTCCGGATTCCCTCTACGGTGACCTCCTGAAGCATCTTGGAGTCTTCAGCGAGTCGGATGGCTCCGAGATCTACATTGCCCCCGGCTACATTCGCTTCCCTTTCCTGCGCTACGCTGCCCAGATTGGATATCCTTACAAGATATTTTCCATCGGCCACTCCCTTGAGTGAGAAGAAGCCGTTTTCATCGGTATTGGTGCCTATCGGCAGCGGTTTGCCGGTCTTGGCGTTGATGAGCTGCACGTTGGCGAAGTCCATGGGTTCGCCGGTCTCTTTATTGAAGACCTTTCCGGTGATGTCGCCGTTGGCCAATGCGGTGATGGATGCCATGGTCAGGAGGCATGGCAGTAGAAACCTCGGTTTCATATTTTTATAAATCAGTTTTTTGTAGAAAGTTATTGCTGTAGAAACGTATTGCCGCCATGCCATCGGGTATGCCGGCCTCTATATAGACCGAGCCGTCGGATGAAGGTTTAATGAAAAATTCGCGATTTTTACCGCATCAACAGAATGCTGCGGATCATTTTGACTTGAAATTTTTGCTATTATTTGCAAAATTAAAATAAAATATGTAATTTTGTGGCATGGAAGTATCGTCTGCTTTTTGTGTATATGCTTGAAAACGCGATGCTTCAATGTATTGGGTATATCTATAAGTTAAACCATAAAAATATTCGAATGAAGAAGACCTTTACAGTTCTCTCTCTCGGCATGGCCCTTTGCGCGTCTGCCGCTCCAGCGAATCATGAAGTCTTGCGCGCTGCTCCGCTGCCCGACTTCAAGTCTATAATCAAGGAAAAATGCGCTTCGATGAAGTCGCCTCTTACCCGAGGTGCCGAAGAGCCGGGTGAAGTCATCTACGAAGTGGATGGCGCGGCTATGCCGATGGACCTCGTCTCCGACGGCTTCTACATTTACGCCGATGTGGAGTATTATTCCGACATGCACACATCGTCGGAACTCGTATTCGGCAACGACGGATATGTCTACATCAAGGATTTCTTCGGCATGCTTCCTTACGGCAGCTATATACGCGGCGAGGTGGATCCGGAAACATTTGAGATGAAGTTCACCCTCCCTCAGACTCTCGACAACGACGAAGGCTACGAATGGACCGACCTCAGCCTCTTCTACGACAATGGATTCCCGGAGGATATGCCTGTGCCCGTGGAAGACGATAAAAACTTCATCACCTTTACCTACAACGACGACGGCTCCCTCACGATGAATCCTCTTCCCGAAGGATGTTTCATAGGAGCCAATTTGCAGCCCTACAATATGTGGGCCGGAATGGCCCAGACATCAGCCTCCCTCGTAGAGCCTTCCGACGACCGTGAGATCGTCACCATCCCCGATGGTGTGACCGGAAAGCTCTATTCATATATCACCTATGGTTCCGGACAGTATGATCCGAGCCGTACTCCCGACTTCGGATATCGTGTCGAAGTGGCGATCGACGGTGACGATGTATATTTCAAGGGCCTTTCGATGGACGACGCTTCCATCTGCTTCAAGGGCAAGCTCGATGGCGACAGGATAATCGTTCCCAACAATCAGTTCCTTGGAGTGCTCGCCTCCGTATATGAGACATCTGTGATGTTCGGCCATCCGGATGCGAATGCTTATGGCGGCTACGCGCTTTCTCCCGAAGATACGGTGATGGTGCTCGACTATGACGAGGCCAACGGCGTGATAAAGGTGGCTGACCCCGATGTCGTGATGTTCTTCAACCTCACGCCCAATTCCAATCCCAACGGAATCTACTATCTGCAGATGTTTGAGAATCTCGAGCTGACTTATCAGCCTGACGCGTCGGGTGCTCCGCTCGATCCGTGGGGAGTAAGTTTCGACGCTGGCGGCAACTACGACAATGCCCTCGCCACATTCGATTTCAATCTGCCTCTCGTGACTGCTGACGGCACACTGCTCGAACGCGACAATATGTACTACAACATCTATCTTGATGATGAACTCTGGCCTCTCACTCCAGAGGATTTCGGTATTCCTGAGACCCTTGAGGATGTGCCTTATTCCTACAGGAGCAATCTTATCGTGAGCTCCAAGATCAACATTTTCCATGAACTCGGTTTCCACGTGCAGGGATTCGATACGATCGGAGTGCAGTGCTTCAACGTGTTCAACGGCGTGACGTATGCCGGACGCCTTGCCACATTGGATGTAGCCACAGGCGAGGTATCCTATACCGGCGGCGAAACGTCTGTTTCCGGACTGCCTGCCGGAGCAAAGGCTGTCTCCACTGAATACTTCGACCTTTCGGGCCGCCGCATTTCCGCTCCCGCTCAGGGCATCAGCGTGAAGCGCGTGGTTTACGAAGACGGTTCAGTATCCGTGGTAAAGGAGATTTCTAAGTAAGCTCTGCTCCATATAAGAGACCACTTGATATAAGAAGCGGCTCGCCCTGATTCCGGGCGAGCCGCTTTATTTGAAAGCATTCAGCTTAAAACGACAGGAACAGAGATTCAATCCATATCGTGCCGATGCCTGCGAGATATCCTATGAAGGCAAGCCATGTGATGCGTTTCGCATACCACATGAAGGGAATCTTTTCGATGCCCATCGCCACAACTCCGGCAGCCGAACCGATGATCAGCATGCTGCCGCCGACTCCTGCGCAGAACGTTAGCAGATGCCAGAAGAGTCCGTCTTCGATGAAAAGCGCTGTGTAGGCCGGATCGGAAGAGGCGGCGATGATAGCGTCGTTGGCTACAGGATACATCTCCATGCAGGCCGCTACGAGTGGCACATTGTCTACGATCGACGAAAGCACGCCTATGATGCCGTTGATTACGTAGACATCATGGAATGTCTCGTTGAGCCATGCGGCGAGTTCTCCGAGGATGCCTGCCTGGCTTAAGGCCGCTACCGCCATAAGGATGCCCAGGAAGAAAAGGATCGTAGACATGTCGATGCTTCTGATGACCTGCGACACCCTTCCCTCGATCTTGCCGTCGAGCTTGTAGTGGCGCACGAGAAGCTCCGTCAGAAGCCAGAGCACACCGAGCGAGAAGAGGATTCCCATATAGGGCGCGAGATGGGTGGTGGCCTTGAATACGGGCACGAAGAGCAGACCGGCTACTCCGCATATCAGGATGAGGATGGAAAGGTTGGGGTGTTCTTCATACATTTCGTAGCCCACGCGTGAATCCTGGCTGTTGAGCGGTTCCACCGCCGTAGCCGGAATCATTCTCGTGGCTATCGCTACCGGCACTACGACCGAAACGAGGGAGGGGAGGAGGAGATTGGTTATAAGGTCTACCGACGACACGTAGTTCTTCATCCAGAGCATGATGGTGGTGATGTCGCCGATCGGCGACCAGGCTCCGCCGGCGTTGGCTGCAAGTACGATCACGCAGGAGAAGAGCCAGCGCTCCTTGTAGTTGCGGAGCATACGGCGCAGCATCATGACCATGATGATGGTAGTGGTCATATTGTCGAGCACGCTCGAAAGGAAGAAGGCGAAGAGGGCGAGGATCCACATCAGCTTGCGCTTGTCTTTGGCGTGGATTTTGTCTACCAGGATGCGGAATCCTCCGTATCGGTCGATAAGCTCCACTATCGTCATGGCTCCGATGAGGAAGACCACTATCTCGCACGTGTCGCCAAGGGCCTCGATCATTTCCGAGGAAATCGACGGGTCATGGCTTCCCATTGCATACACTGCCCAGAGAAGGGCACACATTATAAGCGCGAACGTTGCTTTGTTGACATGAAGCACATGTTCGCAGGCTATCATCAGATAGCCGAGGATGAAGATTACTAACAGTGTGGTAATCATAAGAATTTAATTATATGGAAAAATTTACCTAATATATGCGGCGCCTCTGCTTGCCGCAAGCCTTGAAACTGAGTGCTAAATTACTAAAAATATTTTGAATTCTCTTAGGTTTCGTTAAAATATTTTTTGTAATTTTGTCGGTGATTTGAATTAATACTAAGATATGAAGGTTTTGAAGTTCGGTGGCTCGTCGGTAGGAACCCCTGCCGCGCTGGCCAACGTGAAGAAGATAGTGGAGTCGACTCCCGGAAAGAAGGTGGTGGTGGTTTCGGCGCTCGGTGGCGTCACCGACCTGCTGCTTTCTACGGCAGTCCTTGCCAAAAACGACGATGTGGCTTATCTTGAGCAATACGCACGCATTGTGGAGCGCCATCGTGTCGTAATCGACGCCATGGTGCCTGCTGCCAGAAGGCAGCAGGTGGAGACAGTGGTGCGCGTCATGCTTGAGGAACTGGCCAACATATATAAAGGCGTCATGCTTCTGCACGACCTGTCTCCCCGCGCCCAGAAGATGATCGTAAGCTATGGAGAGCGAATGTCGAGCGTCATTGTGGCAAGCATCATTGATGATGCCGAGCTGTTTGATTCCCGTAGGTTCATACGCACGAAGAAGGGCCCGCATCAGGAGGAGATACTTGACACCGAACTCACCAATGAGCTTATATTGAAGGAGTTTTCCGAACATCAGTGGACCACTGCCGTGTGCGGCGGATTTCTTGCTACCGATTCCGAAGGAGAGGTCTCCAATCTCGGCCGGGGAGGCAGCGACTACACGGCCTCTATACTTGCGGCTGCCCTCGACGCGGAGATCCTTGAGATATGGACCGATGTCGACGGCTTCATGACCGCAGACCCGAGGGTGATACCCCACGCATATGTGATCGATACCCTTACTTTTACAGAAGCCATGGAGCTCTGCAACTTCGGTGCCAAAGTGATATATCCCCCTACAATATATCCCGTCTACCATAAGGATATCCCCATCAAGGTGAAGAATACCTTCAACCCTGAAGCTCCCGGCACCCTTATAAGCAATCAGGGCGCCCACAGCGACAAGGTGATCAAAGGCATCTCTTCGATCAACGATACAGCGCTCGTCACCATCAGCAGCCTCTGCATGGTGGGGGTGATAGGCGTGAATTCACGCATCTTCAATGCCCTTACCGATAGGGGAGTCAGTGTCTTCCTCGTGTCTCAGGCGGCCAGTGAGAACAATACCACCATCGCCGTACGCAATGCGGATGTCGACCTGGCGGTGGAGACCCTTAAGAGGGAATTTGCCGTTGAGCTGGCCGACGGTATGTTCAACGATGTCAAGGCACAGCGTGATCTGGCTACTGTCGCTGTAGTAGGGGAGAACATGAAGCATTGCACCGGTATCGCCGGCAAGCTCTTCAATACGGTTGGCCGTAACGGTATCGACGTGATTGCCTGCGCTCAGGGAGCGGCACAGACCAATATCTCTTTTGTAATCGACCGCAAGAGCCTGACGAAGGCCCTCAACGTGATTCACGATTCGTTCTTCCTTTCCGAAAGCCAGGTGCTAAACGTCTTCATCGCCGGAGTCGGCAATGTAGGCGGAAGCCTGCTGCGTCAGATCGAGAAGCAGCAGGAGAAGCTGCGCAAGGAGAAAAACCTTAAAATCAACGTGGTAGGAATCGCTTCGAGTCGCAAGGCGGTATTCGATAAGGAAGGTATCGACGTGGCGAGATACAGGCAGCTGCTTGAGGAAAGCGACTTCGTAGCCACTCCCCACAGCATAATGGACGAGGTCATCGCGATGAACCTTTATAATTCGGTGTTTGTCGACTGCACGGCATCCCACGATATTGCTGGAATCTATGGCGAACTGCTTGAGCACAACGTCAATGTGGTGACGGCCAATAAGATCGCGGCTTCCTCTTCCTATCCTTCCTATCTCCGGCTGAAGAATACCGCGAGGGAGAAAGACGTGAAGTATCTGTTCGAGACAAACGTGGGCGCGGGCCTTCCCATCATCAACACCATCAATTCGCTTATCAATTCCGGCGACACCATCCTTAAGATAGAGGCGGTGGTGTCAGGTACGCTCAACTATATTTTCGATGTCCTTTCGGAAGAGGTGCCTTTGAGCAAGGCCGTCGATATGGCCCGCGAGGCCGGATATGCCGAGCCCGACCCACGCATAGACCTTTCCGGTATGGACGTGGTCCGTAAGATCGTAATCCTGGCCCGCGAAGCCGGATATGTAGTGGAGCAGTCAGATGTCAGGAAGCAGCTGTTTGTCCCTGATGAGCTGTTTGAAGGAGAGGCCGATGGTTTCATATCACGCCTTACGTCTATGGACGCCGATTTCGAAGAGAAGAGGCGTAAGGAAGCGGAGGCCGGACGGAAATTCAGGTTTGTCGCTTCTTTCGACGATGGTAAGGCGGAGGTGGCGCTCCGTAGCGTAGACTCCTCCCATCCTTTCTTCAATCTTGAGGGAAGCAACAATGTGATTCTCCTTACTACGGAACGCTATCGCCGCTATCCCATGGAGATAAAAGGGTATGGCGCCGGAGCCGAGGTGACTGCCGCCGGAGTCTTCGCCGACATAATCAGTATCGCCAACATACGCTGATCGCGATCCAAGTCTATAAGGCTGTAGCTATAGGGAATGCGGATTCCCTTGATGTCCGAATCAAGGAAATCCGCATTCCTGCATTATGGGCGTCAGTGAGTTATCTTACGAGTACCTTCCCCTTCCTCGACACCCTTATACCCGGGGTGTCAGGATTCTTCACCTTGTGGCCCTGAAGGTCATACCAAACGGTCTCTTCCGCCTCCCCGGCACTGATGGATTCCACAGCGGCTTCCTCTCCGAAAGAGCATATGGTCTTTAGCGCCGGAGTGGCTTTTCCGTCGAGGCTGTTGAATAGGGGAGCGTTGTACCATCCTCCTAATTTGGTGCCATAGGCGTTGTATTCCATCCACCACCAGAACAGGCCGTCCACCCTGTCGTATTTCTCAAGGGTCGCTACAAGGTCTTTGGCAAACGCATCCTGCCCTGCCTCGCTGTAGGCCCATTTGCCGGAAAAGTCGTGTGTCGTTCCGGGCACTTCCCACTTATACGAATAGCCCGTCTCCACTATCATTATGTTTTTTTCCGGATATCTGCCTTGAAGCGTGGAGAGCGCTTTGTCGAGGGTTGCCATGTCTCCGTGGAAATACGGATAGTAGCTCAGCCCGATGATGTCGTAGTCTATGCCCATCGTCTTCATCCGGTCATAGAAATTGGTCAGTACGTCCGGCTGCGCCACTCTTTCAGTGTGGAGCACTATTCTGGCGTCGGGACATTCCTCCCGGCACGCCTTGATGGCCTGGCGGAGGAGATTGCCGAAGCGTGCCCAGTTGGCGTCGCTTCCCATGAAAGCCTTCTTCAGCGATGACTCCGGCGCGTCTTCCGTCCCCCAGAGCATTCCGTAGCTGATCTCGTTGCCAGGCTGGATGAAGGCTGGGGTCACTCCCGCTTCCTTCAGGGTCTGCAGTGTCTCTTTGGTATAGTCGTAGATTTTCTGATATAGCTGTTCGTCGGTCAGTCCGCGCCATGACTCCGGTGTCCATTGCTTGGCGGGATCGGCCCATGTGTCGGAATAATGGAAATCGAGCATAAGGCTGAATCCGTTGTCTACGATTCGCTTGCAGAGTGGTTTGATGTAGTCGAGGTCCTGACAGGCATTGGGGTCGTATTTGGTAGGATACTTCGTCTTGTGGTCGTCTGGATTGACAAAGAGGCGCACCCTCATGGCGTTCATGCCCTCGTCGTGCAGCCATGGCAGCAGGTCGGCGATAGCCATCCCTTCCTGGGTCTTGTACTGGGCGCCCGCTTCCTCATATTCGGGCAGGAGTGAGATGTCGCCTCCCACATATCGCTGGCTCCATCCCGTCAGGAATGCAGCGAGGGAAAGCGCTAACGGTAGAAATATCTTCTTCATATTCAATTAAGGTTTTAAATGGCATGTAAGGTTTTAAAGGGCATGCTTAAAGCCGGCAGTGGAGCAGGTCGATGTCTTCCCATCCGTTTTCACTCCGCAGCCAGTCAGGGCGCGTTCCGGTGGTATGGAAGCCCGCTTTTTCATAGCAACGTCTGGCGGCCGTGTTTTGTTGCGCCACACCGGCTGTCAGCTGATGCAGTCCCAGCCGGGCGCGGCAGTAGTCTTTCGCAAGTTCGAGAGCCTTCACTCCAAGCCCCATTCCCCGGAAGGCTGGTAGAAGATATATTCCGGTGTCGGCTCTCATATGGCGGGGAGAGATGTCGAAAAGGTCGAGCATCCCTGCCGCTGTTCCCTCCATGTCTATGATTAGCCTCAACTGTCCGCTTCTTAGGGGATCGGCGTCATAAGTCAGGGCATACTCCCTCAGCATCTCCCGGCTCATCGGAGCGAGATAGTCGGAATATCTCCACGCCGCGGGATCGCTCTCCGCCTCATACATCATCTCGGCGTCTTCAGGCTCCAAAGCCCTCAGCCTCAATTCTCCATTCTCCATATAAAATTAGTTATTTTTTATTTATAAGGCACCCTGTTGACGATAGACCTTCCCAGCGTCAGCTCATCGGTATATTCCAGGT
>CAMWMK010000038.1 GCA_947175295.1 uncultured Porphyromonadaceae bacterium
GTTTGCGTTTTCACCGCTTCTTGATTTTCAGTAATCTCTTGCTAAGAGATACCTAACTTTTATAATTCACTGAATATCAAGAAGTAATAAAGGCTGATTTTTGGATTTGCTAAACAAATTCAAACAAAATGCCCTAAAACGGCTATCGCCGCATAAAATTTGTAGAAACTTTTTTCGCTAAAAATGAGTGTATTCCGATTTTTTTTATTACCTTTGCACTTGGAAATAGGTATCTCTTAGCAAGAGATACTTAAATTTGCCAAACAAAAACGGCCATCCAGGGAGGATGACCGTTTTTGTTTTGCTGTAGGCTTATGATGGGATTTTATCTTCGGGAAACTTGCGGCGGGGATGGATTGCGGATGGCCTGCGGCTGCCGCCTCGGCACAGTAGGAAAGGGAAAGATAGGGGAGGGACGCGCGCGGGCGCCTGGGGACCAGGCTCTGTTACGAAGGGATGCGCTTAGTAATAGAGGGCGGTCCCCGCCCGTCCACGCGTGCGAGGTAAAATATCCCTGCGTTCCCACCCCCTTTGCGCCCTTTGCGTGAGCTTCACATTTTTTTGGGGAAAAAGTTGGCGGGGTGGGGATTTTTAGCTAACTTTGCAGTTTGAAACAGCCCGGAGCCTTTCCGGGCCAGCAGAATATAACTATGCAAGACATCCGCAATATAGCCATCATCGCACACGTCGACCACGGTAAGACTACCCTCGTCGACAAAATGCTCCTCGCCGGAAACCTCTTCCGCGATAACCAGACTACGGGGGAGCTGATCCTCGACAACAATGACCTCGAACGAGAAAGAGGTATCACGATTCTGTCTAAAAACGTCAGCATCAATTACAAGGGCACTAAGATCAATATCATCGACACCCCGGGACACGCCGACTTCGGAGGCGAGGTGGAGCGTGTGCTCAATATGGCCGACGGTTGTCTGCTGCTGGTCGACGCTTTCGAAGGTCCGATGCCACAGACGCGCTTCGTGCTTCAGAAGGCCATCCAGATGGGGCTGAAGCCGGTTGTCGTTATTAATAAGGTGGACAAACCCAACTGCCGGCCCGATGAGGTGAACGAGATGGTGTTTGACCTGATGTTTAACCTCAACGCTACAGAAGACCAGCTCGATTTCCCGACCGTATACGGCAGCGCGAAGGAAAACTGGATGAGCAACGACTGGAAAGTGCGCACCGATGACATCACGGCAGTGCTCGACGCAATCATTGAAAACATTCCGGCTCCGACGCAGCTTGAAGGCGACCCCCAGATGCTCATAACGAGCCTTGACTTCTCAAGCTATGTGGGCCGAATTGCAGTGGGTCGCGTGCATCGCGGCACTCTCCGCGAGGGCATGGACATCGCACTCTGCAAGAAAGACGGCAGCGTGAAGAAACAGCGCATCAAGGAGCTCCACACCTTTGAGGGCATGGGCCGCAAGAAGGTGCAGGAGGTAAGCTCGGGCGACATCTGCGCCATCGTGGGCCTCGAGGACTTCGAGATCGGCGATACCGTTTCATCAATAGAGAATCCCGAACCCCTTCCGCGCATCGCCATCGACGAGCCGACAATGTCGATGACATTCACCATCAACAATTCCCCCTTCTTCGGAAAGGACGGTAAGTTCGTAACGTCACGCCACATCCACGACCGCCTCATGAGGGAGCTCGACCGCAACCTCGCCCTCCGCGTAAGCAAGGGGGAGACGGAAGACAAGTGGACCGTATTCGGCCGAGGCGTGCTGCATCTCTCGATCCTCATCGAGACCATGCGCCGCGAGGGCTACGAGCTGCAGGTAGGTCAGCCGCAGGTGATCATCAAGGAAATCGACGGCGTGAAGTGCGAGCCGGTGGAGGCTCTGACAATCAATGTGCCTGAGGAATACAGTTCGAAGGTAGTGGATATGGTGACTCGCCGCCGCGGCGAGATAGTCAGCATGGACACCCAGAACGACCGCATCAACATAGAATTCCACATCCCTTCGCGCGGCATCATCGGATTGCGCAACAATGTGCTGACGGCTACGGCAGGAGAGGCCATCATGGCCCACCGTTTCTTGGAGTATCAGCCCTGGAAGGGTGACATCGAAAGGCGTACCAACGGTTCGCTGATTGCAATGGAGGCCGGCACGGCTTATGCCTACGCGATCGACAAGCTTCAGGACCGTGGCCGCTTCTTCATCTTCCCGCAGGATGAGGTATACGCCGGACAGGTGGTAGGCGAGAACGCGAAAGACAACGATATCGTGGTGAACGTAACGAAGTCGAAGAAACTGACCAACATGCGTGCCTCGGGTGCGGACGACAAGGCTAAGATCGTGCCTCCGGTGGTATTCTCGCTTGAAGAGGCGCTGGAATACATCAAGGAGGACGAGTATGTGGAGGTGACCCCCAATCATCTTCGTCTGCGCAAGATCATCCTTGACGAAAACGAGAGGAAGAGGGCGAACCGGAGTTGAGTATCGGCGCTTCGCGCAGTATTGGCTTTCAGAAATTTATGAAGAATCCGCTTACGTCAAAGGAAAGAAGAGGGCTCGTGGCCGTTGCGGCCGCGGCCCTCTTGTGTATTGGTTCGGGATTCATTTTCCGCAACTGCGGTTCGCGTAATGCCGCGGGGCCTGCCGTGACTGTCATCGATAATGATTCGGTGGGGAATAGACGCCGGGATTCGGTTTCGGGAAAGACGGATAAGGCTGGTAAGTCCGGTAAGTCGGATAGGTCTGAGCGGAAGAAGAAGGGGGTAAAGAAGAAGGCTTCCGAGAGGGTGTATCCTACTCGGGAGCCTTTGGATGAGGAAATTAAGTGGTAATTCACAATGCATAATTAGCTACGCTCAAGCTAAAGCAAGTCATAATTATTTGTCGCTGAATTTCAGCTGAAAATATTTTGATGACACTATACATTTAAAGCTGCCTTTACTATGGTCAGCGCTTCAGGATGAGGGCGGTGCGGGGGGAGACGGTGGCGGTGCCGGTAAAGGTACCGAGGTTGGCGGCGGGGTCGATTTTGCCGTCTTTTACTGCTGCCTGCCATGTGCCTTCGGGGAGGTCTACGGTGCGGGGTTGGTCGCTGCCGTTGAAGATCACCTTGATGTCTTTCCAGGAGTCGCCGTTGGCGTTGTCCTTAAGGGTGTAGCTGATGAGGTTGGGGGTCTTCTCCCGGTCGATGCTGTCGAATTCCAGATGCTCGGCTATCTGTTCGGCTGTAGTCATGCGGAAGGCGGGGTGCTGCTTGCGCAGGGCGATGAGGCCTTTGTAGTAGTCCATCTGGTCATGGTTTTTCGCCTTTAGGCTCCAGTCGATGGCATTGATGGAGTCGGGGCTCTGGTAGGAATTGTGGACTCCTTTTTTATCGCGGAAGATTTCCTCGCCGGCAAACATGAAGGGGGTGCCCTGCGAAGTGAATATGATGGTCTGCGCCAGTTTCGCCGCCTTCATGCGTTCTTCGTCGGTAGCGTCGGGCATCGACTTGCGGAGCTTGTCGGTCAGCGTCAGGTCGTCGTGGCAGCTGACGTAGTTGACAATCATCTCGGGGCTCGAGGCGTAGGCGAACTTGGAGTTGTTGCCCTTCGAATAGTCCACCTGCGGATGGGCCGTAGCGGCCACGATGCCGATCTTCACGGTCTCCTCGTTGCCGGGTTTTCCGGTAGCGAAGCCGCGGTCTTCGGCATTGGAGTAGTGGCCCTTCACCGCATCGCGGATATCATCTGAGAAAACCGCTATATCGGTCATCTTCGCAACGTTCTCCTTAAGGGCGCGCTGCTCTGCGGGGAGAGGTGAATCGCCGGCCGTCCAGCCCTCGCCGTAGACGAAGATGGAGGGATTGACTTTCTTCAGCTCCGCAGCCACCTGATTCATGGTCTCCATGTCATGGATGGCCATGAGGTCGAAGCGGAAACCGTCGATATGGTATTCATCCGCCCAGTATTTCACCGAATTGATGATGTAGTCGCGCATCTGCTGGAGGTCGGAGGCAGTCTCGTTGCCGCAACCGGAGGCATCGGAATAGGAGCCGTCGTCCCAGTGGCGGTGGTAGTAGCCGGGAGCGGTCAGTTCGAAGTTGGAGCCGTCGTTCTCCGCCGTATGGTTGTAGACCACATCCATGATCACGCCGATGCCTGCTTCGTGGAGCGCCTTCACCATCTGCTTCATCTCCTTCACGCGCGCCGCGGGATCGGACGGATCGGTAGAGTAGCTGCCCTCGGGGGCATTGTAGTTCTGCGGGTCGTAGCCCCAGTTGTATTGGTTTTTCTCCAGGGCCGTCTCGTCGACGGAATTATAGTCATAGCTCGGGAGGATATGCACGTGGGTCACTCCGAGTTCCTTCAGATGGTCGATGCCGGTGGGCAGGCCTTCGGGCGAAAGAGTTCCCTGCTCGGTCAGCGCGAGAAACTTACCCTTGTTCGCGATGCCTGAAGTAGGCGACACGGAGAAATCGCGGTGGTGCATCTCATATACTATCACGTCGGTGAAATTATCGACCTTCGGACCCTTGTCTTCGGCCCACCCTTCGGGATCGGTCTGAGCGAAGTCGATGATCGCCGCACGCTTGCCGTTGGCGCCCACGGCCTTCGCCCAGACGCCCGGTGTCTCCGCGAGCCACTTGCCGTCGTGCTTCACCTTGAAGGTGTAGTATTTTCCGTAGAGCTGTTCCGGGAGGGAAGCGGTCCAGGTGCCGTTTTCGGGTTGGAATGTCATCTGCACGGTCTGATACGGCGTGCCGTTGAGACCCTCATTGTAGAGGGATAGCTCTACTTCTTCAGCCTTCGGACTCCATAGGCGGAAACGTGTTCCGGTGGAGTCAACGGTCAGCTCGAGGTCGTCGCCGTTGTAGGTAGGATAGTCTTCAAACTGCCTGTCGTAAGCGCTTCTCGCGGAGTCGGAAGCGGTCTTCTGGCAGGACGTCACGGCACCCGCCATCAGGAGGGCTGCCGAAATGAGGGTCATGGTTTTGTTCATGTGCGTAGTCAATTTTTTAGCAGGGATCGGTATTGTTTGGGCTAAAGCCAAAACCGGTAAAAGAGATTTTAGATTCAGGTCAGTGGGCTTTGCGGTATTTGTCGTCGGCGCCGTCGAGCACTTCCTCGAGGATGCTGAGATAGGATGCGTAGCGCGATTCCGCAATGCGGTGGTCGGCGACGGCTTCCTTTACGGCGCATCCGGGTTCACCCGTATGGCGGCAGTCGCCATACCGGCAGTCATGGGACGCCTTGAATATCTCCGGGAAGAAATGCCCGGTGTCTTCCACCGTGAAGTCGATTGTGCCGAAGCTGCGCACTCCGGGGATGTCGATTATCTCGCCGCCATAGGGGAGGTCGAGCATTTCGGAGAAGGTTGTGGTGTGGGTACCGGTGTGGTAAAGCTCCGAGATCTCGCCTGTGCGTAGATCAGCGCCCGGGATGAGGGTATTGATGAGCGAAGACTTTCCCACACCGCTGTTTCCGGCGAAGAGCGATATGTTGTCGGCGGTCGTCTCCCTGAGCGAGTCGAGGCCGAATCCGGTAGCGGCCGACACAATAAGGGTAGGATAGCCGATGGAGTCGTAGAGGTATTTCATGGCCTCGCCGAGTTCGCGGTCGTCATCGTCCCAGGTGTCGCATTTGTTGATCACCAGTCCCGCGGGGATGCGGTAGGCCTCCGCCGTAGCAAGGAAACGGTCGATAAACGTCAGCGGCACCACGGGATCCTTCAGCGTGACTACGAGCAACGCCCTGTCGATATTGGCCGCGAGTATGTGCGACTCCTTCGAGAGGTTGGAGGCACGGCGGATTATATAGTTCCTGCGTGGGAGGATCTCGGTGATATACCATACGTCGTCGGTAGCGCGTACTGCCATGACATGGTCGCCCACGGCCACGGGATTGGTGGTGCGTATTCCCTTGATGCGGAAATTGCCTTTCACGCGGCAGCTGACGGTGTCGCCGTCGAGGAGACGGACATCGTAGGCGCTTCCGGTGTTCTTCACCACGAGCCCCTGGCGCGCTTCGGAGGTAAGCGTCACTTTCTTTTTCTTTTCTTTCTTTGCCATATATCCATATAACAAATTTCGGGGATTGTCGGCTGAAGCCGACAGCAGTAAAAAAGCATGTGCCCCCGCATATGCGGCCGGATAGAATAAAGGCCCGATGGAACGGGGAGGTTCCATCGGGCCTTTATTCTGCGAAGATCGCTTAGGGATTACTTCTCCTTCTTTACGAAGCGCTCCTTGATGCGGGCCTTCTTGCCGGTGAGGTTGCGCAGATAGTAGAGTTTCGCGCGGCGTACCTTACCGAGCTTGTTGACTGTGATAGATTCGATGAAGGGCGACTCCATGGGAAAGATACGCTCTACGCCGATGCCGTCGGAGATCTTGCGCACTGTGAAGCGCTTCTTGTCCTGATGGCCGGAGATGCGGATCACTACGCCACGATACTGCTGGATACGCTCTTTGTTACCCTCTTTGATTCGGTAAGCGACAGTCACTGTGTCGCCGGGGCCGAATGTGTCGAATTCTTTTTTGGGAGTTGCGAATGCTTCCTCCACTACTTTGATTAAATCCATTGTAGTATAAATGTTTAAAATTACGTTTGCAACATAACAGGTATCCTTTTCGTAGGCGCAACTCTCGCGCCCTTCCTGCCAGCGATTGCAAATCCGGATGCAAAATTACAAAAAATTTCCGTAACTGCCAAAAAAATACTAAATTTGCGTCATGAAACAGAATCACGACCTCACAATCAACATACGCGGCCGCCTCCACGACTTCCGGCGGCCATGGATAATGGGCATACTCAACGTCACGACAGACTCCTTCTATGCCGGATGCCGGGCTGAAGACGAAGCGGAAACGGCGGCGCGCGTACGCGCCATCCGCGACGAGGGAGCCGACTGCATCGACATCGGCGCCTGCAGCACGCGTCCGGGCTCCGAGCCAGTAGACGCCGACACGGAGCTGAGGCGCTTGCTCGGCGCCATCGCCATCGTGCGCCGAGAGTGGCCCGCCGCCATCATATCCATCGACACATTCCGCGCCGCTGTGGCCCGCCGCTGCGTGGAGGCTGGAGCCGACATCATCAACGACATCTCGGGGGGCACGATGGATGCCGATATGTTTGACACCGTAGCCGAACTCCGGGTGCCCTACATCCTCATGCACATGCGCGGGGTACCGGCCACGATGCAGCAGCATACCGACTACACCGACGTGACGGCCGACGTGATAAGCGAACTTGCCTACCGAATAAAGGAACTGCGCGAACGGGGGGTATGCGACATCATAGTAGACCCCGGCTTCGGCTTTGCTAAAGACGCCGAGCAGAACTACCGCCTCATGGCGTCGCTCGACGAGATATGCCGCATCGGACTTCCGGTGCTGGTAGGGGTGTCGCGCAAATCGATGCTCTGGAGGCCACTGGGGCTCACTCCGGCCGAAGTGCTGCCGGGCACCATAGCGCTGCAGACCTTCGCGCAGCTCCACGGCGCCTCCATCATCAGGGTGCACGACGTGGCGGCCACCGTGCAGGCGCGCGACGTAGTCTTAATGATTAAAGATTGAAGACTGATGATATCGTTTGGAATAAAAGACATACTTGACATTCTGATAGTCGGGGCACTGCTCTTCTATATATATAAGCTTATGAAGAGCTCCGGGACGATCAGTCTCTTCTACGGCGTGCTGCTCTTCATCATGATCTGGGTGGTGGCTGCCGAGATCTTCGACATGAAGCTTACGGGCACGATACTCGACAAGTTCATGAGCATCGGCCTCATCGTGCTCGTGATCCTTTTCCAGGACCAGATAAAGCGTTTCCTGATAGAGATAGGATCGCGGGGGCATCTGAGTCAGCTTAAGCGCATCTTCCATCACGGGCCGAAGGAGGCCAACACCTATCACGGACTCGTGATGGCAGTGGTCTACGCGTGCCTTTCTATGTCGAAATCGAAGACGGGTGCGCTGATATGCTTCCAGCGGAAGGTGCCGCTCGACGACTACGAGAAGACGGGCGACATCATAGACGCCGACATCAATACGCGCCTGATCGAGAACATATTCTTCAAGAATTCTCCGCTCCACGACGGAGCTATGATCATAGCGCGGCGGCGCATCGTCTCGGTGGGGTGTATTCTTCCGGTGAGCCACGACATGAACATTCCGAAGCATCTGGGGCTGCGCCACCGTGCGGCGCTCGGAATGAGCCAGGCTTCCGACGCGCTCTGCATCGTGGTGAGCGAGGAGACGGGCAATATCTCAGTGGCCAAGGACGGCATAATCACCACCAACATAACTTCGTCGGAGCTTGAGAAGCAGCTTTCGAATATATTTGTTTAAAGGGGGGTAAGTGGTAATGCATAATTCATAATGCATAATTCATAATGCATAATGCATAATTCATAATGCATAATTAGCTACGCTCAAGCTAAAGCAAGTCATAATTATTTGTCGCTGAAATCCAGACTAAATACTAAAATCATGATACAGATCAATGATACACTTGTCTCCCTTGATGTAGTGGAGAGATTTTTTGAATGTGACCTCGATTCGTGTCTCGGGGAATGCTGCATAGAGGGGGATGCGGGCGCTCCGCTGCTTCCGGAGGAGAAGGAGCGGCTCGACGCGCTTCTGCCGAAGGTAATGCCGTATCTTTCGCCGGCTGCGCAGGAAGTGGCCCGGGAGCAGGGGGCTTCGTATGTGGATGAGGAGGGCGACCTGGTGACGAGCATCGTCAACGGCAAGGACTGCATCTTCACCTGCTATGCGCCTGGAGGAAAATGCCTGTGCGTGCTTGAGAAGCTGCGCCGCGAGGGGAGGACGGAATTCTTCAAGCCCATCAGCTGCAGCCTTTATCCCGTGCGCCTTAAAGACTACGGCGGCATGACGGCCGTGAACTATCACCGCTGGAAGATATGCAAATGCGCGGAGATACTGGGCCGCAAAAACGGAGTGCGCGTCTATGAGTTCCTTAAGGAGCCTCTGATCAGGCGGTTTGGCGAGCGATGGTATGAGGAGCTCGACCTTACTGCCAGGGAGTGGCTTAAGAGTAAGTGTTGAACAGCTACTTATTGAAGGAGGAAGGTCTTGTCGGCGAGGAGGCGGTCGTAGCGGGCGCCGACGGGACGGTACCATACCTGGACGCGGTATTCATTGCGCGTCTCGTGCTTGTTGCCTTCTATCACGGATGGGTCGGGGTGTCTGTCGCCATGGCGGGGAACAGCCACGTAGCGGTAGTTGTAGCTGCCCTGCTTCAGGGGCATCTCCAGCAGATAGGCACCCTGTCGGTAGTCGTAGGTCATGCGGGTCGACGGGTCGCGTCTCCAACCTGTGAATTCCCCCTCCACGAAGACATCGGCATCGACCACTTCCGGCGCGTCGAGCCTGAAATGTACCGTCACGTAGTCGGCTCCGAGGTCGGAGTCGGTGGAATTGTATTCCCTGACGAGAAACCGTCCCTGCTGGGTCTGGTCGTAGCTGTACTGGCGTGAATCCCTCTCGCTGTCGGGAGTGAGCCAGGCGTGATAGTTGCGGCTAAGGAAGCGCATGGAGTCTACGTGCATATCGTTGTAGTTGGTGCGGACGGTCTCAAAGCGCCGGAATTCGTTTCCTGCCTTGAATATCAGTTGCGGGATATGGGAATAGACTATGCCCTTTCCCTCCAGACGCGACGGGGTGCGGATGGTAGAGGTGGTATATGGGGCGCTGTTCTGCGTAATGTCGATCCTCAGCATGGAGTATGGGTCGTCGATCGCCGCATCTGTCGGCACCACCGTCAGCTCCATCTGCTGCCACTCCGTATTCAGTCCGCGGTCGGTGCGTGAAGATATGCCTCCGGTGATGTCGGCGGAGTGCTCGGCTATCGAGAAGCGAGCCTCGCCGATGGTCTCGTCGGGGTTGTCGCGCTCGAATACCTGCATTATGTAATTTCCCGAAAGCTGAGGATTGATGCTTTCGTTAGGGATTGTCACCTGATAGTTGACGAAATGCACGAAAGTGTTCTGCGAGAAGGCCCAGTCGTCGATATCGGCGATGTTGAAGCCGTCGAGGTATTCCGACTCGAGCAGCCCCGACGGTTTCCAGTCGGGACCGCAGTGGATGAGACGGTATTGAAGATCGCTGTAGTCTTCGCTCCACTCGTCGAAATTGACGGATATCCGCTCGTCGCTGTCGAGGCGTATCACGGGAGGGGCCATGAAGTCGGCTTCCTTCATCACCTTCATGGTCCTGAGCCTCTCTGCATTGGCGGAGAGACTCAGGACCACTGACATCATCGTCAATATGGACTTAATCATTTAAGTAGCTGTTCAAATTAAAACGATACAATAAAAGTTCATGTCATGAATAGGATCTCGCACATCATCCGCTTGCCGATTCCGGCCGCTTTGGCCTTGAAGCTCATTCACGATGCCCGCATCGCTCATTCGCTCCGCGGCCAAATCGCCTCGGAATCGTCAGAGCGGATGATATGCGTTTAATTTGAACAGCTACTTATAATCTATCATTACGGATGCTGTATTGTCGGATGCGGGGCCTACCGCCACCTCGTATGAGCCGGGGAGGGCCTTGATCTCGCCTGAGACAGTGTCGTAGAAGGCAAAGGCATCCGGGGCGAGCTCGAACTCAACATCTTTCGCCTCTCCGGCTTTCAGATGGATTCTCCTGAAGGCACGGAGCGTCTTGTTGAGCTCGCGGTCGGCGGGGTTCTTGACATAGACCTGCACCACTTCGTCGCCATCGCGGTCGCCGCTGTTCTTCACCTTTACGCTAAGCCTGACGGGGTTGCCGGCCTTGCCACCCTTTACCTTGGGAGCGGAGTAGTCGAAGGTAGTGTAGCTCAGGCCGTGGCCGAACGCATATAGCGGTTTGTCGGTCATGTAGCGGTAGGTGCGTCCCGTCATGTCGTAGTCTTCGAAGTCGGGGAGCTGCGCGTCGCCCGTGTAGAACGTTACGGGGAGGCGTCCGGCAGGATTATTGAGGCCAAAGAGGGTCTCGGCTACGGCGGTGCCGCCCGCTTCGCCCGGATACCAGGCCTGGAGCACGGCATCGCAGAGCTCATCCTCCTGCGCCAGGCCCATGGCGCTGCCGGAGCAGTTGACGAATACTATCTTCTTGCCCTGCTTCCTGAGATCGCGGATAAGCTCGCGCTGAACGGCGGGAAGTTCGATGGAAGTGCGGTCGCCACCTCTGAATCCCTCCACCGTCACCGGCATCTCCTCGCCCTCGAGGGCAGCCGAGATACCGCCTACGAACACCACTACGTCGGAATCGGCGCAATCCGTGTCATACTTCACGCTGCGACCGATGTCGAACTTCAGCACTGCCGTGCCCGGGCGGTCGTTGACCCAGTCGATCTCGATGTCGTAAGATTTTCCTTTCTCGGCCTGGATGGCGTAGGCATAGTCGTTGGTAGGGTTCGAGCCGTATGACTTCGCCACGCGCTCGCCGTTGACCTTAAGTCCTTTCAGGCCTCTGGAGGCGGTCATGTTGATGAAGTATTCCCCGCTTTCCTCAGGGGTGAAGACAGTGGAGAAGGTAGCGGAGAAATCCTCAAGGTTTACTCCGGGTGCGAACACGGTGGCACCCCCCGTATTCTTGTTGATCGGGAAGCTTATCTGTTCGGTGGCCACAGGGGAGCCTTCCTTTGCGGTATTGTTCCAATACTTAGCCGTGATGCCCTTCTGGCCGTTGCTTGAGAGCATGTCGAAAGTGGAGACGGTATTGTTGTTTTTCACGTGGTCGCAGCCCTTGAGGTAGCGCGCCTGTGGCGCGATGGCCTGTATGCCTTCGAGGATACTGGTGGTGCGTGTCGGGAAACCGTTGTAGTTGCCCCACTGCATCACGCTGTCGGTGGCGTTGGGTCCCATCACCATGATCTTGGCGTCGGGGCTCAGGGGGAGTATACCGTTGTTCTTAAGCAGGGTCATCGACTTGCGGGCCGCGTCGAGCGCGAGCTGCTTGTGGGCGGGGCTGCAGATGTCGTTCTGTCCGAGTGAATCCCATTCGCCGGGATCGTTGAAAAGCTCACCGAGGCTTAAGCGTGCCTCGAGAAGACGCAGGAGGCTGCGGTCGATGGCATCCTCCGAGACGAGACCCTTGTCGTAGGCCTCGCGAAGGTTCTTATATGCCGAACCGCACTCGAGGTCGGTGCTGGAGATCACGGCGTCGGCGCTCGCCTCTGTGGCGGAGGGATGG
Organism: uncultured Porphyromonadaceae bacterium; assembly: GCA_947175295.1. GTDB lineage: Bacteria > Bacteroidota > Bacteroidia > Bacteroidales > Muribaculaceae > Lepagella. The sequence continues at coordinate 12,154 of CAMWMK010000038.1, forward strand.
GTGGCGTGGGCGTCGGGGCGGAAGAAATCGCGTATGGCCCAGCAGTCGGACACCACTATTTTGTCGTAGCCCCATTTATTGCGCAGTATGTCGTTGAGCAGGCGCTTATTGCTGCAGCATGGCTCGCCCTCCACGCGGTTGTAGGCGCACATCACCTGGCCTACGTTGGCGTCTACGAGGGTCTTGAATGCCGGAAGATATGTCTCCCAGAGGTCGCGTGGATCGATGTCGCGCGCGTCGAAGGAATGGCGGTTCCATTCCGGACCGCTGTGCACGGCATAGTGCTTGGCGCAGGCTATGGTCTTGATCTGCCTTGCGTCGGCAGGACCTTGCAGGCCTTCCACGGCCGCCTTTCCGAGCATTGAGGAGAGATAAGGGTCTTCGCCATATGTCTCCTGTCCGCGTCCCCAGCGTGGGTCACGGAAGATATTTACGTTGGGGGTCCAGAAGGTCAGTCCCTTGTAGCGCGTCACGTCCTCGTCGCCCAGGGTGTTGAACTTTGCGCGGGCCTCATCGCTGATGCAGGTGAAGATGTCGCGGAGCAGGGCGTCGTCGAAAGTGGCGGCCATGCCGATGGCCTGCGGGAATACGGTTGCGAATCCGGCGCGCCCCACTCCATGGAGCGCTTCGTTCCACCAGTTGTAGCGTTTGATGCCGAGGCGTTCCACGGCGGGACTGTCGTCCATCATCATGGCTATCTTCTCGTCGAGCGTGAGCTCCTTGAGCACGAGTTCGGCCCTTTCCTTATTTGAGAGGGAAGTATCCCTGTATTTCTGAGCGGAGGCTTCTGGAGCTCCGGCTGAGATCGCGATTGCGAGAGCGGCGATGGCCGCCAGGTAGTAGTTGCGTTTCAATGTCGGTTGGTTTTTAAAAAAAAAAGCGCCGGACAAAAACTGTCCGGCGCGGTGGTACACCCATGGGGAGTCGAACCCCAATCGATGGAACCGGAATCCATTATTCTATCCATTGAACTATGGGTGCCTGCATTGCGGATGCAAAGGTAATAAAAAATTCCCGCATCCGCAAATATTTTTTTAATTAAGTTCGCAGGCGAACTTAATTAAAGGGGTTAAGGGTTAAGGGGGTTAGAGGTTGTAGTATTGCTTGAACCAGGCTACGGTGCGGTCGATGCCGTCCTGGAGCCGTGTGTCGGGCTTGAAGCCGGTGGCTTCGGCGAGGGCTGAGGAGTCGGCGTAGGTCTGATATACGTCGCCCTGCTGCATGGGAAGGAAGTCCTTCTTGGCCTCGCGTCCGATGGCGTTCTCGATGCAGCGTATGTAGTCCATCAGGCGTGTAGGCTGCTGGTTGCCGATGTTGTAGACGCGGTAGGGGGCGGGGGATGTAGCCGGGTCGGGATTCGTCTCGTCCCAATCCTTGTTGCCTTCCGGAATCACGTCGCATATCCTGACGATGCCTTCCACGATGTCGTCGATATACGTGAAGTCGCGCAGCATGTCGCCGTTGTTGAAGACCTTTATGGGGCGGTCGTGCAGGATGGCGTCGATGAAGAGGAACGGCGACATGTCGGGGCGTCCCCAGGGGCCATAGACGGTAAAGAAGCGGAGGCCTGTGGTAGGCAGGTCGTAAAGTTTCGAGTATGCGTGTGCCATAAGCTCGTTGCTCTTCTTAGTGGCGGCGTAGAGGCTTACGGGGTGGGCGATGCCGTGGTGTTCGGAGAAGGGGACCTGTCCGTTTAGGCCGTATACGCTTGAGGAGGAAGCGTAGACGAGATGCTTCACCTTGTTGTGGCGGCAGCCTTCGAGGATATTGATGAATCCGTCGATGTTGCTTTCGATGTAGGCCTGCGGATTTGTGATGGAGTATCGCACTCCGGCCTGGGCTCCGAGGTTTACGACGATGTCGAATCCGCCGTTGGCGAAAAGCATCTGCATGGCCTGTGTGTCTTCGAGGTTCATGCGTATGAAAGAGAAGCGCTCGTCGGTAGAGCTTTGTGCGAACTTATACCATGCCACGTCGTCTTTTTCGATGCCGAGCTGGCTGAGGCGACCGTATTTCAGTTCCGGGTCGTAGTAGTCGTTGATGTTGTCGAGGCCTACCACCGTGTCGCCCTTGTCGAGGAGACGGCGGCAGACCGCGCTGCCGATAAATCCGGCCGCGCCGGTCACGAGTATCTTCATATTCCTATAAGTTAAGTTTATTGTCCGCAAAATTAAGTAAAAATCGCGAAACGCGCAAATCTTTAACCGCCCAACTTGACGCAATATGGAAGGGAAATCCCAAATAACGTTAAATAAGTTTAATATGGTGCTAACGCATTTGCATATGTCGCGGATTCGGCCTAAATTTGCGATTACTAATCTAAGCACCTTCTTCAGGCCTCTGGCCTCAGGAAACGGGCACCTTATTAAAGACAACAATGAAAACGACCTTGATCTCTCTCCTTACCTCCATAATCGCCTTTGTGCTGGCTGCCGGAAGTGCGGCGGCTCAGACGTGTCGCGTTTCGGCCGGGCATTCAGCCAACGGCTGCAAATCGTATAAAGAAGTGTTTGAATATGACTTTGTGGAGGTGAAGCCTTCATTTCCCGGCGGCCACGAGGCCTTGCTCAACTACATCAATAGCAACCGCCAGTATCCTACGGATGCCTATGAGCGGGGCATAGAGGGGAGGGTGACATGCAGCTTCGTAGTCAACATCGACGGCAACATCTCGCATATCCGGGTGATAAGAGGGTGTGACAAATCGCTCAATGAGGAGGCCATCCGGCTGCTGTCGGAGATGCCGAGCTGGCTTCCGGGGCGCCATCTGAGCCAGAGCGTGCCGGTAAGGGTGGTTCATTCGATTCCCTTCCGCAAGTAAGGGCGCATCGATACATTCTTTTAAGATATAAAAAAAGGGCGCTGATGCGCCCTTTGTCTTACATATAGTAGGCGAGATTAAGCCCGAGCGTGGTAGCCGACTTATGCGGCTGCGAGAAACTTACACTCACTGCGAAATCCTTTACGTTAAGGCCCAGACCAAGCGAGAAGCCGCTCAGGAAGCTGCGCTGATACGTAGCCATATCCCCGCGCATCTTATAGTTGTAGCCGAGTGCCACGTAGAATCTATCAGACGGCATATACTGGAGGCCGAACGTAAGATGGCGGAAGAAAGTGGGGATGAACTTATACTCCTCTTCTTCGGTGGCGGTGTCGGTGCCTGAATTGGTGTCGTGTTTATAGTAGGGCAGTTTCCAATGGGTGAGGTGATGGGCCGTGATGGCGAGCGAGAAAGGGCCAGACCCGAGTGCCTGCATATATCCGAGCTGTACATCAAAGGGGAGATGGTCATACTCCTCATTGAATCGCTTCACCTGTCCGCCGGCATTTTTGATCACCAGTGCGAGGGAGAGGTCGTTCTCCTCATTGTAGTAGTTGAGGCCGAGGTCGGCGGCGAGAGCCATGGCGGAGTATTCCTCATAGTTGCTGTAGATGAACTTGGCTGTGATGCCGCCGCGGAGGCGGTCGGTGAAGTCGTGGCTGTAGGTGCCTTCCACAGCTATGTCCTGCGGCTTGAACGAACCTGTATAGCTTCCGTCTGGTGTGTATCCGTCGATGGATCCGTAGTCGAGGTAGCGGATAGCGGCGCTCCAGGCTCCGCGCTCGCCGGCGGATTGGGCGAAGCGAGCCGCCATGAAGTTTGACGAGCCGAAATAGCGCATATAGCCAAGTGCGGCCACGCGTCCTATCTCGGGGCCCAGGAGGGCCGGATTCTGGTCTGCCATCATCGGGTCGGGGCCGGCCGCCGCGATGGCGTATCCACCGAGGGCGAGGGCATGGGTGGCCGACGACACCTCCAAAAACGAATAGGCATTTGCAGCCAGCTGTCCGTGGGCGGACGAGGCGGCTGCGAGGGCGGCCATTCCGGCAAGGGCTCCCGCCAATCTCCTATGGTTGATCATACGCGTATCCATACCTTATCAACGCGCAGGTGGGAGATATATTGTGCGTTTCGCGTTTCGGTAAGTGCGTTTTGCGATGTGTTGGCGGTGATTTGCGATGGTGCGTCAACTTGCATATTTCGGGATTTTTGCGTAAATTTGCATTCCGATAGTATTATTCAGGCGATGGATTGTTATATACTATATAAGCATTATATGGTATCCAACCCCTGGAAATAAATAATCGACAAAAAAAAGACAACTCAACAATATGGACAAAAAAGCTCTTTTGATTATCCTTGACGGATATGGAATCGGCGATCATCAGAAGGATGACGCCATCTTCAATACCCCGACTCCCTTCATCGACAGCCTCGTGGCCGAATATCCCAACTCCCAGCTTCAGGCTTCGGGCGAGAACGTAGGTCTGCCCGACGGACAGATGGGCAACTCCGAGGTAGGCCACCTCAACATCGGCGCAGGCCGCGTAGTATATCAGGACCTCGTGAAGATCAACCGCGCCATCGCCGACGGCAGCTTCATGGAGAACCCCGAGATCAAGAGCGCCTTCACCTACGCCCAGAAGACCGGCATGCCGATCCACTTCATGGGCCTTACCTCGGCCGGAGGCGTACACTCAAGCCTCGACCATCTCTACGCGCTCTGCGACACAGCTAAGGCCTACGGCCTCGACAAGGTGTATATTCACGCTTTCATGGACGGCCGCGACACCGACCCGAAGTCGGGCGCAGGATTCCTGCAGGACGTGGAAAACCACTGCGCGAAGAGCGCCGGACACCTCGCTACTGTGATCGGCCGCTACTACGCCATGGACCGAGATAAGAACTGGGACCGCGTGAAGGAAGCCTACAACCTCCTCATCTACGGCCGTGGCAAGGAAAGCTCCGACGTAGTGAAGACCGTAGAGGAATACTACGCTGAGGGCATCACCGACGAGTTCATGAAGCCGATCGTCAACGACAAGGTAGACGGCCGCATCGGCGCAGGCCACGTAGTGATCTTCTTCAACTACCGCAACGACCGCGCCAAGGAGCTCACCACAGTGCTCACGCAGCATCCCGAGGCCGGCATGAATCCGATTCCCGACCTGCAGTATTACTGCATGACACCCTATGACAGCAGCTTCACCGGCGTGCATATCCTCTTCCCGAAGGAAGACGTGGCCAACACGCTTGCCGAATACCTCTCTGCAAAGCAGCTCAAGCAGCTCCACATCGCCGAGACCGAGAAATACGCTCACGTTACGTTCTTCTTCAACGGCGGCCGTGAGGCTCCTTTCGACGGCGAGGACCGCGTGCTCGTGCCTTCTCCCAAGGTAGCTACCTACGACCTCAAGCCCGAGATGTCGGCTCCTGAAGTGACCGAAAAACTCGTGGAGGCCATCGACAGCGAGAAATACGGATTCATTGTGGTCAACTTCGCCAACGGCGACATGGTGGGCCACACAGGAGTGTATCCTGCCATCCAGAAGGCAGTGGCTACGCTTGACGAATGCGTGAAGAAGGTGATCACCGCCGCTCTCGCCCACGGATATGAGAGCATCATCATCGCCGACCACGGCAATGCCGATCACGCCCTCAACGAAGACGGCAGCCCCAACACGGCCCACTCGCTCAATCCCGTGCCCTTCATCTATGTGGGCGACAAGAGCGCCAAGGTGAAAGACGGTCGCCTCGCCGATGTGGCTCCCTCGCTCCTCCATATCCTGGGCCTTCCCCAGCCCAAAGAGATGACGGGAGAGAACCTCATCAGCAATGATTAATGATAGATTATCAATGATTAGATATTGAATGTCAGTGATGAAGAAACTCATCATCGCAGCCATGATCGCGGGCGCGGCTTCAGGAGCCGCCGCCCGCGACCTCGTAATACTGCATACCAACGACACCCATTCGCTTATCCTTCCCGATGCCGACGGCAGGGGAGGAGTGATGCAGCGTAAGGCCATAATAGATTCGGTGAAGAAGGCCAACAAGGACGTGCTGCTCATCGACGCCGGCGATAAGGTGCAGGGAACGCTCTACTTCAAGTTTTTCAAAGGCGACGTGGAGTATCCCCTCCAGAACATGCTCGGCGTAGACTTGGCTATACTCGGAAACCATGAGTTTGATAACGGCCTGCAGGCACTCGCCGATAACGAGAGGAAGCTTAAGGCCGAACGCCTCTCTACCAACTATGACTTCACCGGAACTCCCGCCGAGGGGCTCTACCGGCCCTATGCGATACGCAACATAGGAGGAAAGAAGATCGGGTTTATCGGCATGAACATCGATCCCGAATCCATCATCGCACAGGCCAACTACAAGGGCATGGGATACAGAGACGTGATCGAATCGGCCAACGAGACGGCCGCTTTCCTGAAGCATAAGAAGAAATGCGACATGGTGGTGGCCGTAACCCACATAGGCTATACGAAGGGCAACGACAAGACCACCGATCCGGAGCTGGCGCGCGCCTCGAAAGACATCGACATAATAATCGGCGGCCACAGCCACACCCTGATCGATCCTAACCATCCGGAGCAGTATCCGAGCATAGTGGACAACGCCGAGGGACGCCCCGTGCTGATAGTGCAGACCGGGAAGTCGGGCAAATACATCGGGCAGATACGCGTAGACCTCGACCGGCTGAAGACAACGACTCCGGCGGACTATGAATATTCGCTGATAGCAGTGACCGACCGCTTTCCGGAAGAACGCCTCGATCCGAAGATCAGGGAATTCCTCCGGCCCTTCACCGATTCGCTTGAAAACGTGAAGCGAGACGTGATAGGCTACGCTGCCCAGGATTTCATCAACGAGGGACGCACAGGAGCCTTCCCCAACTGGACGGCCGACTTCGGAAGCTGGTATGGTAATTTAGTGCTCGACTCGCTGCGGCAGACCGATCCGGCCACACCGAGGCTCGACTTCGCGATAATGAACGTAGGGGGCATCCGCAATCCGATTCCGCAGGGCCCAGTGACCGCCGGCCACATCCTCAGCACCTTCCCCTTCAGCAATCACTTCGTAGTGATGCGCCTTAAAGGCAAAGACATCATCGAGACTATGGAAGTGGTAGCTAAGAAGGGGGGCGAGGCCGTGAGCCGCGAGATGACTGTGGTATGCGATTCGGCCCGCAACATGAAGCATGCGCTGATCGACCTCAAGGAGATAGATCCGGAGAAGGAATACACGGTAGCCACAATCGACTATGTGGCGTGGGGCAACGACGACATGCGCTCCATGGCCAACGGACGATGGATCTACACCGACGAAGCGGAGCTATGCGTGCCGATAATGCGCTATGTAAAGCATCTCGACAGCCTCGGACTTCCGCTGACGGCCGATCCGCGTCCGCGCTTCGTTTACGAAACGGACAACACGACCATCCAACCCTGACTTCTTCAAGTGAAGGCAACGGGACACGAATACGCGATAAGGCAAGCGGTGCTCACCGGCACCGCTTGCCTTATCGCGTTCATATCCGGATGCTCCGGGCGTGAGGGCCGGACGAGTGTGGACTCCTCCGCCGTCGTAGTAGGACTCGACTCCCTGCAGTCGCTCCACGACATCACCGTCGACGCCCGGGAGTGGGCAGACTCCATCATGGCCACGATGACAGTGGAGGAAATGGCGGGGCAGCTCATAATGCCTTCACTGTTTTCCGACGACTCCGCGGCCAACCTGCGCATGCTGCGTGAATACGCCGTAGACTGCCATGTAGGAGGAGTGGTGCTGCTTAAGGGGACAGTGGAAGCCGCCGATACTATCGCAGAGACGCTCAGGGGGATGCTTGGAGTGCCCCCTTTCATCGCCATCGACGCGGAGTGGGGGCTCGCCATGCGCCTCTACAGCACGCCGGAATTTCCCCGCAACGGACGGATATCACCTTCGGCCGACGAGAACGCCATGTTTGACTATGGCTTCGAACTTGCGCACGAATGCCGCCAGGCGGGAGTGAATATGGTGCTGGGGCCGGTGCTCGACGTGCTGCCGGAGGGCAACGGAAGGTCGGGCATCGGAACGCGCAGTTTCGGGAGCGATCCCGAAAGGGTGGCCGCCTTGGGAGTGGCCTATGCGAAGGGGTTGGAATCAGGCGGCGTCATAAGCGTGGCCAAGCATTTTCCGGGGCATGGATCAGCCGACGCCGACTCCCACAGACGCCTGCCGGCTGTGAGGAAGACCCGCGGGGAACTGGAAGCCACCGACCTGCTTCCATTCAGGGCATATATCGACAACGGCATGAGCGCTCTGATGACGGGGCATCTCTACGTGCCAGCACTCGAGGAGGAGGAGATACCGGTGACTGTGTCGGAAAAAATACTTACGGAGTTCGTCAGGGATTCGTTGGGGTTCCAGGGCCTGGTGTTGACCGATGCGATCAACATGGCCGGCGCAGGAGGCTACTCCGCGGCAGACGCCATAGTGGCAGGCGCCGACCTCGTGCTTTCGCCGGCAGATACGAAAGAGGAGCTGCGCCGTCTGACGCAGGCCGTGATGGAGGGGCATTTGCCGATGCAGACGCTGCGCGACAGGGTGCGGCGCGTGCTTTTCCATAAGTATATGGCGGCCAGAGACGGAGGAGGATCCGGAAAAGTGGAGAATACGAGTGAAACTGAGAGGATTATTAAACTTTTACGCTGACCGGTTGTTTTGACTATAAGAAATGACAAAATGTAGATAACCAATTAAAAAACTTTAATACTATGACTATTGAATCAATCGGAACATGGGCCGGAGAACTTTACAAGGCCCTTGAGGCCAATCCTACAGAGGGACTCGGCATGAAAAGCATGAAGAAAGCCACAAAACTCAGAAAAGACGAACTGATGGCCGCCATCGGCTGGCTCGGCCGCGAAGGCAAGGTCACAGTCCATGAGGACGACGAGGAAATCGTAGTGACACTCGTATAACGCGTTTGACGCCTTGCGAAACAGCAGGTGCGCGACGACTGACAGTCTCGGGGGATCAGGGTCTTCCGGGATTTTTTTTGTGCGTATAGGATTGCTTTTTCAAAAAATTCAATTAACTTTGCAGAAAAGACCAAAAATTAAACGATACAGCAGATGTTTTCACCAGAAACCTATATCGGCCGACGTGCCGAACTGAAGAAACGCCTCGGCAAGGGAGTGGTGCTCCTTCTGGGCAACGACAGCGTGGGATGCAACTACCGCGACAATGAATATGAATTCCGGCAGGATTCCACTTTCCTCTATTATTTCGGCCTCAACCACGACGGCCTCAACGCTATCATCGACGTAGACAACGACCGCGACATAATCTTCGGCGACGAACTCACCATCGACTCCATAGTATGGACCGGCAACCAGCCTACACTCCATGAGATGGCCGCTAAGGCGGGGGTGGCCGACGTGCGCCCATCGGCTGATCTACGTCCTTATCTCGACAAGGCACGCGAGGCCGCGTCGCCCATCCACTACATACCCTACTACCGCGCCGACCATGAGCTCAAGCTCATGCAGCTGCTCGGCTTGCAGCCCGGCGGAGCTGTGCCGTCGGTGCCTCTGATCCGCGCCGTGGTGGATATGCGCAACCATAAGAGCGCCGAGGAGATAGCTGAGATAGAGAAGGCATGCGCTGTGACGGCTATGATGCACAAGGCCGCCATGATGGCCGCTCGTCCGGGGCTGACCGAATACCAGATGAAGGCGATAGTGGAGAAGGTGGCTACGGAAAACGGCATGCGCTGCTCATTCCCGACCATCGCTACGGTGCACGGAGAAATCCTCCACAACCACAGCTACAACAACACCCTCGAGAGCGGCCAGCTCTTCCTGCTCGACGCCGGAGCGGAGACGGCGATGGGATATGCCGGCGACATGTCGTCGACAGTGCCCGTAGACCTTCTTTATACCGACCGGCAGAAAGCCATCTACGACCTTCAGCAGGCCGCTTCGCGCGACGCTGTGGCCATGCTGCGTCCGGGAGTGGCTTTCCGCGACGTGCACATGCAGGCCGCCCGCACCATTGCTACGGGCCTCAAGGACCTTGGCATAATGAAGGGAGACGTAGAAGAGGCCATCCATGCGGGAGCCCACGCCATGTTCTTCCCCACGGGCCTCGGACATATGATGGGCCTTGACGTGCACGATATGGAAAACCTCGGTGAGGTATGGGTAGGCTACGACGGACAGCCGAAATCCACCGTGTTCGGATTCAAATCGCTGCGCCTCGCCCGCCCGCTTGAGGAGGGCTTCGTATTCACGATTGAGCCGGGCATCTACTTCATGCCTGAACTCACCGAGCTATGGAAAAGCGAGGGGCGCCACAAAGACTTCATCAACTTCGAAGAGGCTGAGAAATGGCTCGGCTTCGGCGGAGTGCGCAATGAGGAGGACTATCTCGTGACGGCCGACGGCCACCGCCGCCTCGGCCCCGGAATCCCTATGACCACCAAGGGAGTGGAAGCGCTTCGCGCAGGCCTATAAATATCGTATAATGGCTATAGAGCAGAATAATTATCAGAAACGCAACGGGACGCGACGCCAGGCCGCTCCCATGACAGACCCCACCGGCAAACTGCCTCCCCGAGACACGGACCTCGAGGAGGCAGTGCTCGGTGCGCTCATGATAGAGAAAGACGCATACATGAACGTATGCGACATCCTTTCTCCTGAGAGTTTCTACGATCCCACCAATCAGAAGATATTCGCCGCCATCATGCAGCTCGGCCTCTCGCAGAGGCCGATAGACATGCTGACGGTAGTGGAGCAGCTGCGTGCCAACGGCGAGCTGGAAGAGGTAGGAGGGCCGATCAAGATCACCAGCCTCACCTCAAACATATACTCGGCCGCCAACGTGGAGTATCACGCCAAGATAGTGGCGCAGAAATATCTGGCCCGCCGCCTCATATCTTATGCCACCAATATCGAGACAAAGGCATTTGACGAGGGAAACGACATCGACGACCTCCTGCAGGAGGCGGAGGCGCTTCTTTTCGACATCTCGCAGAATCAGATCAAGCGCGAGGTGACTCAGATCGACCCGGTGATCAACCTGGCCATAGAGCAGATACAGAACGCCGCCAACTCCTCTACGGGCCTTTCGGGCCTTCAGACGGGCTATACGGAACTCGATAAGATGACTTCGGGCTGGCAGCCCTCCGACCTCATCATCATCGCCGCGCGTCCGGCGATGGGCAAGACCGCATTCGTGCTTTCGATGGCCAAGCAGATGACGGTGAACTTCAGCATTCCGGTGGCTATATTCACTCTTGAGATGGCCAACGTGCAGCTCGTAAAGCGTCTGCTGTCAAATGTAGCGAGTCTCGAGGGCGAGAAGATCAAGAGCGGACAGCTGAGCAACGAGGAATGGGACCGGCTCAACAATTCGCTGAAGAACGTCTATTCCGCTCCCCTCTATCTCGACGAGACCCCGGGCCTGAGCATCACGGAGCTTCGCACGAAGGCGCGCCGTCTCGTCAGGGAGCACGGAGTGAAGATGATAATGATCGACTATCTTCAGCTGATGAGTGCCGGAGGCCTGAAGCTCGGCAGCCGCGAGCAGGAGGTGTCTACCATCTCGCGATCGCTCAAGGCCCTCGCCAAGGAGCTCAACATCCCCATCATCGCCCTCTCGCAGCTCAACCGAAGCACTGAGACGAGGGAAGACAAGCGCCCCGTGCTCTCCGACCTCCGCGAATCGGGCGCCATCGAGCAGGACGCCGACATAGTCTGCTTCATACACCGCCCTGAATACTACACGCGGAGCTCCGAAGACGCGCAGGGCAACGACATAAAGGGACTGGCGGAGCTAATTGTGGCCAAGCACCGAAGCGGCGCGGTAGGCGACGTGAAGCTCCGTTTCGTATCGAAATACGCTAAGTTCGAGAACTGGCAGGAAGGCTACCAGGCCGTGCAGAACGCCCTCGGCGAGAAGGGGGGAGGCAAAATGGGCTTCCAGTCGAAGATGAACTCCGACGGGGAAGGAGAGGGCACCTTGGCTTCTAAATTCTCGCAGGGAGGAGGCACCAACTTCGGGTTCGCTTCCGAGCCGCTGCCCGGCGGAGGACCGGACATAATGCCTGACGGCTTCGGAGACTCGGTGCCGTTTTAAGGGATTGATTGATTTTTTGTGGGCTGCTTAACGTTTTTGAAGATTTTTTAAACCCATAGGGCGTCTCGTGCGTTTTAGTTACAAAGACACACACAAAGTGAGGTGAACAGAAACTATAAACTATAAAAACACTTGATACTATGGATAACAAAGACCTTCAGGAAAAAGAAAACAAGGCATTTGATGAAATGCGCCACACAGACAAGAACCTTCGTAAGCGCCGTGATGACGACGATATAGCTCCTCAGCGCAACCGCCTTTGGGTATGGCTCGGAGTGCTTGTGCTTATCTTCATCCTCCTATATTGGCTTTTCGCCATCGGAACATTCGGCGACCTTGCCGACTGGTTCAACGGCTGATGATCGGGTTTCCGCATCATCCAAGGAAAACGGAACAACAGAAATAAGATATGAGTATGGATGTGCTGTAGCGGCACATCCTTTTTTATATGGATTTCGGTTCTTTATCGGGTGTCAGCAGAGGCGTCCTTCATCGCAATAGGAGTAGAATCCGTTGACGGAGATTATTATGTGGTCGATCATGCGGAGGTCCATGGTCTGGCAGGCCGCATATAGTTTGCGCGTGATGCTGTCGTCCTGTGGTGAGGGGCGGAGATTGCCCGATGGATGGTTGTGACACATCGCCAAAGCCTCCGCTCCTTCGAGCAGAGCCCGCTTGATGATCATCTTGATGTCAAACACCGAGGCGACGGAGCTTCCCGTGGTAAGCCTGAATTCCTTCAAGACGATGTTGCGCCTGTTGAGCAGTATGATCCATACTTCCTCATGGTCGAGATTGGCGATGCGGTAGCGCATTCGCTCATAGATGGATGCTGATGTCTTTATGGAGTGAAGCTGGCGTGTGGAGCTGTCGGTGAGTTCAATGTGGTAGCGGCGCATTATCTCCATCATGGCCTCCACCTGGAGGGCCTTCGCGGCTCCGATTCCTTTGGTGAGCATGAGTTCCTGGCGCGTGCGTCGTTCGAGTCTCAGGAGTGAGTTGTCGTTGTCGGCCATCAGTTGCCGGCAGAGGTCGGTGATGGGGAGTCCCGGCTGTCCGGTGCGCAGTATTATGGCGAGCAGTTCGGCTGTGGACAGTGACCCTATCCCGTGATTCATGGCGCGCTCTCGCGGGCGCTCATCCCTGCACATCTCCTTTATGGTGAGCACAGGCGCGTCGGGCTCTTCCGGTTCGTGGGCCTCAAGGCCGAAATCCTCGCGTGTCATCATTTTCCTTTCCTCATCTTGATCTCCTGAGCTTCGTCGCGGCCGTGGCGAAGCAGTATCTTCCATATGTAGGCGCGCAGGAATCCGGTTCCGTAGCCCCATAGCTGCACCATAGAGGCCGCGACAGCCATAGTGCCTACTTTCAGGCTCCCGGTCGATACGATGGCGGAGATCCATAGCGCGAGTATGTAGGCCGCCAACGGGAGCAGCCATAGGGGATTGAAGAAAGCCCCTATGATCATGGCTATGGCTCCGAGCACGAAAACGGCGGGCGCCCAGTGTACTGCCTTCATGCTGCCGGGATAGAGGAGCTGCAGCGTGATGCGCGACATGCCGAAGACGTGTACCTGCCGCCAGAATTTGGCGAGGCTGCCACGCCTCTTATGATATACCTTCACGTCGCGTATGAGTTCCGGGGCGTAGCCTGCGAGGCGGATGCGGGTAGACATGTCGATGTCTTCGCTGAACATCTCGCGGAATCCCCCGACCTTCTCGTAGACCTCGCGTGAGAAGCCCATATTGAAAGTGCGCGGGACGAATTTCTCCATCTGCACCTTTCCGCCGCGTATGCCTCCGGTGGTAAGGAAGGAGGTCATGGCGAAGTTGATGGCCTTCTGCGTGTCGGTAAACGACTCGTGGGCGTCGTCGGGGCCTCCGAAGCAGTCTCTCCATTTCTCGGAGAGCGCTTTGCGTAGCTTCTCTATGTAGTCTGGAGGGAGTATGCAGTCGCTGTCTACGAAGATGAAGTAGTCGCCCCGGGCATGGTCCATGCCGAAATTCCGGGCCGGCGACCGCCCTTCGTTGTCTTTATAAAAATACTGCAAGGCGACCGCCGGGGCATAGGCCTCGGCTTCCGCCTTGCAGGAAATCGTACTCCCGTCTTCCACTATCACGGCCTCGAAACCGCGGTCGGTCTGGCAAGCGAGGCTCGCCATCAGTTCCTTTACTTCATCCGGCCGGTTGTAGACCGGGACGATAATGGAAAACATCATGGGTGTATTGCGTTTTACGTTTTACGTTTGGCGTTTTACGTAGAGCGTGGTTACGCCTTTACGCGGCCTACATATGAGCCGTCGCGTGTGTCGATCTCAACGATCTCGCCGGTGTTGATGAAGAGGGGCACGCGGATTTCGGCGCCGGTCTCTACAGTAGCGGGCTTGAGTGTGTTGGTGGCAGTGTCGCCCTTGAGGCCCGGCTCAGTGTAAGTGATGGCGAGCTTGGTCTTGATGGGCATTTCGGCGAAGAGCACAGTGTCGGTAGATGCGTCGCGCACCACTTCCACGATGTCGCCTTCCTTCATGAAGTCGGCGCCTGTCACGAGGTCGCGCTTGATGGGAATCTGGTCGTAGGTCTCCTGATCCATGAAGATGTCGTCGCTGCCGTCCTGATAGAGGTAGGAGTAGGGACGACGCTCCACGCGGACGTCTTCGAGCTTCTCGCCGATGTTGAAGCGGCGTTCGAGCACACGGCCGTCAACGACGTTCTTGAGTTTCGTACGCATGAATGTGTTGCCCTTTCCGGGCTTCACGTGAAGGAATTCGATCACGAAGTAGAGCTGGCCGTCCATGCGGATGCAGGTGCCGTTCTTGATGTCTTGAGCGTTCATCATATCGTTTGAAGTTTTATACATTTTTGTTTTATGGTGCAAAATTACAAAAAAAAACGAAAACTCAAGGTATATCCGGGCCTAAAAGATACGAATTTGGGGAGGAAAATGCGAAAAAAGCGTGAAATTTTTGGCTAATTCAAATAGATTCACTAATTTTGCAGTCCGAAAGGAATTGTATAGACAATCGAAATAATAAAAACCATATAAGAAAATGAAAAGAACATTCCAGCCTTCCAACCGCAGAAGAATCAACAAGCACGGCTTCCGTGAAAGAATGGCAACCGCCGATGGCCGCAAGGTACTTGCCCGTCGCCGCGCCAAAGGTCGCTACTCACTGACTGTATCCGACCACATCGCAAGCAAGTGATCTCACCCTCGGTGAAGACCGTAGCCGGAACGACAGGATATCTTTCCGGGAAGATCAGAGAAGAATAAAGGGACAGTGCCGCAAGGCGCTGTCCCTTTTTTATTGGGTTGTGAAGTCATTGAGTTGTGTGCTGCCGGATTGTGTCGCTTTTCAGTAGATGGCGTAGAAGGGGTCGAGGTAGACTTGGGAGAGGGCCGACTGCAGGGAGTCGTAGTTCATTAGGACGTCGGCTATGGTCCACACTATCGCCGCTAAAAGAAGCAGGGCGGTGTAGCGGAGCACTTTATTGAGCCGATAGTCGGAAAACTTGAAGAGCGCGATTATGACAGGCACCATCCATATGCCGACGGCCACATATCCGGCCCATCCCCAAGAGTTGAGGGCATTGCGCATGCCAAACCATATGAGTCCCAGTCCGAGGTAGGCGCAGATTATATATGATGCTTTCATGGCTTTGGGGCCGAAAATTACGGCCTTGGTGCGTTTGCCTACGCGGGCGTCATCGCGTACGTCGCGTACGTTGTTGACCGTAAGCACGTTGGCGCCAAGCAGTCCCACTCCGAGTGAGACAATCACGGCCATCTTCCACATGTCGCCGAGCGAGGCGGCCATAGAGCCTCCGGTCCAGTCGCCACACTGCAGATATGCCGTAAGGGTGACGGGCACGATACCGTAGAAGACTACTACGGCCTCATCTCCGAGGCCGTGGTGGGAGAGGGGCCAGGGACCCGCGCTGTAGGCGAAAGCCGCTATGGCGATCAGTATTCCTACTGCGATGAGCCAGAATCCACCCCAGTGGATGAGGGTCAGGCCAAGGAGGCAGTCGGCGGCAAGGAGTGCGGTCATGGCGCGCTTCATGCTCTCCGGGGTGATGTCGCCCTCCGTCACTCCGCGTCGGAAGCCCTGACGCCCTTTATGGTCAAGGCCGTTTTTGAAATCGAAGTATTCGTTTGCGAAATTGCTTACTATCTGTGCCGCAAGTGCGAATACAAGGCATATTAGTGCGGGAAGCCAGTTGAAGTTATTGTAAGCCAATGCCACGGCGCAACCGGCGAGCACTCCTGCGGCGCTTACCGGCAAAGTACGGAGGCGCATGGCCTCTATCCATGGTTTTGCATTCATAGGACTGATATTCTATAGAGAGATTAATATATAGGTGATCGGGAATCTGATATGGCGTCGGATTCCATATTGCAAAGTTAGTGAAAAAATCTGAATTAAGAAATTTTTATGTAAAAAATTTGAAATATTTTTGTAACAGGAGGAGTTTCATGCAAAGGGCGCGGAGGGGTAGGGATGCAAGGGTAAATGTATAGGGGAAAATAAAAAAGAGGAGCCGGGGATGGCTCCTCTCTTTGAGGCTTTCGGGAAAAAAAGTCAGCGCTTTTTCTGGAAAAAGGAGCGCATGAGGGCTCCGCATTCATCGGCGAGGATGCCTGAGGCTGTTTGGGTCTTGGGGTGGAGGGGCGACTTGCCTCCATAGAAGGAATGAAATCCGCGTTTGGAATCGTCGGCTCCCCATACGATACGGCCGAAGCGGGCCCATCCTATTGCGCCCGCACACATATAGCAGGGTTCTACGGTGACATAAAGAGTGCATTCGGGAAGCACGCGTCCTCCGAGGTTTTCCTGAGCGGCCGTTATGGCGATCATCTCGGCGTGGGCGGTGACGTCGGTCAGGCGCTCGGTCTGATTGTGGCCGCGACCGATGATGCGGTCGTTGCATACCACAATTGCGCCTACAGGCACTTCGTCTTCCTCAAAAGCCATTTCGGCCTCGGCGAGTGCCTGACGCATCCAGTATTCGTCAGTCTTCGGTGTCATCTCCTACAGTTTTGGCACATTCCTCCGCCACCTTCTGCATAAGCCAGCGCGGAGTGGAAGTGGCTCCGCATATGCCGATGCTTTCCGCACCCTCGATCCATGCGGGGTCGAGTTCGGTTTCGTCGGTGATGAGGTATGTCTTCGGGTTTACTTCCTTACATTGCGCGTAGAGCACTTTGCCGTTGCTGCTCTTGGCTCCCGATACGAAGAGTATTACGTCGTGTCCGGCGGCGAAGTCGCGCATGCGCGGCATTCGGTTGGCCACCTGGCGGCAGATGGTGTCAAACCATTGGAACGATCCCTTGGTCTTTCTCGACTTGATTTCCGATACGATTTCCTGGAAACCCTCGATCGACTTCGTGGTCTGCGAATAGAGCCATATGTCGCGGTCAAGGTCAAGGCTGTCGAGGTCGGCCTTGTCTTGGATCACTACGGCGCTTCCATCTGTCTGGCCTACGAGACCGTTGACCTCGGCATGTCCCGGCTTCCCGTATATGAGGATGAGGGGAGCCTTGAGGGAGTGTTCGAGCGGCTCCGCAGAGTTGGAGTAGGCGTCCTTGATGCGTTTCTGAAGCTGAAGCACTACGGGGCATGTGGCGTCGATTATCTCTATGCCGTTGCGCCGGGCGGTCTCATAGGTGGATGGCGGTTCGCCATGAGCGCGGAGCAGCACCTTTACGTCGTGTAGTTTCGCAAACTCCTCATGGTCTACCGTGATGAGTCCTTTCTTGCGCAGCCGCTCCACTTCTCCGGCGTTGTGTACGATGTCGCCGAGGCAGTAGAGTACACCGGTGCGTTCCAGTTCCTCTTCCGCCTTCGAGATGGCGGTGGTCACTCCGAAGCAGAAGCCGCTTCCGTTGTCGATCTCGATCTTAGCCACGGGTCTTCTCCTCAAATAGTTTTATGAGTACGTCCATCTGCTGCTCGCGGGTGAGGCGGTCGTTGTCGAGTTCGAAGGCGTCGTCGGCCTTGCGAAGGGGCGATTCCTTGCGTGTGGTGTCGATATGGTCGCGCTCCTTGATGTTGGCGAGCACTGCCTCATAGTCAGATGGAGTGCCCTTCTCGATCAGTTCGTCGTAGCGGCGGCGCGCCCTGACTTCTGGACTCGCCTGCACGAACACCTTCATCTCGGCGTCGGGGAATACGGTGGTGCCTATGTCGCGTCCGTCCATCACGATTCCCTTGTCTTTTCCGTATTGCTGCTGGAGCTTGACGAGATAGTGCCTCACCTCGGGAATCACGGCTACGGGGCTTACCCATCCGCTTACCTCCATTCCGCGGATTTCCTTCTCCACATCCTCGCCGTTGAGCAGCGTATGCTGGGTCTCCTCCGGAGTGATGATGAATGAGATGTGGATGTCGGGGAGTGCCGCTACGAGTGCGGCGGTGTCTACCCCGCGTTCCTTAGAGGTCATTCCGTTGCGTATGGCGTATAGTGTAGTGGCGCGATACATCGCGCCACTGTCTACGTATACATATCCGATTTTTCTTGCGAGCTGCTTTGCCATAGTGCTTTTGCCGCTCGAGCTGAATCCGTCGATAGCTATTGTGATCTTCTTCATTTCTTTTTGGTTGTGGTCTTCTTCGCCGCAGTTTTTGCAGCGGTTTTCTTAGCAGGAGCCTTCTCCTCGGCTTTTTCCGACGTCTTTTTTGCCGTGGCTTTCTTTGCGGGAGCCTTCTCCTCGGCTTTTTCCGACGTCTTTTTTGCCGTGGCTTTCTTTGCGG
>CAMWMK010000039.1 GCA_947175295.1 uncultured Porphyromonadaceae bacterium
ACTCAAGATTATCTCGCATTTATCCTATCATTAATTTTTGTCAGCTACTTATTTGCTTATTAGAATATTTCTGCGTAATTTTGCAAAGCATGTAGAATCAGAAGGAGTAATCCCGATGATTTTTCCATAATTTCAAATTCAAGACCATCAACAATGAAATCAACAATCCTTACACTTTTCCTGACATTAGTATCTGTACTCCCGACACAGGCTGACAACTATACGTCTAAAGCCGATATATCCTTCACCGCAAAGGAAGATCAATACTCAAAGGAGCGACTGAAACTCGACATCCTATATCCGGACGGAGCGGAGGGCAGACCGACAGTAGTATGGTTTCATGGCGGCGGCCTGACCGGGGGCCGAAAAGAGATTCCCGCCGAACTGAAGGAGGCAGGATACATAGTAATAGCCCCAAACTACCGACTGATACCCAATGTAGGAGTCAACGAATGCATCGATGACGCCGCAGAGGCAGTAGCCTGGGCTTTCGACAACGCAGAGCGGCTGGGAGGCGACAGGAGCAAGATATTCGTAGCCGGACACTCAGCGGGAGGATTCCTGACAAGCATGCTCGGTCTTGATAAAGACCGGCTTACCAAATATGGAATTGACGCCGACAGCATCGCAGGACTTATTCCCTTCAGCGGACAGGTGATCACGCATTTCGCCGACAGGAAAAGCAAAGGCATCGGAGAACTCACTCCATACGTAGACGAGAACGCTCCCCTCTTCCATGTGAGGAAAGACTGCGCTCCCTATATCATAGTGACAGGAGATGCCGAGACAGAACTATACGGAAGATATGAGGAAAACCTCTATATGTGGCGCATGATGAAGCTCGCGGGACATCCCGACGTAAAGATCTTCAAACTTGACGGCTACAACCACGGCGACATGGCCCGGCCCGCTTTCCATATCCTTAAAGACGAGATCTCCCGCATACTATCCCAGCGGGAAGCGAAGAAGACGATATAACCGCAAGATAGAACCAGCGGCATGACTAATTTGTTTTAAGTTAAGCAACTCAAAAAAACGATAGAAATACACCGACTCCCATATGGGTGCAGAATACCATGAAATATCATAAAATATCAACCATAAAAGGCAAGGCTCTTTTTGCCGTTGTCGCCATAGCCGTCTTCAACGTGATGCTGCTCGCCTCCTGCAAAGGAAAGCGCGGCAACTCCCATGACATCGACCTCAACGGCATGCACGTAGAGCTTCCGGACACCCTTCGGGTGGGCATGCTGAACTCTCCTACCACATATTTCGACTACCGGGGCACACCGATGGGATATGACTACGAGCTTATGGACCGCTTTTCAAAATTCTACGGTCTGCAGTTCAAGGTAGTGGTAGGAGGCACTATATCGGAAATGATCCAATGGCTCGATGAGGGGAAAATAGACATAGTGGCAAGTCCCGTGCCTGTGACTTCAGAATTTCAGGACAGAGCCATACTGTGCGGCCCGCGAAACGTAAGCACGCAGGTGCTCGTGCAGAAGACCAACGTCCCGAAGGATTCATTAGTCAAAGACGTCACCGACCTCATAGGGCGCGAAGTGACAGTGCAGAACGATTCGAAATACTTCTACCGTATGCAGAACCTCAATGAGGAAGTAGGCGGAGGAATACGCATCATTCCCCTTGCCAAAGACACCGTAAGCGACGACGATCTCCTCAATATGGTATGGAAAGGAGAGGCACGCCTCACAGTAGTGGATTCCGACGTAGCCGAGGCCGCCCTCTCCTACTATCCAGGTCTCGACATATCAGTAAAGGTAAGCCTCGAACAGTATTCCCGATGGGCCGTGGCTCCGGATGCCCACGGAATAGCGGAGGCCCTCAACCGTTGGTTTGCCGATGAGAAAGACGACGAGAAGGAGGTATTCAAAAAATACTACCACCTCTCCAAACTCGAATTCTTCGACATGCCACGCGATGAGATAGAAGACATCAAGAGCATCACCTTCGCCAACGGCCATATCTCACCCTACGACCATATCTTCAAGGCAGCGGCGAAAAAGGCGGGGCTCGACTGGAGGCTTATAGCCGCGATAGCATATGTAGAATCTCATTTCGACGCAGACGTGACAAGCTGGGCCGGCGCCAGAGGAATCATGCAGGTGATGCCCAGCACGGCTTCTTCCTACGGTTATACTTCAGAAGAAATGCTCAACCCCGCAAAATGCGTAGATGTGTCGGTAGAGATCCTAAGCGATCTGAACTCTCTCTTCTCGAAAAAAATACCTGACGCCACCGAGCGCGAGAACTTCATCCTCGCCTCCTACAATTCGGGGCCGGGCCATGTGCTCGACGCTATCGCCCTTGCAGAGAAATACGGCCTGAACGCCAGGAAATGGGACGACAATGTTGAAGCCGCGGCCATCATGAAGTCAAAACCGGCTTATTACCGCGATCCGGTAGTCAAGAACGGATACTTCCGCGCCAAGGAGACGGTAAGCTTCGTGCAGAAAGTGCAGTCGGCCTATACTTACTTTAAAGAAAGGACATAGCGAAGTGGCAAAAGCCTTTCCACAATCCCAAACACAACAAAAAAATCCCGCTTTCATGAAAATGAATCGGGATTTTTTTGTAGGATCATCAAATATTGATTATCTTTGCGGACCAATCCAAGAATTCTAAACCTAACAACATACATCATTATGCGACGAAAACCATCGATTTTCCTGACGGCGGCTATCCTTGCCGCCTCGATTCCCCTCGGAGCATACGGACAAGTGACCCTCAATTTCGATGCCGCGAAACGCGGCCCTATGATCAGTCCCCTGCAATACGGCATCTTCTATGAGGAGATCAACAACGCCGGCGACGGAGGCCTCTATGCCGAGCTTATCCGCAACCGCTGCTTCGAAGACGCTTCCTCGCCCGACTACTGGACGGCCATCGGAGGTGCAGACATGAGCATCACGAGAAGCGGACTCATGAACGAAAACCGACGCGCGGCCCTAAACCTGAAGCTCAACGGAGCAAACGAGGGAATCTCCAACACAGGATACTGGGGCATTCCGGTACGCAGCGGCGAGACATTCAAACTGACAGTGTGGCTAAAAAGCGACAACGGATACAAGGGCTCCGTCACCGCAGCCATATCGGAAGAGGGAGCCATAGGCGCCACAGCAACGACCGATGTAGTACTTGACGGAAAATGGCAGAAGATAACCCTTGACATCGAAGCTCCCGAAACCGCGCAGTATATCGGGAAGGGAAAATTCAACCTTACCTTCAGCAACGCGGGAGCCGTGACAGTAGGCATGGTCAGCCTCTTTCCAAAAACATATATGGACCGAGAGAACGGCTGCCGCGTCGACCTCGCGAAGATGCTCGAAGGCTTAAGGCCAAAATTCGTGCGCTTTCCCGGGGGCTGCTACATCGAAGGCGACGGCACTCTCGAAGGGCAGCGCCGATTCGAATGGAAGAAGACCATCGGCCCGATAGAGAAGCGTCCGGGACACTTCAACGCCAACTGGGGATATCCATCTACCGATGGACTCGGTTTCCATGAATTCCTTCAGCTGACGGAAGACTTAGGAGCCGAGCCGCTCTTCGTAGTCAACGTAGGCATAGGCCACGGCTGGATAAAGGACTACACCGACATCGACGAATACATACAGGAAGCCCTCGACGCACTCGAATACTGCAACGGAGACGTCAACACATACTGGGGCGCTAAACGCGCCGAAAACGGACATCCCGAGCCTTTCAACATGCGACTCATAGAGATAGGCAACGAAAACTATAACTTCGACGATGACCGAAGCGACCACTACCCAGAACGCTACAAGGCTTTCTACGATGCCATCAAGGCAAAGTATCCGGAAGTGACACTGATCGGAAACGTAGAGGCGTGGGGCACCGACGACCCATCATGGCGCAACTCCTTTCCGGTGGAAATGGTGGATGAACACTACTACCGCACTCCGAAATGGTTTGAACAGCGCTATAGCAAATATGATTCCTACGACCGCAGCGGTCCGAAGGTATACGTAGGCGAATATGCCGTGACCGACGGATATGGAACCAACGGCCATCTCCGTGCCGCACTCGGCGAAGCCGTCTACATGCAGGGTCTGGAGAACAACTCCGATATCTGCGTGATGGCATCATATGCTCCCATCTTCTACCATGAGGAGCGTGGCGGAGGCTGGCTTCCCGATATGATACGCTTCAACCACGAGTCAAGTTTTGGGACTCCGTCCTATTACGTTCAGAAGCTCATGCCGCAGTATCTCGGCAAACAGAACGTCAAATGGACGGAAGAAGGAAACTTCGTCAACGGCGGAGAAAACAAGATCGGTCTGTCTTCCTGGTCGACCACCGTCTCCTACGACAACGTCAAGGTATCGGACTTGGACGGTAACATACTTCTGCAGGAGGATTTCTCAGGCAATCTTTCCGCGTGGGACATCCCTTCATCCTACTGGAGCATAAAGGACGGCCAGCTATCACAGTCAAGCGGATCGGAACAGGGACGCATCGCCTTCTGCAATACCGCCCTTCCCTCGAGCTATGTGCTCGAGCTCGACGCCACAAAGAACTCAGGAGCTGAAGGATTCTTAGTAGCCGTCAACCTCGCCGACCGCGACAACTACATATGGTGGAACATAGGGGGATGGAACAACGGACAGCACGGCATCCAGGTATGCGCCAACGGAGCCAAGTCAGACTACGACCTGAAGTCGGGCAATATAGAGGCAGGACGCACCTATCATATACGCATGGAAGTGGAGGGAACCCGCATCAAGTGCTATCTCGACGGAGAACTGATCCACGATCTCACACTCCCCGCCGACAGGAAAATCTATGTATCCTCCTCAATCGACGATGAGAACAAAGTGATGTATGTCAAACTCGTCAATACCCGCGAGGAAGCTTCCGAGGTAATCCTCAACATGGCAAACGCAAGGATCAGCCATGCTGACGTCGCTTTACTGACCTCAGACTCTGACACTGACGAGAATACGATGGACAATCAATATAATGTGGCTCCGGCTTACGCCAACACCTTGACGGGCGAAGGCAACAGCCTGAAATACGAAGCACCGCCATATTCCCTTTCAATCCTGACAATAGCTCTTGATGACATCGACTATACTCCGACAGCAGGAAAACCGGCTACCGAACAACAGCTTAAGACCTTGAAAGAGGAACTTTCCTCCATCACCAAGAAACTCAGCTGGCTACATCAGGCTACCTCCCTGCCGGTTATGACTTCTTCCGGAATAGAACTACAATGGAATATACCGGACGGATGCCCATTGAATGTGACAGTTAACTCCAACAGGCATTCAGCACAGCTGGAGATCGTGACTCCCAACGATACTGACAAAACAATAGAAGCCAACGACATAATCGCCATTGCAAAATTCCCTGATGGAGCCGAAGGCAGCATAACGTTACCAGTACGTCTGGCACCCGCCGACAACTGGCACGGTTATCTCTACACCTACATGAACTCCGGCAAGGAGATCACCAACATGGCCATCGGCACGAAGGAAGGATTGGGCAAGAAGTTCGAGCAGCTCCTCGACGGCGAAGAGATCTTCAACACAGCCGAACTCGCTTCCATCGAAGGAGGTACACGCGACCCTTACCTCGGCCGAGGACAGAGGGAGCGTGAATACTTCATGACCACCACCGACATGTGCAACGCCAAGAGCGGCAAATGGAACAACTACGGCATCGACCTCCTGCGCAGCGGCGACCTCGTGCATTGGGAAAGTACGGTCTTCGACTTCCGCAAGGGCAAGGCGATCTTCTCAGACAGCGAGGCCACCACCGACTGCTACAGGACTGACGAGGAATACGCCAATATCGACCGCGTATGGGCTCCACAGTTCATATGGGACGCCAATGCCAACAATGGAGAAGGCGCATATATGGTCTACTACTCCCTGCTTTCAAGCAATGAGTGGGACCGCTACGACCGTCTCTACTATTCCTATGCCGACAAAGACTTCAAGACCCTCACCCAGCCCCGCCTTCTTATGGACCCGGGAGTCTCTATGATCGACGCCGATATTGTCTTCAACGAGTATGACGGACTATACCATATGCTCGTGAAGCGCACCGGCACCGGAGCCGCCACGACAGGCATCTACGAATATACATCTCCTACACTTACAAATGGCGAATGGAAGGAAATCGGGAAGATGGAAAACCAAAACACCACCGGCGTCGAGGCTCCAACCCATATACGACGCATAGGAGAGGATGTCTACAACATGTATTTCATGCGCTTCGACAGCGACTACAGCTATAAGGTAGCCGATATGGACCATGACGGACTCAAGACAGGACTGCCTGTAAAGGCAGCCGGGACAGGCGCGTTCCAGCATGGATCGGTAATCCATGTGGATAAGGAGGAATACGACATGCTTCAGCTCTACAGCTCAGTCAAGGGTCTGCTGCGCCAGGCGAAGGCAGCAAAGGAGTCGGGAGCCACATCCTCATTCGACGAGGCTATCGAATATGCCGAGAAAGTTCTCGCTGAGTGCCGTACGGTATCGTCTCTTCTCGAGGGTCTTCCGGCAGTTTATGACAGACTTGTGGAATCTACCGGCAAATACCTTGCTGAGGGAGAACGACTCGACAACGGATACATCGACATCACCCGTCTGCTCCAGAACCCTTCATTTGACGGCAACGCCAGCACAGGATGGAGCGGAACTCCCTTCACCGCTGTCAACAACTACGTGGCGGAACACTACAGCCGCGTCTTCGACACCTATCAGGTGCTGACGGCGATGCCCGCAGGCTCCTATCGCCTCGAGGCGCAGGCATTCTACCGCTATGGACTTCCGGCTTCGGCCCAGCCTGCCCATAATGAAGGAACCGAAGAAATACTTGCTTCGCTCTATATCAATGACAGCTCCGAACCGGTAATGTCGCTCTACGACGAAGATTACACGAACTATCCCAACAACATGTATGGAGCGTCAGCTGCTTTCAACAACGACCACAAATATGCCGACAACGCAGTGGAGCTGATCATGACCGAAACAGGAGATATCCGCGCCGGAATCCGTAAGCTTGAAATGGTAGACGGCGATTGGACCATCTTTGACAACTTCCGCCTTTACTACAAGCCTGAACTCGACGCGGTATCTGAGATCGGCATTGATCCTGAGGCTTTCGTCAACGTCTACACTACAGACGGAACCATCGTAAAGGCCAACGTCAAGGCATCCGACGCCACCCGCGGACTCAACAAGGGCATCTACATCATCGGAAACAGGAAGATTACAGTGAAATAATCTCCTAAGCACTATATGAAGAAGAGCGGACCTCGGTTGGGGTCCGCTCTTCTTCGTATATCGATCGTATGTCCTTACATTCCACTACTTGCAGAGGAGTGAGAGGATCCACATGTGCTGCTCGCGGTGATACTGGAGCTCGAGGAGGTCGAGATGCGCTTCGCTAAACCAGCTGCGCTCCTGCAGATAGTCTGTGAGTGAAAGCTCACCGCCACGATACGCCTTCATGAGCAAGGTATTATAGTCTGTAGTGGCGAATACCTCCATCGGGATCTTGAGGGCCTCGTCTATCTGCTGCACCTCGTCGTAGAGGGCCGTTATCTCCGATTCAACCTTGTCGGTAGTGACCGACACCTGATATTCCGCAACGGCCTTGGCGGCTTTCGCAGCCTTCACCTTACCGCGGTTGGAAAACAACGGAATCGACACGCCAAGCGTAGCACCATTGAAATGCATGGCGTCTTCGAAATCATGATGGTAGCCTACTGAAATGCCCGGCAGCCCCTCGGCCTTCGCCACGCCTATGTTGCGGTCGGCTACCTCAAGATCTGAAAGAGCCTTCCTGAGCGTCGGATTCGTACGGGCTTCCTCCAGATACTCGCCAAGCGAATGCGTAGGAGTCATGACCCACTTGCGGTCGATGCTGTTGAGAAGAGCCGTGCAGTCATATCCGCCGTTGAGCGTCTTGAGGTTTCCCGCGCTTCCGCTCTTCTCGGCTTCGAGGTTTGCGATAAGGGTATTGACGCGTCCCTGCTCGAGCGTAATCTTAGAAAGGTCGAGACGAGACATCTGGCCTCCCTTAGTAGCCTTTAGGGCAGCATTGTGGAGGGAGTCGGTAGCCGACTGGATATGACGCATCATCTCTATGCGGCGCTCAGCGTAGATATAGGTCCCGATCTCCTGCAGTATCTCAATATACTTCTCATACACTCCGGCATCGGCCTCCGCGGCATTGG
This sequence comes from uncultured Porphyromonadaceae bacterium, assembly GCA_947175295.1. Classification (GTDB taxonomy): domain Bacteria; phylum Bacteroidota; class Bacteroidia; order Bacteroidales; family Muribaculaceae; genus Lepagella. Next base: position 8,237 of record CAMWMK010000039.1, read on the forward strand.
CCTCGCGCATGGCCTTTCCAAGATCACGGCGGGATTTATAGACCCCGGGCCATTCGAATTCATATCCAATGCCTACGCTCCAACGATTGTCGACACCTTCCGGCATCCACATATAGTCGCCCTCTACTGAAGGGTCGGGAGCGTTAGCGATGGTTCGCGTCTCAAGGTCTTTGGCATTCTGCTCCACAGCTATCTGAAGACGGTCGCCGTTACGGCTGAGGATCGCATTTGCAGCTTCCTGAGGAGTGATGGCGAATGCGCCGGCAACCATGACGGCCGTCGGCAGCATTGCGAGGCAAAATCTTTTATTCATGTTCTGTTATATCGTTTACAGTGGATCGGGAAATCCCGGATTTACGAAGTTTTCTTTCCTGTATCTTACGGTAGAACACCGGAACGATGAAAATGTTCAGTAGCGTGCTGCTTAACAGGCCGCCGAGGATCACAATCGCCAGAGGAGACTGGATCTCGTTGCCCGGCTCTCCTCCCCTCACTGCGATCGGGACAAGGGCAAGAGCGGAAGTAAGGGCAGTCATGATGATGGGAAGCAGGCGGTCGGCCGAGCCTTTCCTTACCGTCTCCTCTACCCCCATGCCCTCGGCCTGCAGACGATTGTAGCGAGAGATGAGAAGCATGCCGTTGCGAGTGGATATGCCCATCAGCGAGATGAAACCGATGATGGCAGGAATATTGACCTCTCCTGTAGTGAGGCGAAGGATGAGGATGCCTCCAATAAGGGCGAGAGGCATATTGACGAGGATAGTCAGCGACTCGGCCACGCTTTTGAACTCTCCGTAAATGAGGAAGAATATCACGATGAGGGCTATGATGGATGTAAGGGCAAGCATACGCGAGGCCGCCTCTTCGTTTTCAAACTGTCCGCCATAAGTCACGAAGTATCCTTCCGGCAACTCCACATTCCTGGCCACGATGGACTTTATCTCATCTACAGCGCCTTTCAGGTCGCGGCCATCGACATTGGCCGAAACCGTCAGCAGACGGCTTACGTTCTCACGGTTGATTGTATTGGGACCGCTTCCGACCTTCACATCCGCCACGTAAGAGAGAGGTATCATTCCTACGTTGCTGTCGATCATAAGGTCTTCGATACGCTCCTTAGTGTCTCTGCGGGAATCCTCCACCTTTACGGTAAGGTCGTAGGGACGGTTGCCGACAAACACCTGGCTGACCACATCTCCGCCTATGGCCATCTGCACATAGCGGCTGAATTCAGGAATCGTGATGCCGTATTGAGCGAGCATCTCACGTCGCGGCATGATATCGAGCTGCGGACGGGAGATCTGCTGCTCAACATTGACATCGACTACTCCCTCCACTTCCTTCATCTCGGCTCCGATCTGTTGCCCGATTGAGTAAAGACGGTCGAGATCGTCGCCAAACACCTTTACCGCAATCTGGGCCTGGGCGCCGCTGAGCATCGCGTCGATACGATGAGAGATAGGCTGTCCGATCTCCACGTTGACACCGGGCAGCCGGGAAAGCTTCTCGCGCAATTCCCTCACCACCTCATTCTTGCTCCGCCCCTTGTCGAGCACATAGGGCACCTCCATCTCAGACACGTTGACACCGAGGGCGTGTTCGTCGAGTTCGGCCCGTCCTGTCTTTCGGGCCACGTTCCTGACTTCAGGCACTGTGAGTATAAGCCTCTCGGCGGCCATGCCCACGCTGTCGCTCTGCTCAAGCGATATGCCCGGCATGGCGCTTACATTGATAGTGAAACTCCCCTCATTGAATCCCGGCAGGAAACTGCGGCCAAGAGTAAAGAAGACAGCTATGGACGCCACAAAAAGCACAGCAACCGCGATTAGCCATGGACGCGGCCTGGAAAGCACCCTCTCCAGGCCCTTGGAATAGTGCTCACGCAGCCAGCGCGCTGTCTTCGGCTCCTTAGCGAGTTCCTTTTCCTCCTTAGCGGTGTCGCCCGCCAGAAGATAGCTGCAGAGCACGGGAGTAAGCGTAAGGGCCACTACTGTAGAGGCGGCAAGAGCCACGATGAAGGCGATTCCAAGCGGCTTCAGCAGACGACCCTCGATACCGCTCAGGAAGAAGAGCGGCAGAAACGACGCAATGATGATGAGCGTGGAGTTGAGGATCGGTTTCCTCACTTCGCGCGAGGCTTCAAAAACCACCTTGACCACCGACAGACGTGACTCCCCTTTTCTTCGCGCATTCTCGCGCAGACGCTTGTAGACATTCTCCACGTCCACGATGGCGTCGTCGACCAGCGAACCGATGGCTATGGCTATGCCGCCGAGCGTCATGGTGTTGATCGTGAATCCCATGAAATACAGGGCTATCACCGCAATAATGATCGAAAGCGGGATGGCCACCACCGATATCACGGTAGTCTTGAGATTCATCAGGAAGAAGAAGAGGACGATGATCACGAAAAACGCACCTTCGAGCAGCGACTGCTGAAGATTGCTTACCGACGTCTGAATGAATTCGCTCTGGTTGAAGATCTCAGTATCGATATCGATTCCCGCAGGAAGCGAGGGACGAAGGCTGTCAAGAACCTTATTGATTTCCTTCGTAAGCTCGATTGAGCCGGCTCCCGGCTGCTTGGTCACGGTGACAAGCACAGCAGGATGAGTGCGAAGGGTCGCCGTACCGATCTTCGGAGTCTTTGGCCCCATCTTCACCTCCGCAATGTCGGAAAGCTTTACCGTGGTTCCCGCTGCATTCCTTACAGCCGCACTGCCCAACTCTCCGGCATCAAGGGTAGAGATGACTCCCTTAATCAGATATTCGTTGCCATACTCGTAGGTGATGCCTCCCGAAGTATTGACATTCATATCGGCAGTAGCGTCAGCCACATCAGAGAGCGAGACTCCGAAGTGCCTCATCTTCTCAGGGTGAAGCAATATCTGATATTCCAGTTCGTCACCGCCGATGACCGACACCTGGCTGACTCCCGGCAGGGAGAGCAGACGAGGACGGATCGTGCGGTCGGCCACACTACGGAGTTCACCGAGCGAGATGTCGTCGGCGGTCAATCCGATTATCATTATCTCGCCGAGTATCGACGACTGAGGGCCCATCACAGGAGCGCCTACATTGGATGGAAGACTCCCTTCTATGCCTGAAAGGCGTTCGCTGACTGTCTGCCTGGCGCGGTAGGGATCCGTATTCCAGTCAAACTCCACCCAGACCACAGAGAATCCGGTAGCCGAACTGGAGCGCACACGGCGTACGCCAGACGCACCGTTGACGGCTGTCTCAATCGGATAGGTAACGGCTCGTTCCACTTCTTCCGGCGCAAGACCGGCCGCCTCGGTCATGACAGCCACCGTCGGAGCGTTAAGGTCGGGAAATATATCGATCTCCGTGCGCACGAGCACAAAGAGTCCGGCTATTATCGTGGCGCAAGCGGCGAGGAGCACCACAAGCCTGTTGGTCAGCGACCAATTGATGATCTTATTAAGCATGGGAAAGGGCATTTAATGGTTATGCGTATGTCCGGGCACAGCCGTAGCGGAAGTCTCCGCCATCCTGACCACCTGAGCGCCCTTCACCACCACTTCCTCTCCGGGATGAAGCCCGGAGAGGACCTCAACCCTCTTGCCATCGGATGCTCCGAGACTCACTACATGCTTGATGTAGTGTCCTTCTCCGTGGGCCGCATATACGCATTTATTGCCGTTGATCTCCACGACAGCCTCTTTCGGAACGGAGAGCACGTCATGACGGTCGGCCGACTTAAGGAAAACCTCAGCGAAAGCTCCGGGCGCGACACTGCCGTCGTTGCTGAATGAGAAATAAACCGGAATATAACCGTTTTCCGCGACAGAACTTCCGGCATTCGAGATCATCTTTCCGCCAAGGGCTTCAAGGGATAGAGTTTCTTCGGAAGCAGCCGGCCGAAAGTTAGCCGTCCTGACTCCTGCAATGCGGCCGATATACTTTTCCGGCACATCCGCACGGAGCGTGAGGCTCGTATTGCCGCTTATCGATGCGATGGGCTGCCCTATCTCCACATACTCTCCCGACTTAGCAAGCAGCCGGGTTATGACTCCGGCCTTGGGGGAGTTGACGCTTGCGCTGCCTTGCTTCGAAGTCTTCACCGCGGCCTCCGCCTCCTCGTAGGCACGCAGAGCGTTGTTGTATTCCTCCGTGCTTACGATTCCATCGTCGTGAAGCGGCTTGAGGCGGTCGAGCTCACGCTTAGCGGCGTTTCTGGCAGTCACCGCCTGCACTGTAGGATCGCCGCCCTGCACATTGGAAGCAGAGATCGAACCTAACGGAGAGCCTGCGCCTACCCTTACGCCGACATTCACATTGGGAGATAGGGTAAGTATACCGTTGCGCGTGGCGGTAGCGACTCCCTCATCGGAAGCCTTTGACTCTATCCGGCCAGACACGACAGTCACCTCAGAGAATAAGGAGGGTTCTATCCTTTCAGTTTTGACTCCGAACCTATCGGCCTGCTCGGATTTAAGTTCTATCAAACCGCTGTGGTCATGGCCGGCATGGTCATCGTGGTCATGCTCATGGTCATGCTCATCATGGTCTTCGCTCTCGTGATCATGCCCCTCGTGGTCGTGGTCATGGCCGTCATGGTTCTCGGTTTCTTCGCTATGGGCATCGCCCTTCCCGCATCCTACCGAAGCCGCGCTCCACGCAAGAGCGGCAAATATCAGTACAGGGATTTTCAGATATTTTCCATTCATGGTGTATGTTGGATTATTCAAGTTGTTTTCAGGATACAAAATTAACAAAAATATACCGCAACCCGGTAGCAAAACATAAAAAAAACGGCCCCTAAAAATCAGGAGCCGCTATAAATCGTCGAATTTAGATCAGAAAGGGAAGTTGATGCCTAAATGCACATCGACATTGCTCGTCAGAGGGATGCTGTTCTTATCCATCTTGAGAGCAGCATAGTCCATACCGAGGAGGAAATTGAATCCCTTGTTGCCGAGGCTGAGGAGGAAGCCGTAGTTGGCACCGTAAGTGCCCGCTGCACCGCTGACAGAGACAGCCACACCCTTCACCGGCTCTACGTTGGCCGAAAGGCGGAATTCCGTAGAAGGGAACATCGAGCTGAGGCTGGTGGTATTCATCAGGCCGAAGTGAAGCTTATCGTAGTAAGGGAACTTATAGTCCACGCCTACGCGCATCTTACCCAGCAGGGATGTCGAAGAGGATACAGTGCCGTTGTCATGGAGTTCATATAGAGGAGAAAGTGCATCGACAAAATCATCCCAGCTTTTTCCTTCGTCGCCGATCGCTATGGGATGGGCTGCTGTCTCGAAATCCTTGGTTCCATTGGTCGAGGCCTCCTGCACGGAGTTATACCTGATTGCGCCCAGATCCGTGAAGGCAAGTGAGAAATTGAAGTCGTTCCACTTATAAGAAGCACCCAGGTCGATACCGAAGCCAAAACCATTGATTCCGAATTTGGTGTCGTCCGTATCCACTCCGCTTACATATCTTGCGCCTGTACGGTCGTTGATATCCGTTTTGTATCTTATGCCGTCAAGACCGATACGGAGGCGGGCGTTTGATCTGGCCTTCCAGGTGTCTTCCGCCAGCAAAAGATTTAGATCGTTGAAGTCAGCTTCAGCAAATCCAACCGGAAGAAGGAACTTTAGGCTTACACCGGCCCTAAGGCCAGGCACCTGCTTTATGTCGCGTGAATGGTTGAAGGCGATCTCAGCATAAGCCTCAGCCTTGGCATGAAGATCCCGGATGTCATACTCCTTGTTGCCGATACCTTCCTTAACCAAAGAAAAGATGCTTTTCGGCAAAGCGAAACTTGAAGTTTCCCTAACGTTTATAGCCACATTGTTATATCCGCCGAAAGCCTTGAAGCCAGCCTGCAGCACTCCGATAGCCGCGCTTTGGGATATTCGATTTATGTTTTTGAAATTTCCAAGAGCTTCCTCAGCTGATATTCCAGGATTTGTGAAAAGCACAGTCTTGCCTCCAAGCGGGTAGACTACATCGGTGGGGCTAATATTGCCGTTGGCAGTCACATTGAGGTTGCCGAGTCCCGGGAAACCTACATAATTGTTGCGGTTGCCCATAGCGGGATTCATCTGCCACTTCATGTTGTAGTTTTCCATAAAGTAGCCAGTAGCGGATTCCTGAGCAGACACTCCCATTGCAGCGGCTGCGGCTAATGAAAGGACGATGAGTTTTCTGTCTATGATGTTCATTGCTGTTTTATGCTAAGGGAGTTAGAGTTCTTTTTCAAAATAGCCGTCAACTGTCACTCTCAGGTCGGAGAGCGTGATGTTGAGGTTCGGGCCAAGAGGCTCTGTATTGCCAGAATCCTGCTTCACGACCGCCCTGAACCTTACACCGTCGAAACCACTGATCGTGGTGCCGTCCAGTGCCTCTATGTCAAGAGCCACATCACTGTCGACACAGTGGGCCGGGACTGAAAACTTCGCACTGTCTTCCTTGACGGGAATTGCATTTCCCTCCTTGTCTACAGGCACTACGGAAAGCTGCAGCCCGACAGGAAGGTCGGTGGTGCATTTTGCCGTAAGATGGATTTTCCGGATATGAACATCATCCAGATCCTCGCTGCCCCAGTCTCCTTCCGTAGTCTCATAGACCACCACCGAACCATTGCCGAAGCCAAGCGGAGCGTTGAACTCATATTCTCCTTCCGCATTCCCAAGATTTCCCAGCGGAAAATCTTCCACATATCCCTTGAAATTGATGTCGTCTATGTCTACCTCCACCTTTGAAGGAAGACCGGAATCGCCGTTGGAGAGCACGTTGCGGAGTCCGTCAAACGCCACATATGTATACCCTGTCTTACCAGTGCAGAAAGCAAGCCTTGATTCCTCTCCGACAAGCGAGAACACATCGCTTGAATAGGGGACCCTGGTTCCTGTCTTAAAGTCAGAAGTAAGCGTGATGCGTCCCTTGCCTTCCAGATTGCGGTTGCCAACCGGATTCTTGATGCTGACGAGAATCTGCGGATCGGCAATGATGAGGTTTGTCTCAGGACTGTCGAGGAAATCAGGAAGATCGCTCAGCGAAATCGGATCGATGTGGATAGCGTCCATATTGTAGTCGATGTCTCCGCTGAAGCTGGCGATATCAAAGGCCGAGATGGAATAATCCGCTTTAATATCGATGCCTCCCGAAAGCGCCAAGTCCTTCAGATTCATTTTGATGTATCCATCTACAATACCAACCTGACCGGAAATGCCAAGATGTCCGTCTGCCACCACACCCTTATCGTCGAGATCAAGGCCCGAAGCATCCATCACAAGGCGTGCCTTACCGGCGCCATCGACAGGGAGTTCGGATATGGACAGCAGGCCCGTATTCACATCATAGCCGTCCATGTCGGTCATAAGCCCCCATGGCAACTGAATCTTCAGATCACGGAAAGAGATCCGGTTGCTGCCTCCGGCAAGCTCCTGAGGCACGGAAAGAACGACTTCAAGCCTAATGGGACTGGCTGTCTTCACGTTTTTGAGCTGCTTAAGTGCGGCATTGACATTGTTCATGTCGAAGCTGTAATTCTGCAGAGGACTTTCGGGCAGAGCTATCGGATCAAGATCGATCTCAACTCCGGGAACATTCACATTTCCGGGAAGAGATACATGGAAGTTGGATTGCTTCAATTCCGGACTGTTCACATGGATTGACCCGAGATTGAAAGCAGTAGGAGCGATCGCTCCCCCTTTCACGATAGCATAATATTCATTACCGTTTCCGTCTACAAGCTTTTCTATGTTTTCGTTGTCGCTAAGATTGATCACATTATCGAGCTTTATTTCCGACAGATTGATAGGAACAGTAAGATTGTCGACAGTAAAACGTGATGTCGTGTCGATGTCATTGAGGTCGTATTTGTCGTCAACACAGCCGGTCATCATGGAGACAGCCGTGATGGACAACAGACCATTTACCAGGAATTGTCTATTCATTTGCTATTATGTTATGTTACTGTTGTTTCTCGCCAATTTTGTAAGTATTCGTTAAAAGAGACGCAAAATTATAAAAAAATTCCGACATTTTAAAACATAATCACAGAAAAGATAACGGGAAGGCATCTTTTTTGTCCAAATATACCTTCCCGCCATCAAATGTCGGTCTATATCGGGCTATGCCTCACGCACAGCACATGGTCACTTAGCAAGCGAACACTGCCATCTCCAGGCATTGGCGAGAGTCTCCTCTACGGGCACCTCCGCCGTCCAGCCAAGCACCTTGTTGGCCTTGTCGGGAATCGCCCATATCTTTTCGATGTCGCCTTCGCGGCGTGCGCCGATTTTGTGGGGAACGGGAACTCCGGTTGCCTTCTCGAAAGCGTTGATAAGCTCAAGCACGGATACACCGCGTCCAGTGCCGAGGTTGAAGATCTCTATGCTGTCGGTGTCTTCGCCGTCGAGCATTCGGCGCATGGCCACCACGTGGGCCTTTGCAAGATCCACTACGTCGATATAGTCGCGGATGCAGCTGCCGTCGGGAGTGTTGTAGTCATCTCCGAAGACAGTCAGCTCCTTGCGGATGCCGGCGGCAGCCTGCGTCAGATACGGCACGAGGTTCTGGGGAACACCGAGGGGCAGCTCTCCGATCTTTGCGCTCGGATGCGCGCCGATGGGATTGAAATAGCGAAGTATGATGCTCTTCACCGGCGCACCGCTATGGATATAGTCGGTGATGATCTCCTCTGATATCTGCTTGGTGTTGCCGTAGGGTGATGTAGCGGGTTTGATGGGAGCGGTCTCGTCGATGGGATTGACGTCGGGCTCTCCATAGACAGTACAGCTGCTTGAGAACACGATACCCTTCACTCCATACTGGGGCATGCACTCCAGAAGGTTGATGAGTGTGTTGAGGTTGTTGCGGTAGTAGAGAAGCGGCTTCTGAACGCTCTCTCCCACGGCCTTGGATGCTGCGAAATTGATGATGCCCTTGATGCCGGGATTCTGTTCGAAAAGTTTCCTGAGTGTATCCAGATCAGTACAGTCGCCTTCTACGAAAACAGGAGCTATACCTGTGATAGCCTCGATTCCTTTCAGAACGTCACGGTTGGAGTTGGAGAGATTGTCGATGATCACCACCTCATATCCGGCCTGCTGCAGCTCGACCACTGTGTGGCTGCCGATATATCCGGTGCCACCGGTCACTAATATTTTTGTTGCCATTTTGCTTTATTCTCCGTTGAATCAGAAAAGAGGGGAAGGATATACGCCGGCATCCACAAGGGCCTTGAACTGGTCTACTGTGGCCTGACGGTCGGCTGCGAAAGTGACACCAAACCATTTGGAGGGAGTCTGCACCACCTTCAGGGTAGCCTCACCGTTCTGAATGAGGTCGTTGACTACGGTCGGGATATAGAATTCAGACTTGAGTTCGTTGCCGTGTTCGGAGAGGAACTTCACGAAAGCCTTCTCGCTGTAGCCGAAATAGTCGGGAGTGAAACCCCACATGTTCATGCTGACGCTGCTGCCGGCCGGGAACGGCTTCTCCACCTCGTCTTCAATCTGGATGAGGCCTTCACCCTTGCGCTGGATGCCATGGCACTCCTTTACGCCAGTGAGGTAGCCCTCCTCGTTCACCTCGCAGAGACCGCGGCTCACACCACCGTTTTCGCTGAGTGTGTTCTCGATACGGAAACCGATCATGCAGTATTCACCAGTCTTTCCTTCAAGATCCTTCAGTGTCTCGGCTGCAAGCTGAAAGCTTTCCGGGCCATAATAGTCGTCGGCATTGATGACTACGAAAGGCTCCTTGATCACGTCTTTCGCCATGAGAACGGCATGGTTGGTGCCCCAAGGCTTCTGACGACCCTCCGGCACGCTGAATCCTTCAGGCAGGTCGTGGATGTCCTGGAACACTACCTCCACGGGAACATGACCTTCATATTTCGAGATAACTTTCTCGCGGAAATCCTGCTCGAAATCGTGACGAATCACAAAGACGATCTTTCCGAAGCCGGCACGCAACGCGTCGTAGACGCTATAGTCCATGATTGTCTCGCCCGAAGGGCCGAGGGAGTCGAGCTGCTTCAGGCCGCCATAGCGGCTGCCCATTCCTGCAGCGAGGATAAACAAAGTAGGTTTCATATTTAAAAGTGTTTTTGTAGGTAAGTTTACTATTTTCTGAGTTGCATCATGACCTTAAGAAGGAAATCGAAGAGCACCAGCTTTGCATTGGCGTTGCGAAGCACATCGTCGTGAGCCCTCTGGATCTCGGCCATAATCCTCTCTACATTCCTATAATTAATAAACGGAGAGAACCTTACATTGAAATCGGCCTCGCTTCGCGTCATGGCATTGAGGCCCGGATCATGCAGGTTGAAGATAAAGCTTTCGCGGGTCATCCTCGAACAGTAGGCAAGGAAACGCGCTGTCTTCTCGCGCCCCATGGCGGCTACCGAGTCGGCGAGCATACGAAGCGCAGCGGCGTTTCGGGCATAGGCCAGACGCATCATCCGGATAAAGATGGATGAGAATTCCCTTATCTCCCCTCCTTCGCCGGCCATATCGAAAGCCTTGATCATATTTCCCTCGGCCAGAGATGCCACTTCCTGCGCTTCGGGGAACGGCACGCCTTCACCAGTCAGCACTTCAGTCACTTCGGCATCCGAAAGCGGCTTCATATTGAATCTCTGCAACCGGGAGAAGATAGTAGGCAGCAACTTGCCGGGCTCGTCGCTGACGAAAATGAACACCGTGTTGGGAAACGGCTCTTCAAGCAACTTCAGCAGCGCGTTGGAGCATTGTGGCTGCATCTTCTCCGGCAACCAGATGACATAGACCTTATAGCGATAGGCGAAACTTGACAGCGCTGCCGTACGGGATATCTCGGCGGCGTCGCTGCGATAGATGACCGGAACAGTATTGCCGGCCTCTATAGCCCTCGCCCACTCTTCCTTCGGCATGAAGGAATGGCGGTCGATAAATTCATTCCATTGCGGGATGAAGGTATCGGTGCTTTTCTTATCGGATCCGATGCGGGGAAAGACATAATGCACATCGGGGTTGTTGTGATGCGCATTCTGCAGGCATGCCGGGCATTTTCCGCAGCTGTCGCCACCCTGGCGGTTCATGCAATAGAGATAGCTGACAAGGGCTCTGGCTACACGCATCTTCCCAATGCCTTCCTGTCCGCCAAGAAGGATGGCATGGGGCAAACGGTCCGTGTCGACAAGATCGCGGAGGGCAGCTATTGTGGATCTATGGCCTGTAATGTCTGCGAATTTCATTGGTTTTTTAAGTGTCGGCCGCTACGGGAGCGTGATATTCATCGCAAATTTACAAAAAAAAAAGGGCTGAACCAAATTTTTTTTGTAAGTTTGCAGTAAAATAAGAAAAATAACCCTATGGCAGTCCCATTTCTTCAATCCATAGCGCGGGCATATGCCGCGAACGGCCGAGATCTTTCGGGCCACCTATTTGTGTTTCCGAGCAGGCGTGCATGCACCTTTTTCCTCAAGCTTCTCACCGAAGAACTGAGGGGCCGGGTGGCTATGCTACCCAAAGTGACCACCATGTCAGACTTCGTAGAGAAAGCCTGCGGCAGAATCGTAGGAGGCAGGATCGAGCTCCTCTTCATAATGTATATGGCCTATGTCAGGCTTCAGAAGGAATCAGGGAGCAGCGTGGTGCAGGAATTCGACCGTTTCCGACGCTGGGGCGAGACAGCCCTATCAGACTTCAACGAAGTCGATATGCAGGATGCCGATCCTGACGAACTCTTCAAGAACGTGAAAGACCTTAAGGAAATCAGTTCCAACTTCCTGACCGAGGAGCAGCTGAAAGTGATGGAGGAATTTTTCGGTCAGGCTTATGACCCTGCCGCAACAGCCACTGAATTCTGGAAGGATTTCAACGACAACAAAGACGATGAGCTCCATAAGAAATTCCTACCGATATGGCAGACGATGGCACCGCTCTACCATGCCTTTCACGAGGAGATGGAGCGTAGGGGACTTGTGTCTTCCGGAGGAGCCTACAGATTAGCGGCCGAAAATCTTGAAAAAGAGATACCCGCCGCCTTAGAGGCATCAAAGGCCGTAGTGGTCGGCTTCAACGCCCTCACCCGTACAGAACAGCGCATATTCAACGCACTTGCATCATACGAGACCGACGACGGCAAGGAGCCCTTCGCCGATTTCTACTGGGACACGCCAGGCCCGGTGATCAACGACCGGACCGCCGCGGCAGGACGCTACGTGCTTCATAACAAGGAGGCGTGGCCTTCACCTGAATGGGCCGAACCATTTCTCGCCCAGTCGGAAGTGAAGGGGATGCCGGAATCGATGAAAGTAATAGCGGTCCCTTCCAATACGATGCAGGCCAAAGTGGCCTGCGACGTGATAGCCGACATCAGCAGGCGCCCTGATTCCGCCGCGGAATTCAGAGAGGCAAAGATAGCCGTAGTGCTTCCGGATGAAGGGCTTCTTATCCCTATGCTGTATTCCATTCCGGATAATGTAGAGCATGTCAATCTGACTATGGGATATCCGTTGAAACTCTCGGGAGCGGCCACTTTCGTCTCGCTCCTCCGTCGGCTTCAGGGAAGCCGACGGAAATCGGGCGACACCACCGGCTACTATTATAAGGACCTCGAGGCTCTGCTGTCGCACCCGTTCAGCCATGCCATCTTCGGAAAAGACGTGACCAAGGTGAAGGAGTGGATCAAGAAGCATCATCATGCAGTAGTCGACATGCGCGAACTTGGCTCCGTCTCCAAAGAGATGTCGGAATTGCTGCGCCCCCTGAGCGATGACGCCGCTCCGGAGGAAGCCGTAGGCTGGCTTGACAGCATTCTCGGGAAAGCGGCGGAAGCCATAGCCGACACCGGAGAAAATATGCTCAAGATGAATGTGGATGTGGCAAATGTGGATTTCTACCGCCTTGTCCTTAGCCAGCTGCTGGAGGTAGTGAAGGAATACGGCATACGGATGCAGTGGCGCACCTTCCTATCGCTTACCGACCGCATGATCTCAGCGGAGACCGTCACCTTCGAGGGGCAGCCGCTGCGCGGACTGCAGGTGATGGGCATGCTGGAGACCCGCGCGCTCGATTTCGACCGCATCATCATACCTTCGCTCAATGAGAGGATCCTGCCGGCTAAGCGGCGGGTGCGCACGTTTATTTCAGATTCGCTGCGCCGTGCCTACGGGCTGCCACCGGTCAATTATTCGGAATCCATCTTCGCCTATCATTTTTTCCGTATGATAGCGAGGGCGAAGGAGGTGGTGCTTCTCTATGACGCACGCGCTTCGGAAGGAGCCCGAAGCGGAGACGTGTCAAGATACGTGCTCCAGCTGCAATACCTATATGCCAAAGACCACCTCAAGATGGAGTCGAGGTCGTTTGACATATCCAAGTCAGACCTTCAACCCTCACCCATAGCGAAGACACCCGCCATCCTCGACCTCCTTTCCGCATATCGAGACGCAGGGCCTCAAGGACGCAACCTATCGGCTACAGCCCTTACCCGCTATGCAGACTGCCAGATACGCTTCTATTTCGAGCATCTACTGCGCCTGCGCACTGACATCGAGGCTGTAGACTACATCGATGCCATCACCCAGGGCAATATCCTGCACTACGTGATGCAGAACATCTATCTTCCTCCCGAAAAACAAGGCCGCTATCTTGAGCATCCGGAAGTGATCGACAGGGCCCTCGTCAGGGCAAAGATAAATGACGAGAATGAAATCGACCGGCTTATCCGCTTCGGCATCAATAAAGAGCATTTCCACCGGCCGCAGGAACAATACAACGCTCCGCTGCGGGGAGGGGTGGCATATGTAGCAAAAGTGATGCGCGACCAGATAAAGAACATCCTGGATTTCGACCTAAGACAGACTCCGTTTCTCCTATACGGAGTAGAGATAGCCGGCAACGTAAGGCTCCATATGCCGCAAGGCGACCCCATCAATATGCGCTTCGCCATCGACCGACTTGACAGCCCAGGCAATGAAGCCTACGGAAACTCTCCGCGACGACTGAGGATAGTGGACTACAAGACCGGCTCCGTACATGTGAAGACGGATTCGATGCAAAGCGTATTTGAAGGAGACCACAACGGCAGCAACCTGATACAGCTCTGGCTCTACGCCAACCTTTTCGACGCGCTCCCTGACAAGAATCTGAGGAAAGACAACGAGCGTCCGCTCCTGACACTGTTTGGCCCTGACAGCGGGCTGCCCCGACAGCCTTTGGAGCTGGAGCTATACGACATCAATTCCCTTCATAAGGGGAAGCATACACATCCGGAGATAGAAAAAAAGGATCAGACAGTGCATTCCGATCAGAACGAGGAGTTCCTCTCCAATCTTGAATCTACCCTGACGGGGATGTTTGATCCGGAGACGCCGTTCAGTCCTACGAAAGACGTCAACAAATCATGCCAATACTGCCCTTTCAAGATCATCTGCTGGCGATGAGCGGGATAGAGGATACGGTCGGATCTTTCGCACTGCGTGCTCAACACAGTGTTGCCGATTACAGAGCCGTGGGGCTAAATGAAAAAAAACGTTGAAAATTCGTCCGGATTCAATTTTTTTTTGTAATTTTGCAGTCGGAAAAGCCCAAAAGCAATAAAGGGCGGCTGAAAAGGCATCGCGAATGCCACTGAGCCGGACCCACAGTGTGATGGGAAATAATGTTTTATTTTTAGTAACACAGACAAAGAAATGAAGAAATTCGCTCTTAAGGCTGAGGCCCGTGAAAACCTTGGCAAGAAGGCCGTGAAGGCCCTCCGCAACGAAGGCAAGATTCCCGCTGTGCTCAACGGCGGCAAGATTGTGGAACTCCCCTACACCGGCACACTTGAGGCTGGCGAAAAGCTCGTTGAGCTCGACGCAAAGCGCGGCATGATCACTACCGACATCGTTGTGAATGCAGAAGACGTACGCAAGCTCGTCTATACTCCGGAGATCTTCGAGATCGACCTCGAACTCAACGGCAAACAGCGCAAGGCTATCCTCAAGGACCTCGCATTCCAGCCCGTAAAGGACACACTTCTCCATATGGACCTTCTCGAGGTGTTCCCCGAAAAGCCCATCGTAATGGAAGTGCCCGTCAAGATCGAAGGCCACGCTGAAGGTGTGAAGGCCGGCGGTAAGCTCCAGCTTTCCATGCGTAAGCTCAAAGTGAAAGCTCCCTACACTGATATCCCCGAGCAGCTCGTAGTCAACGTAGACAGCCTCGGCCTCGGCAAGTCGCTCGCAGTAGGCGACCTCCACTATGAAGGTCTCGAACTGATGAACGCCAAGAACGCAGTGGTCTGCGCTGTACAGCTGACCCGTGCCGCTCGTGGCGCACAGGCAAAGGAAGGCAAGTAATCCTCAGCCTAAAGCAACAATCCTACAGGGCGATATGGAATTACCATATCGCCTTTTTCTCTAATGTATGATTCATGATGCTTAATTGTCGTCTGCTGCGGTTTCTATGGCGGCAAAACAAAATTGACGAAGACATGAAAAGATATCTTATCGTGGGCCTTGGAAACATCGGGCCCGACTATGTAGGCACCCGGCACAACGCGGGCTTCATGACCGTAGACGTGCTCGCCGAACGCGCCGGAGCTTCCTGGAAGTCGTGCCGCTACGGCGACATGGCCATAGCGAAGGTGAAGAACTGCGAGCTTATGCTGCTCAAGCCTTCCACATTCATGAACCTCAGCGGCGTGGCGATACGCTACTGGATGAACCATGAAAAGCTACCTCTTGAAAACCTCCTTGTAGTGGTAGACGACCTCGCGCTCCCATTCGGCAGCATACGTCTGAAACAGCGGGGCTCTGACGGAGGCCATAACGGACTTAAGAACATAGCGTCGGAACTCGGCAACACCAACTACGCCCGTCTGCGCATCGGCGTGGGCAATGAGTTCACGCGTGGCCATCAAATAGACTTCGTGCTTGGAGTCTTCACTCCCGAGGAAAAGAAGGAACTCCCGACCATACTCGACAAGGCGGCCGACTGCGTTCAAGCCTACTGTCTCTCAGGCCCTGCGTTCGCCATGAACCACTTCAACTGATTACCGCTAAGGAAGGCTCCCTTTATAAACAGGATCTTTCCGACCGACAAAATAAGCCATGGCGTGCTGAATCGATCGATTCAGCACGCCATGGCTTATTTTGTTATTGCTTTTATTTTTTTAGAAGATACGCTTTGTGACTTTAGCGCCCTTGCGTTCTATCACGAGCTGACCTTTCTGAGGCTCAGCTACACGCACACCCTGGATGGTATAGTATTCAGGAGCAGCATTGCTGTCTACGAGATTTTCACCGACACCGCTCTTTTCAAGAAGGGCATTGACAGTTATCTCCATGGTCTCGGAGCCGCATTCAAGTTTCACCTTGATCGATCCACCCTCTGTGGGAACCAGCCCAGCCTCGTAGAGCTCTACAACCTTGTCAATCCTAAGATCAACTGGCACGTCTGTTATTTTGCCGGACACTACGACTGATTGGCCAGAAGCCACAAAATTGCAATTCCCAGGCCAGCATATCTGAAAGCCTTCAGTATCTCCGACGCTTGTAACCGTAACCTTCAAATCTGCATCTCCACCTGCAGTGGAAACCTCAAGGTGAGGATTCCATTCGTAATGGTACATATAGAAATCATATTCAGGCATGGAATAGTCTTCGAACTCATAAGCCTGATCAATGATTTCACCATCTTCCACAGGCACACCATTGGCTGTCAAATTAAGAATGCCTTCACCGACACCGCTCTTTTCAAGAAGGGCATTGACAGTTATCTCCATGGTCTCGGAGCCGCATTCAAGTTTCACCTTGATCGATCCACCCTCTGTGGGAACCAGCCCAGCCTCGTAGAGCTCTACAACCTTGTCAATCCTAAGATCAACTGGCACGTCTGTTATTTTGCCGGACACTACGACTGATTGGCCAGAAGCCACAAAATTGCAATTCCCAGGCCAGCATATCTGAAAGCCTTCAGTATCTCCGATGCTTGTAACCGTAACCTTCAAATCTGCATCTCCACCCGTAGTGGAAACCTCAAGGTGAGGATTCCACTCGTAGTGATACATATAGAAATCATATTCAGGCATGGAATAGTCTTCAAAATCATATGGCTGATCAATGACATCACCGTTAGCCACGGGCACGCCATTGGCGGTCAGTTTGAAGGTCGTCTGGCCGAATGCCACGTTGGCCATAAGGGCGAACGCCGCAACGGCGAGGGTTTTGATGTTGTAGAATTTTTTCATAAACTATTGCTTTTAATTTTCCGTTGAAAAACTGTCCTTTATTCAAGCGGGACATATTCTTTTGCAAAGTTATAAAATTTCATTGAATACACAAAGTATTTCCCCTTAAAACTTATTTTATTTTATCGATTTCCTCTGGAGACAGGCCGGTAAGTACAATAACAGCCTCCATCTGCCACTGCTGTGGGCGCATTATCCGACATATTTGCATAAGTGGGGGGAATTTATTAATTTTGCATAACAATAATAACCGACAGATATCATGAAAGGATTTTTAAGATTTGGATTAGGGCTATCCTTAGCTCTTGGAGCAGCAGGAATGAATTCAATATCGGCAGGGAAACCGGTGGAGATGCTGGCTTTCTCGATGCCCGACGGCAACGGAGGGCTTAAACTGGCCACAAGAGCGGATGCCTCCAAAGAATGGCGGCCTCTCGGCAACTTCCACTCCTTCCTCGGATCAGACTTCGGCGCCTGGGGAAGCGGCAAGAAAATGCACAACGTGCGTCTTGCCCAAGATGACAAAGGAGTGTTCTGGGTGGTATTCACTCCAGACAAAGACGGAGAAGTGGCCGCATATACCTTTACCGAAGATTTCGAGAAGTGGAAGCCTCAGGAATACAGACGCGCAGACTCCGGATTCGCACAGGCCATACCCTCCTCAGTCAAATTCAACGAACCATCGGAAGAGACCGTGCAGGGACAGAAAGTGAAGGGAACTGTCCTGACAGTAGACTCCGACCTCATAGAGCGCCTGAACGGATATATCCACTACCGCGGAATGCTCGACTCGAAAAACGATGAACGCGCCGACCAGGACGCATGGCGCTTCAAAGACCTAAAACCCTTAAAAGCCACGGTAACACTCGACAGGCAGAACGCCAAACCGATAAGCGACAACTTCATCGGCATATTCTTCGAAGACATCAACTACGGAGCCGACGGCGGACTCTACGCCGAGCTGATACAGAACCGCGACTTCGAATACTCGGCGAAAGACCGCAAGGAGTGGACTCCCCTCTCATCCTGGGAATCAAAGGATCTGGATATCCGGATCTCCAACGAGAATCCCATACACCCCAACAACAGCAACTTCGCGCTCGTCAAGACCGGCGGCAAGCCCGGATTACTGAGCAACAGCGGCTTCGACGGCATCGTTCTGAAGAAAGGAGACAGATATTTCTTCAGCCTCTTCGCCCGCTCCGCCTCAAAGACCACGCTCAAAGTAAGCCTGACCGACAAAGACGGGAAAACCATAGCTCAAGGGAAAGTGAATGTCGGGGGCGGCAACGAATGGGCCAAGCTCGACGCCATCCTTACCGCCAAGGCTGACTGCAGCGACGCCATGCTGAGGATAGAGATTCCGGCAAAGACCGAAGTAAGCCTCGACATGATATCGCTCTTCCCCGAAAAGACATTCAACGGACGCCGCAACGGTCTGCGCCAAGACCTCGCACAGACACTCGCCAACCTTAAGCCGAAGTTCATGCGCTTCCCGGGAGGATGCGTAAGCCATGGCAACGGCATCGACAACATCTACGACTGGAAAGGATCGGTAGGACCACTCGAGGCCCGCAAGCCACTGCCGAATCTCTGGGGCTACCACCAGACACGCGGCCTTGGATTTTACGAATATTTCCTTTTCTGTGAAGACCTCGGAATGGAGCCTCTGCCGGTGCTCGCTGCCGGAGTGCCATGCCAGAACTCATCCCGACCTTCACATTACAGCCACGACGTACTGACCACAAACGGCCAACAGTGCGGCATCCCCATGGAAGACATGCCGGCCTACATACAGGACATACTCGACCTCGTGGAGTATGCCAACGAACCGGCTGACTCCGAGTGGGGCAAGGTGCGTGCCGAAGCCGGACATCCGGAACCTTTCGGCATGAAATATCTCGGCATCGGCAACGAAGACCTCATAAGCGAGGCTTTCGAGGAGCGCTTCAAGATGATACGCGATGCTGTAAACGCGAAATATCCCGACATCACGGTAGTAGGGACTGTAGGTCCTTTCTTCGAGGGCTCAGACTACGAAGAGGGATGGGATTTCGCACGTAAGGAAAACGTCGAGATAGTAGATGAGCACTACTACGTAGCTCCCGGCTGGTATGTCAATCACCGCGATTTCTACGACAAGTATGACCGCAAGGGGCCGAAGGTATATCTCGGAGAATACGCTTCCCACTATCCGGGCCGTGAGTCAAATCTCGAATGCGCTCTTTCGATCGGCCTCTACCTGACAGACGTAGAGCGCAACGCAGATGTAGTGACGATGACTTCATATGCTCCGCTGCTCTCAAAAAAAGGACGCACACAGTGGCGACCTGACCTCATATATTTCGACAACGAAAGCATCTCGCTCTCCCCTGACTACTATGTGCAGCAGATGTATGGAGCCAATGCAGGCACCGCATATGTTCCGGCATCGATCTCGATGGAGGATAAATGCTCCGGCAATTGCGGAAAAGCTCCAGCAGAGATCACAGACGATGACGTGACAAACAGGTTTGGAGTCTCTACCGTAATCGACGAAAAGAGCGGAGACACAATAGTAAGAATCGCAAACATGCTTCCGGTAGGCATTGAAGTGGATCTCGCCGGATATCCTGCCGGAAAAGCAGAATTCACCTCTCTTTCCGGGAAACCAAGGGACACAAAAGTGAAGCCGGTTTCGACTCAGATGGATTTCACCGGCAGCATAGAAGTAGCACCCTACTCATTCAGCACACTCAGAATACTGAAATAGTCCATTCCGTATAAACAATAGTCTATTCGGTATAAAAAACAGTCTCCTGCGAATAAAATATGCGAAATTCATAATCTTCAGTGAACCTCGGACAAGTGTCCGGGGTTTTATAATTTAAGAATTTCACATAATATATAACCCACTATCTATAATCTGACCATAGACATGATAGGAAGACGCTTACTGACAGCAATAGCTTTCCTGGCAATGGCATCGGCCATCGCCCTACCCTCTTTCTCTCAGAATCAATACGACAGTTTTCTCGACTCCCTGAAGACCAAGGTCAACAACCATGCTTACGGCTACAAATGGCAACGAGGAGGCTACAAGCACCGCGTACCATACAGGCATATAGTCTCGATACCGGTGGTGCCAGACACCGCAGATATGGCATACCATGAGAAGAAGCATTTCTGGAGAGCGGGCGCAGAGGTGTTCGGCCTCAACATGGGGCTATGGGCTTTTGACCGGTATGCCCTTAAGGGCCACTATGCCTACATATCATGGGAGAGCATAAAGGAAAACTTCAAGCATGGTTTCGAATGGGACAACGACCACCTACAAACCAATATGTTCGCACATCCATATAACGGCAACCTCTTCTTTAACGCCGGACGCTCAAACGGCTTCAACTTCTGGCAGTCGGAACTCTTCGCCATAGGAGGAAGCGCGATGTGGGAGATGTTTATGGAATGTGAGTATCCATCGACCAACGACATAATCGCGACTCCGATAGGAGGAGCGGCGTTGGGCGAGGTATTCTACCGCGCCTCAGACCTCGTGCTCAACGACCGCGCTACCGGCGGAGAAAGAATCGGACGCGAGGTGGCGGCATTCATCCTCGACCCGATGCGCGGCATCACGCGCATCGTCTCAGGGCAGGCATGGAAACACAGAGCCACGTCGGGACGCCGCTTCGGGCTTCCTCCGATCAGCATCGAGGCCTCGCTTGGCGCGAGAATGCTGACCATGATAGACAGCCATGGTTTCCGAATGGGTCCGGCGGCTGAAATCAACATCGAATACGGCGACCGATTTGAAGAAAGCACAAAGGTGCCATACGACTACTTCTCCTTCAATATGGAACTACAGACCATAAGCACACAACCGCTGCTGAGCCGCATCGAGATAATGGGGCGCCTGCTCAGCAGGGAGCTAATCGATAAGGAAAACCTCAACATCAACATCGGACTCTACCAGCACTTCGACTTCTTCGACTCCGACACCATCAGGAAAGAAGACCACGATGAGCTGATTCCGGAAACGCTACCCTACAAAATGGGCGTTCCCGCATCGGCTGGAGGAGGCATGATGGTGAGATATATACCCAACACCCGTATGTCGCTCGACGGTTTCGCCCATCTGAACTTAGTAGCGCTTGCCGGTGTCGCCACCGACTTCTACCGCGATTACAACCGCAACTACAGCTGGGGAACCGGATTTTCCGTAAAGGCCGGCGTCAACTGGGCGTTGGCAAACGACAAGGTTTCCGTAAAACTCGCCAACCAGCTCTATTGGGTAAGCACCCACAATAATTTCAGCTCCGAGTTCACATGGATGATGAGGCCCAACGGAGACAGGGTGCAGATAGACGGCGGCGACAACGGAATCACCACATTCGACCATCTTGAGGCAAGCGTAGACTACAGACTATATAAGAACCTCTATCTTACGGCCGGGTTGGATTTCTACGAGAGGCATACTCACTATCCGGACATGAAGATAAGTTTTTACGATGCTTCTGAGAAAAAACGTCCTAACGTCTGGACCGACAGCTTCTATGTCAAGAGCCGACAGCTTGGAGCGCACTTGATGGCAACGTATAAATTCTAAATACTGTGATATGTCATAAGTAGCTGTTCAAATTAAAACGATACAATAAATGTCATGTCATGAATAGGA
>CAMWMK010000040.1 GCA_947175295.1 uncultured Porphyromonadaceae bacterium
CGCTTCCCATATATCTATATCTTATAACGTCAAACGTAAAACTCACAACCTCCTGCTCGCCTGGCAGATCTTCACTCCGAGCAGAATACGATAGAAGCCGAAAGTGATGAACGCTATGCCGATATAGAGCCATACCGCAGCTGCGCCTGCAAGAGGACCTGCAAGGAAGATGATCGCAAGGATGAGTGTGCAGACGATGAAGGAGAGCAGCATTGCAAGCCAGTATTTCGTGTCGCCGTAATACAGTATAGTTTCGCTGATTGCATTCAGGGCCACGAATACGAGGTAGAATCCTACGCCATATATGAATGCCGAAACCATCGAGGCCTCAGGCAGCAGGAGCAGCCACACGCCGCATACTATCTCCATTACTCCGACAAGAAGTTTGAATCCCCATCCGGAGATGCTGCCGATATTCAGAAGGGCGAAGACCATGTTGAGGAATCCTACCGCGGATATCACGAGGGCGAAGGTATAGGCCAGAACGGGGAGCGATGTGTCGGGACTTACCAGACACCAGATACCGAGTCCTATCGAAAGCAGACCGGTTATCACGGGAAGCCACCAATAGCGGGCGGCGGTCTTAAGCATTGTGCGTGTCATAGTATTAAAAATTCTTTAGATTGTTTATAATGTGTTTTTTCATCCGTTATAACGCCCACCTTCCTCTTTTGGTTTAACCCAATACTATTTACGTTAACTCGTTGACATAAAAAAAGCGGAAAGGCTCTACAGGTCCTTTCCGCTTCAGTTTTCTTATGGTTTCTTATCGTGATTAGAAATCACGGGGGCACGGTCATTTCACTATGATCTTCCGTGTGTGCTGCGTTCCATCGGAAGTGATGTATTTCACTACGTAGACTCCGTCTGTCAGCGTAAGACTGTGGCCCGGCATGAGTCCGCCTGCGACGCTTCCGTCAAGTGAGTATACTGCGGCGCTTTCGTAGTCTCCTTCTATTGTCAGTCTGCCGTTGGCAGCCTTCACCTTCACGCTTTCCGCCGTTGCGCTTTCCACTCCGGTAGTAGCGAGGTTAAACTCATAGATGGATATATCCGTAGTAGGACCTTCGTTCCATCCGATTGTGAAGATACCCCACTCAAGTTCATTTCCCAAGACATCGGTCGCAGGCACTCCCGGCATGCGCAGACGTACCGGACCGCTGAATTCCACTGACGACGGCAGGAACTGACGAGTGATGAAGTCAAACATATCCTCAGGAGTATCATAATACTGGTCGTAGTATTTCATCTGCATATAGCAGGCACGGAATGTCTCTTCGTCGTTGGAGGGATAGATGTCGACTGTCACTACGTAATACTTTCTGCCGGTGTTGGGATAGTTGGTGTCAAGTTCCGCGCTGACGAATTCATACTCGAATGTCATGTCGCTCTCTCCGCAGTCAGGAGTAGTGAACTCAACCACGGCAGGCTTAGTCAACACATTGCCGTCAAGATCAAAACCAACAGCATAGAGGGCCCAATCACTGTTCCAATAGATATCCTCCAGCTCTCCTGATTCAGCGAGGTGTGCGACAGTGTCGTCGAGCGGTCCCTGATTGCACTGAAGAGGAATGAAGTCCTGCCACTTTGTGCTGCCGCCATATATCTCGGCAAGATACTTCCACCAGTCGATGATCAATTTCTCAGGTATGCAGTCGATGCCTCCCTTCTCCTCTATGATTTCCGGACTTGTGATATAGTAATAATAATACATCTCATTGTCGGAAGGAGTGATGCGTATCCTTGCGTTCATCGGGGTTATGTCGCTCACTTCAAGCTCAATTGAGCCTGTAGGAGGCGCTACGGTCTCCACCGCTGTAAATTCCGCCATAGTGAGCGATGTCGACGGAGTCATGTCGTCGTTGATGCCCATGGCCACCACATAGTAAGGTTCACCCTCGCGGCAGCGCGTATACGAGAAGTCGTGGGGGCCGGAGGCCATCATTTCGGAGGTAGGATAATAAAGCATCGCTTCCGAGATGAAACGCTTCTCGCCTGATGACCCCGGAGTGATGTTGAAGCTATCTACATAGTCTTTAGTATAGAACCTCACCATATAACGGTCGCCGTTTGACGGCACCACATGTGCGCTGGCTGTATAATAGAATTTGTCTTTCACTACAGACGTAACTTCTATCTCGAAAGCATTATCCGATGCCGGAGGCATGAGAGTGGTGAATTCCGCGGTCGCCACGGGAGCCGTAACGTTGCCTTCCGGATCCATTCCGAATCCATAGACCACGTATTCGGTATCATACATCAAAGTGTCGCCGAAACGATCGCTGATAGAACGGGTCTGAGGACCGTACTGAAGATCATAGCCCATCATTTCCTGCCATGTGGTGTTGTCATAGTAAGAGGCGTTTCTCTTCCATACCTCTATACGGTTGTCGATCGCTTTATCCACTCCCCCATTGGCAAGGAATGTTTCCTTGTCCATGAAATTCCAATAATAAGCAAGCTCATCGGAAGATGGCGTCACGCTTACGGTAGCATCCATTGCGGAAACATCACTGACCGCAAAACCTATGCTTCCCTCGGCGGCCACAGCCGTCAGGCATCCTGCGAATACGATGGCGCTGACAAGAGGTCGGTGCAAAAATGTAAAATCAATCATAACAAACGATTTTTAGTTAATGATAAAATTCGCATGAAGCCTGAAGGGCTTCATTGTTTCGATTGCAAATTTACATCCGGATGCTCACAATCGCATTAATATATGTTAATAAATAATACCGACCCTTTATTTTTCATTCTTTTTCTTTAGAAAATCGCGTTTTACTTTACACAGATATTCCGGCGACACCCCAAGATAGGACGCGATTATCTTCTGCGACACATTCTCGATAATCGCCGGACGGTCTATAATCATCTTGCAGTATCGTTCGGCTGCGGTGCCATTGTATATGGCGGCATTCTTATATTCCTGATAGAATAGCTCTCCATGGGAATATCGAAGCATCCATAGCGCCAGTTCATGGGATGTCTCGGCAGCTTTCCAGAAGTCGTCTCTCGTAATCACGACAAGATCCGTAGCACAGCACGCCTCCACTTGATAATAGGAAGGCATCTGCATTACGAAGGAATGCTTGGAGAAGAACATAGTCCCCGGGAGTGCGAAGGCGAAAGTGCGTTCCTTGTCGCCGTTCATATCCACGAAACGCATTATGCCGCTCTTCACTATAAAAACATCGTCGGTACGTTTTCCGCATTCGATCACCACATCACTCTTTGAGTAATGCCTCACTTTGCCATTCTCCAGCAAGAGGTCGATGCTCTCAGGCAGGAAGCCGAGTTCATCGTAAAGCAATTTCTTTATGTCGTCAGTAACATCCATCTCTTAATGTTGCGATAATCTGTGAAAAAAGGTCTACTGTAATTCCATTCTGAGTTCGGAGATTATCTGTAGGGAAAGCTGCGTGGCCGCCTGAATCGTTTCGTCCGGTAATCCGAGGCTGATCAGATTGCGTGCGACATTCATCTTTTCTTCTGCTATTCCCTCTGCCCGTCCTTCCGCTATTCCTATCGTACGGCCTTCCGCCAGACCTTCATCGCGTCCTTCCTGACGCGCTACGTCAAGCACATCGTTCTGCACCATCAGGTTGTCAAGATGGCGTTCGTAGGATTCTCGCTCCTCCTTTGTCATCGAGAGCACACGCAGCTTCTCCCTGACGCGCTGAAGGCCCGGCACGCGCGTGTCTTCCTTGACCTTACCCGTCTTCAGATACGTCATCCATTCCTCAAGAGGCGTGTCGGGGATCTTGTCGTAGGCGTTGACCCGCAGCAGATAGTATTCCGGAAAGACCTCTCCCGGCAGATGGGGGATGATCACTCCGTCCTCCTTCGTGCGTATGATCAGGTCGGTGCCCGTATGCAGGCCCTTGAACACGGTGGTCCCGTGGTAGACATAGTCGTCGCCCTCGCCGAACTCACAGTAGAGGAGACTTATGGAATATACCTTCTTCACCTTGTCGTATTTGTCGCCAAGGCTCATGTGCTCGGTGATGGCCTTGCAGGTCCCGAAGAGGATGCGCTGAAGATAGTATAGCTGACGTGTAAGCTGGACCTCCACAATGATTATATGGCCCTTGCTGTTCTTGGCCTTGATGTCCACGCGGTTGAACTTGTCGCTGTCGTTATCCTGGTTTGACTCGCTCTCGAGGATCTCCTCGATCCTGACGTCCTCGCCGAGAAGCACTGAGATGAGGCCTTCGAGGATCTCGAAGTTGGATTTCTCTCGGAGCATATGCTTCATCGCCCAGTCAAAACGGATGTATGAGTTGTCTTCCATCGGTAAAGGTAGTTTTTCGGAATTTACATTGATTTTACAAAAATAGCAAAAAATAATAATACTTCAAAATTTTCTTACCATCTTTTACACGTTTCTTTCATTTAGGGTATCCTTTCGCCGTAATTGTCACGCTGCGGTGCTGAGGGGCAAAGGGCGCTGAGAAACTAATGAATGAGCAGTACAGATAAGCAGTGTAAATTTTTTTAATTTTTTCATATTCAGATTTTGCTATTTCATAATTTCAGTGTAATTTTGTAGGTTCAATCAGGCAAGAAGGCGCCATTGCCTTCCTCATCAGTATAATTTGACTCATACACAATGTTTTTTCATTGTAAACCATATAAATGCAACACACTCGGAATGCTCACGGCAGTATTGGCGATACTGCTCGGAGCCATGTGTGCCTCGGCGGAAGGTTCAAGCCATGCCGCCGCCAAGCCGAAAGTCGCCCTTTTAGGCGACTCCATGACCTGGATAGGCGGCGACAGTTGCCAGAACGATACAGGCTGGAGCCATGTGCTCAGGGAAAGCGGACTGGCTTCCGCCATCGACGTGTATGCCCGCAGCGGAGCCACCTGGACCAACACACGCAACACCCGCCGCAATCCCGCACACTACACCGAACTTCTCCACGATGACAACGTAGTCTACAATCAGGCGGTGCGACTAATCGAACGCGCCGACACAAGCGACGCGGTTCCCGACCTCATAATACTCTTCGCGGGTGCCAACGACGCATGGTTCGCATCCAGACGCCCGGGAATCTTCGACAGGGAAACAGACGATGCGGCATATCCTTCTTCAACCGACCCTGCCTGCGTAACCTCGCTCGAAGGCAGCCTCAGGCTTGTGACAGACATGCTGCATTCCCGGTTTCCTGACGCTACACTCCTATTCGTAGCGCCACTGCAGATGGCGAAGACCGATGCCGAAACAATACATCTCGTAGCGGACATCATCGAAAACACTGCTTCGAAAAAAGGATGGACCACACTGCGGGCCGACAAAGACCTTCCCATCACACATGAACAGGAATCCAAATCTCACAGATACACCTACGACGGCGTGCATACCAATCCCGACGGGGCAACGATAACTGGCAACTACATCACCCACCATATCCTTACCTCAAACCCGACACACAATCAACACCACTACTAAACAACACAACAACCCATATGGTATTCTCAGATCTATTCTTCATATTCTGCTTCATCCCTCTCTTCGGCCTTCTTTACCTGCTTTTCGGCTGGATCGACAAAGCCAGGATACGGCATGCCGAAAACAATGAACTGCCGATGAAGCGACCGATGCTACTGCGCAACATCGTACTGACGATATTCTCGATCCTCTTCTACGCCTGGGGCGAACCGATCTACGTGTTCCTGATGCTCGCGGTAGTGCTCGTCAACTACATATGCGGCCTGCTGATGTATAGAAAACACAATATCTTCGGTAAGATATGGCTATTCATCGGCGTAGCCGCCGACCTCGCTGCACTCGGCAGCTTCAAATACCTCGGTTTCTTCTCCGGAATAGCAAGAAGCATCGGTTTCGACGTTCCCGATCCACAGATAGCCCTCCCGATAGGCATCAGTTTCTACATCTTCCAGTCGATATCGTATCTCGTAGACGTCTACCGCGAAGACTCCAAGCCCCAGCGCAACTACTTCGACCTGCTGCTCTACATCTCGATGTTCCCCCAGCTGATAGCGGGCCCGATCGTGCGCTACGGCACCGTGGCCCTTGAAATAGGCCACCGTCGCGCTACGGCTGACGATGTGGCCGACGGAGTCTACCGCTTCATCATAGGCCTCGGGAAGAAAGTGATAATCGCCAACATCATGGGTGAAATAGCCACCACCCTGCTCGGGGGCAGCCTCGAAAACATGTCGGCAGCTGCCGCCTGGGTAGGCATAGTAGCGTTTTCAATCCAGATATATTTCGACTTCTCCGGATATTCCGACATGGCGATCGGCATAGGGCGCTGCGTAGGATTCCATTTCCCGGAAAACTTCAACCATCCCTACACCTGCACTTCGATGACCGACTTCTGGCGCCGATGGCACATGAGCCTCGGATCCTTCTTCCGCGACTACGTCTACATACCGATGGGTGGCAACCGCCGGCATCAGGCCCTCAACATCATGACGGTATGGTTTCTGACCGGAATGTGGCACGGCGCGAGCTGGAACTTCATAATCTGGGGCGTATATTTCGGCCTTATCATCATGATTGAGAAATACACGCTGCTGCGCTGGAAATGGATGCCGAAGATCGGACTCTACATCTACAGCATATTCCTGATCATCGTAGGCTGGGGACTTTTCTATTTCGACGACTTCGGAAGGATGCAGCAGTTCTTCATGGCGTTCTTCGGGCAGAACGAGCCCCAGGGACTCCCGATGCATGTAGAGACAGTGATCATCGACAACCTCTGGCTGTGGGTGGCCGCAATCATACTCTGTCTCCCGGTCAGGAAACAGGTGGAGAAAATCGGCTACAGGCTGGCCACGCACGTGCCCTATGCAGGCAACTACACCGTGCAGTTCTGCCACGCCATAGTGTCGATCACGATCCTCGTATGCTGCGTGGCACTCCTCGTCGGAGCCACCAACAACGCATTCATTTACACCAGATTCTGACTTCAATCACTTACAATCCTCAAACTACTCTTCAACAATGGAACAGAATGCAGAAAACACACGTCCCAATGGGAAAGGACACGTAGGAGCCTCGGTAATGTATATCATCATCGTGGGCATAGCCTTCGCCATAATGACTGCCGTATTCGTGTTTTTCCCGCGTACGAAATACTCCGAACTTGAGAAACGTGACCTCGCGGAATTTCCCGATGTCTCCGACGTCGAAAGCATAAAGAAGAACCCTGCCAAGTTCACTGCCGCCATCTCCTCATGGTTCAGCGATACGGAACCTTACCGCGACGACCTGATGACGCTAAGCATGAGCATACGCGGAGCCATGAAGGGCGACTTCCGCCCGGAGGAGGAGACCGTTTCATTCCGTCCTGCCGACACTGCGGAGGCGGTTCAGGCAGACAACAATGAAAAGAGCGCCGACAACACAGCCTCCCCCAAGGAAGACCGGGCCACTGACAACCCAGAAAACACCTACAACGGAGAAAGCACCCCCGCCGACGACGATGACGACGACATCAACGACGGCAAGGCCAAGCTCGGCAGCTCCGGCACCATCATAGTAGGCAAAGGCGACAAGGTGAGGGCCCTGATGGCTTTCGGCGGCACGGCCAAAGGAGGAGGCGGATATGTGGATCTACTAAATACACTCGCCGACCAGTTTCCCGGCAAAAACGTATATGCCATGATCGCGCCCCTCGCTACGGAATACTATCTTCCGGAGAAGGCGGCGAAGGCAAGCAATCCTCAGAAGCCTTTCATCTACAGCGTGCGCGACAGACTCTCGCCGAAGGTCAAGTTTGTAGACATCTACGATGAGCTCCTCCAGCACAAGAAGGAAGACATATATCTGCGCACAGACCATCACTGGGCCGGACTCGGAGGATACTACGCGGCCAAACGCCTGGCAGAGACAGCGGGAGTCCCCTTCAAAGGCCTTGATGCCTATGACCGACACGAGATACAGGGATTCGTAGGGTCAATGTACGGATATTCGAAAGACATTTCCGTCAAGAACGCGCCCGAGACATTCGTATACTACACTCCTAATCAAGTAGGATTTGACGCGGAATTCGTTTCATATACGCTCAACAAAGACTTCAAGATCGTACGCGAGTCGAAGCCTTACAAATCAGCATTCTTCAAGAAATTCAAAGACGGCAGCGGCAACGCCTACCTGACCTTCATCGGCACTGACCAGGCCTACGTAAAGGTGAAGACCACAACCCCTGGCAACAGGAAACTGCTTATCATTAAGGATTCATACGGCAACGCAGTGCCCGGCAACCTCTTCTACAGCTTCAACGAAGTACACGTGATTGATTTCCGCTACTTCACCCACAACCTGAAGGACTACGTGAACCGCAACGGCATCACTGACATAGCGGTCTGCTTCAATGTCTTCAACGCATACAGCAGCGGAAGCGCGTCGAAGGTGAAGAAGATGCTGACGCAGGCCGGAGGAATCCAGGCCTCACCCACCGCTGCCGACCAACCTAAGACAAACAAACCCGAGAAGCCGCAGACTTCACCTGCAAAGCCTGAACCCGCGGCCGAAGAGCCCGCAGCGGTCGTGGCGCCCAAGGAAGAAACCCCGGTGGAGACCGAACAGCCACAGAAAGAAGAAAACCCGGCAACTCCGGAAAAAACAGAGGAAGAATAATGGTAGACTACAGAAGAAAGCCCGATTGGCTCAAGATAAAACTGCCGCGTGGGTTCAAGACGAGCCAGGTGGTAGGACTGCTCAACGAAAAGCACCTGCATACGATATGCTCAAGCGGCATGTGTCCGAACCGTGGCGAATGCTGGGGCAACGGCACAGCCACCTTCATGATAGGCGGCAACGTATGCACCCGCAGCTGCAAATTCTGCAATGTCGCTACGGGGCGTCCGCTGCCCCTCGACCGAAAGGAAATAGCGGATATAGTGCAATCGGTGAAATCCCTTAAGCTGAAGCATATCGTAATCACCTCGGTAGACCGCGACGACCTGCCCGACCTTGGCGCCGGACATTGGGCCGAGATGATCCGCACACTGAAACGCGAATGTCCCGAGGTGACGATGGAGGTGCTGATTCCCGACTTTCAGGGAAGGGAGGAGCTGGTGAAGATGGTGATCGACGAGCGACCCGACGTGATTTCGCACAACCTCGAGACGGTACGCCGCCTTACACCCGACGTGCGCTGCCACGCCACTTACGACACTTCGCTGAAGGTGATACGCCAGATAGCCGGGAGCGGCATACGCTCAAAGAGCGGCATCATGCTCGGCCTCGGAGAGAAGCCTGAAGAAATAGAAGAGACGATGAAAGACCTTCTGGAGGCAGGATGCGAAGTGATGACCATAGGGCAATACCTTCAGCCTACGGCCAAGCACTATCCCGTACAGGACTACATACATCCCGACGTCTTCGAACAGTATAGGCTGAAAGGCCTGCAGCTTGGGTTCCGCCACATGGAGTCGGCTCCAATGGTGCGCTCTTCCTATCATGCGGAACGCCACGTAAACTAACCTTATCAGCTGCCCTTGAATGCAGAGACATCCACCTTTACCGGAGCCACCTCGCACTTCGACCGCGTAGTGAAGTGATGCGGGGCGAAGAGCTCTATTCCGGCCTCGTTGAAATAGTCCTGGATGTTTTCGAGCAGCCCCGACATGATCACCGGCATCTCGTCGGCATCCTTGATATAGGCGTTGATCTGATAGCACATATAGTTGTCGTTGAGCTCAAGCTCAAGCACGAAGGGAGCCGGATGTTCGAGCACTCCCTCGGTGGCCAGTGCGGAGTCGATCAGCAACTGATGCACCTGACGCCATGGCACGTCATAGCCCATCGTCAGCACCGTATGGATGATGAGTCCGTGCTGACGCGCCGATGCGGAGTAGTTGACAGTGTTGGAGGTGGTGATGAATGAATTGGGGATCGTCACCATCTCGTTCTTTATCGTGCGTATGCGGGTCACGAATGGAGATTTCTCCACTACGTTGCCCACCGTGTCGTTGACCTTTATGAAGTCTCCGGTCTTGAACGGACGCATGTATGTGATCACGAATCCGGCGATGAAATTTGAGATCACCGAGCTTGAACCCAAGGACACGATAAGGCCGACAAAGACTGATATCCCCTGGAACACACCCGATTCAGACCCCGGAAGATAGGGATATATCATCGCTATCATGAAGGCGTAGAGAAGAAACCGGATGATATTGAATGTCGGCTCCGCCCAATCGGGATAGAAACCTGAGATCTTCAGTTTCTCTGAAGCTATCTCATGAGAAATATAACGCAGGCCCTTGACGATATAGCGGATGCAATACCATATGATGGCGATGATGAAGAGGTTGGGGATATAGTCTACTATGGCCTTAAGCATCATCTTTATGGGATCCACGATATAGTAGAAGATCTCCAGCGCGAGCTTCTCGGTCTGCGGAAAGATCGAGAACAGTATGGGCACAGTGAAGATGAAGAGCAGAAGCAGCACGACGTAACGCAGGAAATTGCAGATGACGAGGAGAATGCGGCAGAGATGACGGGTATCCAGGAGTTCATAGTCGCGCACCACCCAGGGCTTCAGCCTACTGACCTTGAGGCGTATCACCTGACGCCGGAGCCTGCGGAAAAGATAGTTGATCAAGCGCACGAGGAGATACTGGATGCAGATCACGATTACGAAAAGCGCGCAACGCTTCACCATCTTCCAGAAACTGTTTTCGGCCTTCAGCAGGAGTATCTTGTCGGAAATGATAGCCATATACATATTGGCGAGTGTCTGCTTATCGGTAGCATGCCAGAGGGCATCCTGCTCGGTGACGCTCATGATCACCTTTTCTCCATACATGATGTCGATATAGGTGTCGTTGTCGAGGAGTGAGACGGTATCGCGCCGCAGCCTTCCGTCATGGCCGATCTTTGTGACGACGTCGCTGATAGTCTCGGCCCGGTCGATGGCGGAATGTCCGCCCCGGGCTGCATAGAGCTTGAAGAGAGTGTCGCCTTCCACCACTACCGGCACTCCGGGAGTGACGCCACGCAGGGAATCTATCTTCTGTATCTGACGCGCGCGCTTAAGGGAATCGGCGACGTGAAGCTGGTTGTTTTCATCGAGTTTGGCCCGGAGAAGGATCTCGTTAAGCTTCATCTGCTCAAGCTGTAGGCTCAGCTCCTGCACGCGCAGCGAGTCGGCTCTGAGACGGTCTTCCGTAGAAAGGGCAGCGGAATCTCCTTCCGAATAGTCCGGCCGCACAGTCGATGATGTCCCCATAAGGTACTCCCCCGCCTTCCTGATGATCTGAGACTCCGCATCCAACGAGCAGAAGAGCGCTACCAGAAACACCACTGTAAGGATAAATGCTTTCTTCATCTTGCCACAATGTTTGAGTTTATGCATTCCATAATTCCGAGCGGATCTACACAACCGAGCATATAAAGCCTTCCGTCTTTCAGACGCACGAGGAAGCAGTCGGAGGCTTTGCCGTAGTAGGCGAAGTATCTGCCTATCGAGGGTTCGCTAAACCGACCCCAATAGCCGAAAAATCCGCCGCTTCCCAGCAGGCGCTTCTCCGACATAGTAGGAGGACAGAGCGCAACAGACTGTATGTCGCTCAACGGTATGGATTTCGAACGAAGCACCATGTTGATGTTCAGGCAACCGTCTTCGACTGAAATGGATATGGGAGTGAAATACATGGCAAGCGCGCATTGAGCCACCAAAAGGGCGGCAAAAACATAAGCGATCCATTCAAGTCCGCTGTTAAGGTAGTTGATCATGAGGATCACGAAGAGGCCGATTACAGCCACGGTCAAAACAATAGAGTATGTGCTGAGTTCCACCTTACGCTTCATATCGTCATAATGTTTAGAGTTGTTTGGCAAAATTACTAAAAATTCTCCATTCATCAAAATCCGGCACCTGATTTACAGTTTGCAATTCTCATCATTTTTTCTTAATTTTGTATTCTATAATAAAAATCGAAGCATCGGTATGAAGACTATCTTAAAATTGATTTTCTGGCTTCTGATAGGAGGTTTGATAGGAATGCTTATCGGGGGATTGATCGTAGTGGTGTTCACCGACACTACATGGACGGAATACATCCGGAAATATTATACCATAGATCTCTCAGAGGGGGTCTGCGTATTTCTCGTGGCCTTCGCCGCCATGATCGTCTCATTCCTGATTCTTGTACCCATCCACGAACTCGGTCACCTCGTATGCGGACTGCTGACGGGATACAGGTTTGTAAGTTTCCGCATATTCAATTATACCATCCTTAAGGAAGACGGCAGATTCAGGATCAAGAAATTCGCTGTAGCCGGCACCGGAGGCCAATGCCTGCTGTCGCCACCAGACCTGCCTTTGGAAAAAATCCCTACCGGATGGTATAACTTCGGAGGCGTGATGGCCAACATCATAGTGCTCGCGATAGCCCTCCCCTTCTTCATGCTCAGTCTGAATCCCTTCGTAGCGGAAGCGTTGGGAGTCTTCGTAGCTACAGACGCCATCATGATCCTGCTCAACGGCATTCCCATGATGGCCGGAGGAGTCGGAAACGACGGCTACAACATGAAGCTTCTGAAAAAGAACCTACGCAGCAAGCAGGGAATCGTAGACCAACTACGTGCCAACGCCCTAATCCAAAGCGGAGTGCGCCCCAAGGACATGCCTGAGGAGTATTTCGAGTGTCCGACAGACATCGACTACCGCAACGCACTCGAGGTATCCATTCCCTTGATGTACTCCTCACGCCTCGTAGATGAAATGAAATATGACGAAGCCCTGAAATGCCTTGAATCGCTCTATTCACATAAAGAAGAGATCATGCCGCTCTACGTAAAGGAAATAGCCTGCGAGTCAGCATTCCTGTATCTCCGCACCGGCAATATCGGGAAAGCCGCCGCCCTTCTCGACAAAGACCTGAGGAAATACGTCGAGACCTACCGGAAGACGATGTCGTCGAAGGAACGTCTGCTCTGCGCCGTAGCGCTCTACCTCGACAATGACGAAGCGAAAGCCCGGGAAATCCACGACAGGCTGAAAGAGCGCCAGGGAGAGTATCTGCTGCAAGGTGAAGTCTGCAGTGACCTCGCCCTTATGGAGGACATGCTGGACCATCCACTTACTTCACATGCGCACTGACGGGCACAGGAAAATAAAACACCATCCTGACACGTTATTACCTTATGTAAATACTTAAATTAACTTCATCGTAAATGAGAAAAACCTACCTGTATCTTTTGGGTGCCGCGATATGCTTCAATGCGTTTGCCGAGGATAACGTCACCGTCAACCTGAAGTCGAACCGTACGTGCACCATGTCAAACGGCATCATCACCCTGAGCATACAAGCCAACGGAATGGCCATGACAATGAAGCATCCTTCCAATGGCCCGACCAACATACTCGCCAGCAACGGCATCTATTTCGACTACACCGCAGACAAGAACAGATCGCTCTCGGCGGTCAGCGCCAGAGTGGTGAGAAGCGATGACGATTACGCCGAAGTGGTGTATACCTCCGAAGCCAACGACGTGCTCCCGACGTATGAGCACGGCTACATCATGCGCAAGGGTGAAAGCGGCATATTCACCTATGTAATAGTACACGGAAACAGCAAAAGCGCCGACACCGCCAACGGAGGCATAGGCCCGGT
This sequence comes from uncultured Porphyromonadaceae bacterium, assembly GCA_947175295.1. Classification (GTDB taxonomy): domain Bacteria; phylum Bacteroidota; class Bacteroidia; order Bacteroidales; family Muribaculaceae; genus Lepagella. The sequence goes on from CAMWMK010000040.1 coordinate 13,603, forward strand.
GAGGGAGACACGTGTCTGCACACGTCTTGCCCCCACATTTCTCGACGGCTACGTAGACGAGCAGATGCAAGGCCCCATTCCATCAAACACGGAAATGTCGAAGGCCGAGCAGAACCAAGTGCAGGACGCCACTTATTACCTATCCGACGGCAGCATCTATACGAAATACAACTGGGCGCAGTTTATCGATCATGACGATTTCCACGGACTGATGAACAGCAAGATCGGCGTGTGGAACATCCCTGTAAGCTACGAATGGCTCAACGGAGGCCCGATGCGTCAGGAACTGACCGTACACGCTACAAGCAAGTCGCCCATCACCATCCAGATGCTTCAGGGCGAACATTTAGGGGCAGCCGCCACAAGCTACGGCGATGACCAGCATCAGATCTTCGGTCCCTTCATGATCTACGTCAACGATGGCGCTACCCGCGAGGAGCGCATCGCAGATGCCCGCGCGAAGGCGGCGGAACTGAAGGCGGAGTGGCCGTTCGCTTGGTTTGAAAACGAATATTATCCGCTCGACCGCTCTACAGTAAGCGGAAAGATCAACATCACCACCGGTCAGGAGCCCGGCAACGTCAAGGTTGTGCTTGCGGCTCCCGGCAGCAACCTACTCCGCCAGGGAGGCGACTATATGTTCTGGACGCTTACCGATGAGGAGGGTAACTTCTCGATTCCCGCTGTAAGGAAAGGCAGCTATTCGCTCTATGCCTACGCTACTACCGGAACCATCACCGATGAGCTATGCGTAGACGGCATCGAGGTGGGAGAGGCTGAAACAAACCTCGGGGATATAGAATGGACTCCCTTCACTCTTGAGAATCAGCTCTGGAACATAGGAGAAAACAACCGTCTGGCTGACGGCTTCAACTGCAGCGACCGTCCGCGCGCCTATGAGGCATGGCAGTGGCAGCCCGCTTCGCTTGAATACCGCATCGGGGAAAGCGATCCGGGCACAGACTGGTATAACGCCCAGACTAAAAACGGCAAATGGACCATCAAATTCAATCTCGACCGCCAGTATGAGGGCGACGCGGTGCTTACGGCTTCCATTGCAGGAGTATCGAACTCACCTAAGATTCAAGTCGCAGTAAACGGAAAGAACAAAGACTCCTGGAGCCTTTCTGACGATGGCTCAATCCGGAGAAGCGCCACTCTTGCAGGGCGGCATCTTGTGAAGTCGGTCACTTTCCCGGCTTCCGACCTTCAGATAGGAGAAAACGAGATCACTCTGACGGCTTCCAACTGCAAGGACAAGAGCGGTGTGCTCTGGGACTGCATAAAGCTTGAGGCAGGCGACGTAGTGACAGAAGCGGGTGTAGACGGCATCACGGAAGATGCTTCCGGTCCTGTCTCAGTGTATACAATGAGCGGACTGCTCGTCGGCACATTCGACGGCCATCCCTCCGGACTCCCCTCCGGCATCTACATCTTCAAGCAAGGCTCTTCCACAAAAAAAGTCAGGTTATAAGAAAAGCCTACGTACCCTACGGAACCCGTCGACTTCAACTGAAGCCGGCGGGTTCTTCCCATATATAGGGCTATCAGCCAAGGCAAAGTAAACCCATTTTCAATGCAGGATAGATAAGAAAGACATATAATAAACATATATATTTCGGTAATATTTTGAGGATAGGAATAATATTATGAATTTTGCTACGTTTTAATGATGTATTAAAATATAGCAAAATCATAATGACAGAGAGCCATATCAACATATTGGGAAAGACGATAGAACTTGTCAAACGTCCTACTGATAAGCTTAAGGGAATCAATATGGGCGAAAAGCTCACTTTTGATTTCTTAGACGGTCTTTTTAGAGGAGAAGAACTGCTATTCGTAAAGCCTAAAGGTGGCAATCCCACTCCCAGAAAATGTGCCCTCGTTTCGGAAAGGCTGATGCAGCTGTTTGGACTTCCTGTCGTATTCATCTTGCAGCCGGGACCCGGTTATGAACGCCAGAGACTCCTTGAAAAGGACGTGTACTTCATAATGTCAGACAAGTATGCGAATCTTCCGATGTTGGTAGTCATGGAAAAGGTGACGACGAGAAAAATCCCTGAAAGGCTGACTCCGGTAGCTCAGTACATATTGCTCTACCATCTGGAGATTGAGAATATAGAAGGAAAATCCATCAAGGCTATTGCATCACTGATGCCCTATTCCTATGAAAGTGTTTCAATCGGACTTACTTGCCTTGCAGACGTTGGTCTGTGCGAGAAGGTGCCAATTGATACAAGAAGCAAAGCTATTCATTTCAAGAGTGCCGGGAAACTATTATGGGAAGAAGCAGGAAAGTATTTGATTGATCCGGTAGATAGGAAGATCTACTGCGATGGTCTGAATGTGGAGAAAGAGTTTCCTGAATGTGGCATCAACGCTCTGGCTCATTATTCGATGCTTAATCGAGATCCCGAAAAGTGGCTCATGATGACTGCCGGCGAATACCGTCAAAGCATTGACGACGGCTCCATCATTAATTCAAATGAGTTAGACGGAGACATAATAATCGAGATTTGGAAATATCCTGTGGTAAGCCGTAGAGACACGACGGTAGAATGGGTGGATCCGCTATCGTTGGTATTATCGTTAAAGAAAGATGATGACCCAAGGGTCGAGGAAGAAACAGAACACATTATCAATAACTTCAAATGGTAGGCTTAGATAAATTCAAAGAGGCATTCGCCAACTTTTCAGATAATTATGTGATAATAGGCGGAACGGCCTGCGACATTGTCATGACCGGAACGGCAGTCAGACCAAGAGCTACCCACGATATCGATATGATTATAGTGGTAGAGAATATGACGCCGGAATTCGGGAGTAAGTTCTGGGAGTTCATTAAAGAAGCCGGTTACAGCCCTGAACGAAGAAAAACTGAAGCAGGAACACCTCCGAAGTATGAGCTTTATCGTTTCCTCGACGGGAAAGATGGTTATCCTGAGATGATAGAGCTACTATCCCGTCATCCTGATGTTCTGGGTGAACCGAAAGGACTCATAATAGAGCCGCTTCCTGTTTCGGACGATATATCAAGTCTGAGTGCTATCATCATGGATGATGACTTCTATCACTTTACAATAGAGAACAGCGTGTTGACTGATGATATAAGACACGCGTCTCCTATTGCATTGATAGCGCTTAAAGCCAAGGCATATCTGAATCTGCTTGCAGAGAAGGAAAACGGACACCACGTAAACACCCGCAACATTAAGAAACATCGGTCAGACATTTTGAAAAGCGCTGTGCTCATAGAGACATATCCCATTATTGCACCGCAATCAATCATCGACTGCGTACAGGATTTTGTTGGAAAGATACGTGAAGAAGGTGACGCTCTTATCTCCTCCTTGGCGAAGTCCATCGACTCGGAAGACGCGGTTGTCAGGGAGTTGCTGAATCAATTAAGTGAACTGTTTATATTGGAATAATGAAGATACAATACGCTTCCGACCTCCATCTTGAATTTCGGGAAAATGCAAATTATCTGAAGCATAATCCCATGAAGGTGACAGGAGATATTCTTATCCTTGCAGGCGACATCGGCTATCTTGGTGATCAGAACTACGTGACTCACCCTTTCTGGAACTGGGCCTCAGAAAATTACAAACAGGTAATCGTGGCAATGGGTAATCATGAGTTCTACAAATTTTTTGATATTTCATCCCTGAAAAACGGATATACGCTTCCGATAAGACGCAATATAGCGGCTTACTACAATACCATAGTGTCAATTGAGGATATAGATATTATCGTATCAACTTTGTGGTCGTATATCCCGTTGAAAGAGGCTTCATTTACTGAACAGGTTGTTTCGGATTTCCACAGAATACTTTTCAACGGAGAATTACTGACTTTTGCAGATTTCAATCAGGAACATCGAAGATGCCTTGATTTTATAAAAACTGCCGTCTCGGGAAGTAGCGCAAAGCATAAAATCGTTGTCAGTCATCACGTCCCTTCATTCAGGATGCTGTGTCCTAAATTCAAGGATAGCAAAGTCAACGGAGCATTTACCGTGGAACTGGCTGATTACATTGAGAACAGCGGTATAGACTACTGGATATATGGGCATTCCCACTATAATATTGATATTCGTATAGGCAACACTCTTTGCGCAAGCAACCAACTCGGATATGTTTTTAATAATGAGCATATAACATTTCGGTCTGACGCTTTTATAGAGGTCTAAACAACTGCATATCCGAACATCGTCACCGAGGACAAGAGGCTTGTCTCGCCCTGAATAGTTTTCATCAAAATAAAGTCAGATGCAAAAATAAATTTGTACTTGTCAGAAATATTGCTTACCTTTGCAGGTGGAAAACGACAGGGGTGCCCCGACGGGCTGAGATAATACCCTTTGACCTGATGCAGTTAATACTGCCGTAGGGAGTCGCCTCCGTTGTTTCCAGGCTATATATACTTATCAACGAATGGAAACAACACCTTCTCAAAAATATATCCCAGTTCTATCCATAGCCGGAAGCGACCCTTCCGGAGGGGCGGGCATACAGCAGGACATCAAGACCTGCGAGGCTTTCGGCTGCTACGGCATGGCGGCCATCACCGCGCTTACCGCCCAGAGCCCGACGAAGGTCAGCTCCGTCTTAAGCACATCTCATTTCCTGAAAGCACAGCTTATCGCGCTTCTCGACGAAGTGCTTCCGTTTGCCGTAAAGACGGGGATGCTTCCGGATGAGGAATCCGTCGTCACCACTGCTGAAACGTTAACCGGGTATCATCTTTGGAATATAGTCGTGGATCCGGTGATAGCCTCAACATCCGGCCATCTGCTTGCCGACAAATCAGCCATCCAGGCCATGAAGGAATCGCTGTTTAGAATCGCCACCGTAATCACCCCTAACATACCTGAAACCGAAATACTTACAGGCAGAAAGATCACCGGCATCACAGATGCCCGGCGTGCAGCCAAGGCTCTTTCACTTTCCTATGGCAGCAAAGCTGTACTCATAAAGGGAGGCCATGCCGTATACGACGCCGACATCCTATACGTAGCGTCATCAGACTCCTTTCATGTACTTCAGACAAAGAAAATCGACACTCCGAACACCCACGGTACGGGATGCCGCCTGTCTACGGCTATCGCCTGCGCGCTCGCGCTCCAGACATCCGCAGAACCTAATATCCTCGAAGCTGTGGCAGCGGCAAAAAACTGGCTGACGCAAGACCTACAGAAAAACGCCCATCTAAGGTTTCCTTTATAATTTACACAATCATGAAAATCATAGTCAACAATCAGCCACGCGAAATAGCGGATGGCTCATCCATAGCCGACCTTCTGGCAGACAAGCCGGCAGAAGGAACGGCTACCGCACTCAACGGCAACTTCGTGAAACGCGAATTACGCCCGACCACCATCCTGCAGGAAGGAGACGAAATCGTGATCATCAGCGCGGCCTACGGAGGATGAAGATAATAGTAATGACTCTCCCTCAGGCGGGAATGGACGATGAGCCAGCAAGGATCAATGAAATGCTTGAAAGCGGAGAGATCGACCGAGTACACATACGAAAGCCCGGAATACACGCAGACGAAATGAGGCATATCATATCAGGCATCCCGGCATCGCTTCACCACCGACTCACGCTGCACAGCCATCCGGAACTGCTGAAGGAGTTTCCCGGGATAGGCTGGCATTTCTCCGCAACACGACCGGATGCGGAGTGCGCCGGACTCCATTCACGGTCGTGCCACTCCACTGCCGAAGCCATGGAGTGGGCGCAGATCTGCGACTATGTAACGCTCTCACCCGTATTCGACTCCATATCCAAACCCGGCTACAGATCGGCCCTATTCAACCCTGTAGAAGAATTCCTTTGCACTCAGGCAGGGACCGTGGTGGCATTAGGAGGCGTCGCTCCAAGACTTTTACCCCGGCTCAAGGAAAGAGGATACAAGGGAGCTGCGATGCTCGGATATGCTTGGAACACAGAACTGAAACTACTTTTAGAAGAACTGAAATGCTACAACTCATAACCGATAGCTCGACGACGGAAGGCACCGCCGGGCAGGCGCTTGCAGCCTTACGCGGCGGATGCCGCTGGGTGCAGGTGCGCATGAAGGATGCCTCCGACGAGGAAGTGGAGAAGGCTATAGACCTCATACTCCCCCATTGCCGCGAAACGGGCGCCACCTTGATCATCGACGACCGAGTGGAGCTTGCCAAGCGCACAGGCGCAGATGGAGTGCACCTCGGGAAAAACGACATGCATCCCCTTGATGCACGGGCGATACTTGGCCCGGACAAAATAATAGGAGCCACAGTAAACACCATTGAAGACATCGACAACCTCGACCTTGATGCCATCGACTATCTCGGCATCGGCCCATTCCGATTCACCACCACCAAGAAACGTCTTGCCCCTACCCTCGGCCTCGACGGCTACCGGGAGATAATGACGCAGCTCAGGAAGCGGTCTGGCATTCCGGCTGTGGCTATCGGAGGAATCACCCTTGAGGATATTCCGCAGATAATGCAGACTGGGGTGACGGGAATCGCCATAAGCGGAGCCATCAACCGTGCCGCCGACCCCGTTGCCGCAACCCGCCAGTTCATGAAATCAATAACTCAAAATAATCCCAAATGAACGACAATCTAATCATCGGAGGCCGGGAGTTTGAATCTCGCCTTTTCGTAGGCACCGGAAAGTTCTCCTCGCCCGATCTGATGCAGCAGGCCGTCCTGGCCTCGAAATCGCAGATGATCACCGTAGCCATGAAGCGCGTGAACATGCTCAACGAAGCTACCGACGACATGCTAACCCACATCAACCGGGAGCACGTGCAACTCCTGCCTAACACCTCAGGAGTGCGCGACGCGAAGGAAGCGGTCCTCGCCGCCCGGATGAGCAGGGAAATCTTCAATACAGACTTCATCAAACTCGAGATCCACCCCGACCCGAAATACCTTCTTCCCGACCCGGTGGAAACCCTGAAGGCGACCGAAGAACTCGCCAGACTCGGTTTTGTGGTGCTCCCCTACATCCAGGCCGACCCTGTGCTATGCAAGCGCCTCGAAGAGGCAGGGGCAGCAGCCGTGATGCCGCTCGGCGCGCCGATTGGCACAAATAAAGGCCTCCGCACGGCCGACTTCCTTGAAATCATCATCGAGCAGAGTCAGGTGCCTGTAGTGGTCGACGCCGGACTCGGCGTCCCCTCCCACGCCGCGGCCGCCATGGAGATGGGAGCCGACGCAGTGCTGGTAAATACCGCCATCGCGGTAACCTCCGATCCTGTGGCGATGGCCGACGCTTTCCGACTGGCCACCATCGCGGGGCGCAAGGCATATCTCGCAGGGCCCGGCGCCGTCAGCGACTCAGCAAACGCGACAAGTCCACTTACTTCATTCCTAAACTTCTGAAGCCATGAAAATAGCAGATATCGACATAAACAATTATCCCGATTCCGAGAAGATATATGTGGAGGGAAGCCTGTTCCCTGAAATCCGGGTAGGCATGCGTCAGGTGATCCAGCATCCTACCGTGACGATCCATGACGGGAAGCGCATAGAGCGCCCTAATGATCCGGTGGCGATCTATGACACGTCCGGCCCCTACACCGACCCCGGCTATCGCCACGACATCAATGCCGGACTGCCGCGTACGCGCGAGAAATGGGTAGCGGAGAGAGGCGACACCGTAGAGCTTGACGCCCTCACAAGCGAGTATGGCCGCATGCGCGAGGCAGACGCAAGCCTTGACGCCATACGTTTTCCGGTGCGCCATCGTCCCCGCGTGGCTGCCGAGGGAAAGAACGTGACCCAGATGCACTATGCCCGCAAGGGCATCATCACTCCGGAGATGGAATATGTAGCCATACGTGAAAACCTCGACAACGCTAAGAGGGGAATCAAGAGCCACATAACTCCGGAATTCGTGCGCGATGAAGTGGCGGCAGGACGCGCCGTCATAGCAGCCAACATCAACCATCCCGAGGCTGAGCCGATGATCATAGGGCGTGGATTCTCGGTGAAGATCAACACCAACATCGGCAACTCCGCCCTATCGTCGGGCATAGAGGAGGAAGTGGCGAAAGCCGTATGGAGCTGCTACTGGGGCGGCGACACGCTTATGGACCTCAGCACCGGCGACAACATCCACGAGACACGCGAATGGATAGTGCGCAACTGTCCGGTGCCCGTAGGCACAGTGCCCATCTATCAGGCGCTTGAGAAGGTAGGCGGCAAGGTGGCCGAGCTGACATGGGAGATCTACCGCGACACACTCGTAGAGCAGTGCGAACAGGGAGTGGACTACTTCACCATCCATGCCGGCGTGAGCCGCGAACATGCCCAGCTGATAAAGGAGCGTCTTACGGGCTGCGTATCGCGCGGAGGTTCGATCATGACGGAATGGTGTGTGATCCACAACACCGACAATTTCCTTTATACCCACTTCGACGAGATCTGCGAAATACTTTCGCGCTACGATGTAGCCATATCGCTCGGCGACGGCATGCGTCCTGGTTCGACCCACGACGCCAACGACCGCAGCCAGTTTCTCGAACTTGACATCCTCGGCGAGCTCGCGCTGCGCGCCTGGAAGCACGACGTGCAGGTGATGATCGAAGGGCCGGGCCACGTGCCGATGCACAAGATACAGGAAAACATGGAGCGTGAGATCTCTTCCTGCCATGAGGCTCCCTTCTACACCCTCGGCCCCCTCACCACCGATATCGCCCCCGGCTACGACCATATCACCTCGGCGATAGGAGCGGCCAACATCGCCGCGCTCGGCACGGCGATGCTCTGCTATGTGACTCCGAAGGAACACCTTTCTCTTCCCAACCTCAATGACGTGCGCGAAGGAGTGATCACCTACAAGATAGCCGCCCATGCCGCCGACCTCGCGAAGCGGCTTCCCGGGGCGGAGACCCGCGACTACGCCCTCTCGCTCGCACGCTACGAGTTCCGCTGGAAAGACCAGTTCGCGCTCTCGCTCGATCCGGAAAAGGCCCGCGCCTACTATCTTGAATCGAGACGCAACGCCCCGGACAGCGACGACCGTTTCTGCACGATGTGCGGCCCCAACTTCTGCGCGATGCGCATTTCACAGGATATCTCAGACCGATGCAACAGATGAACACAGATCCGACACAGGGAAATTTCTCCGATGTACTTTCCCGTATGGAATGGTCGGACGTAGCCGGAAGGATTGCGTCGGTGTCGGATGCCGACGTGGTGAGGGTGATCGCCAAGGCGCGTGCCAACCGCAGGCAGCTCGACGCCGACGATTTCATCGTGCTCGTCTCGGAAGCGGCAGGCTCCCATCTGGAGGAAATGGCGCAGCTCTCGCAGAGGTTCACGCTCGAGCGTTTCGGGCGCACCATCTCGATGTATATCCCGATGTATGTCTCCAACGCCTGCACCAATAAGTGCGTCTACTGCGGATTCAACCACGACAATCCCATGCAGCGCACCATCCTGACCCTCGATCAGGTGAAGGCCGAGTGCGAGGCAATCAAGAAGCTCGGACCGTTTGAAAACCTCCTCATTGTTAGCGGAGAGTTTCCTTCGCTCTGCGGAACGGACTATTTCAGTAAAGTGCTCGCTACATGCCGACCCTATTTCCACAACCTCACCATCGAGGTGCAGCCGATGAAGCAGCCTCAGTATGAGGCGCTCGTGGGGGCGGGTCTGCATGGAGTGGTATGCTTCATGGAGACGTATCACGAACCGTCATACCGCGAATGCCATCCGCGCGGCATGAAGAGCATATTCGAGTGGCGCCTCAACGGCTATGACCGAATGGGACGCGCCGGACTCCACAAAATCGGTATGGGTGTACTCCTCGGTCTGCAACCCGACTGGCGAACGGATGCGGCGATGCTCGCCATCCATCTGCGCTATCTGCAGAGGAAATACTGGCGCACGCGCTACAGCATCAACTTTCCGAGGATGTGTCCGTCGGAAAGCGGATTCCAGCCTCGCGTCGTGGTGTCTGACCGCCAGCTGGCCCAGCTTACGTTTGCCTTCCGCCTCTTCGACCATGACGTAGACATCAGCTACTCCACCCGCGAGAGCGATGATTTCCGCCGGCATATGATGCCGCTTGGAGTGACATCGATGAGTGCCGGAAGCCGTACGGAGCCGGGAGGCTACGCATCAGTGCCCGACGCTCTTGAGCAATTCGCCATTACTGACAACCGCACTCCGGATGCCGTTGCGGCCGACATACGTGCCGGAGGCTACGAGCCGGTATGGAAAGACTGGGACTCTGTCTTTGATTAATGCATAATTCACAATACATAATGCAGAATTTTGAAGAAACGCGCTATGCGCGTGAGATGTCGTTGCCGGAGATAGGCCGGGAAGGCGTGGAGCGTCTTCTCGGCGCTTCGGTACTGATTGTAGGTTGCGGAGCGTTGGGAAGTGTGGCCGCGATGTATCTTGCTGCTGCAGGAGTCGGAAGGATCGGTGTCGCGGATTTCGATACCGTCGGTCTGAGCAATCTCCAGCGCCAGCTTTCCTATACGGAAGACGACCTCGGCAAGCCGAAGGCGGAGACTCTGGCGGCGAAACTGAAGGCAATAAATTCCACAATAAAGGTGGAGTCGATAGGCACGATGATGACGAAGAGCAATCTTCCCCAATATATGGAGGAGTATGATGTAGTGGTGGAAGGGAGCGACAATCCTTCTACGAAATATCTCGTATCCGATACGGCCCGCACGTTGGGGAAACCGTGTGTCATAGGAGGAGTGCGGGGATTCGTAGGTCAGATCACGACGCAGCTGCCTGACGGCCCTTATTACCGCGACATATTCCCTGACATTCCGGAGAGCTGCGGGCTTACGCCCTGCTCAGCGATAGGCGTGCTCGGTCCGGTGCCGGGAATGATAGCCTCGCTGCAGGCTACGGAAGCGATAAAATTGATCACCGGCGTTGGTAAACCTCTGAGCGGACGACTTTTGCAGATTGACACCCTTACCATGTCTTCATTCGAGCTTCGGTATTAGTTACCTTACACGCGCATTGGCGCCTGGGGACCAGGCTTTATTACGTAACAGAGCGTGGTCTCCACGCGCCAATCGTCAGCAATAAGTGGGTCAGGGGCGGGAAAGAAGCGGACTCTGTCCTTGACCAGAATCCTTTACCATCATAGCTCTCCTCCAGCGAGTATTATTTCATCTGTGAGAGCCATCATATCCATGTACTCGTCAATCAGATCCGTGTCAAGGAAGACTCCGAATTCACCTTCAAGTTCGTTGACCATCTCTTCAATATCGCCTCCCATTTCCTCAATCTCATAAAGCGGCGTATCACGCTTTATGTCATGGATATCTATGTCAAATGTTTCAGCTATAACATTCCTTACCCTTGAAAAGTATTTTCGATGAAAGGCAAAGTTGCTTTTTGCATTACCATTTCCGGAAGTCTGTCCTCCACATTTTGTTGCTGCATACTCATCCTTAGGCGTTGCAGTTGGTTGAGGATTCCATTGTCCGTCTCGCAACGTAAGCGTCAGGATAATCGCATATCCGTTGGGCCTGAAGAGGATAGAGCAGTTTACAGTGCCTTCCTTCATGTCGTAGACTCTTAGAGCATGTTCCATATCCTTATATTTTGCATTAATAAATTCATTATCAATCATATATTTAGAGAACGAAGAGGGATAGAGGTTTCGATTTGAGAGATTTATATCATATTTGGAATCGAGGAATGAAAGCGCCTTCTCTACGTCATTTCGCAATCTATCGATATCTTTCGACGATACACTTACAAGAGTTATCTGTATCCTGTCGGATGTGCCATATAAGTTTTCGGATATAACCTTTACTTCCACGTTGCGGAATGGCCCATACATGCATGAGAAAAGAGCATACTTCTTTCCCCGGTTTTCATAATCGGTAAGAAGTGTGCCTTTGGCAGCTGCACAAAGTTCTTCCTGCAATTTCAGATAAGATTGATTTCGTGGAATATTACGGAGGTCAAGGGGGTCAAGAAAGGCTTCCCTGCTTTCCACATCGGAGGATTCCCTGATAGCCCGGGTGATTTCCGTACAACCTATTCCAGCAAGTACAGACCGAAATACGGAGTCAAGCCATGTCTCGGAAAAACCGAATTGGTTTGCGTGAGTGGCAGTCTCTCGTAGCAGAAATTCCTCCAGTTCTTTACCGGACCGCGTCCTTGCCTCTTTGAAGCGACCCATGGAATTTGACTCTATCATTATCCGAATGATGAGTTCGGCAGGCTGACACTCCACGAAAGCCCGCAGATCCTTTAGTATTCCGATTAATCGCCGCTCATGCAAGATGCTTTCACCGAAGTCTCTTATAGCCTTAGCAAGAGCTTCCGTGAGCACTCTATCCATTCCTGTTACCGTTTTATTCATGATTATAAGTTATGATATCCTCAATGGCAGTTGATGCCATCTCAGAAGATTGACAAATCAGTTATCTCTACAAGTTCTTACTCAATAATCATATGCTTCTTTTAATATTTCTATCATTTCCTCTTCATGTTCTCGACATTGAGTTTTAATCCATTTATCATTTGATCCTTCTTCGATAATACTCCCCATAATGCGAAGTTTCAAGCTTCCTTTCTTGACCATTTTGCCATATGACTTCATCTTTGACTCTGGTGATAGGTTTGAAAACTTCGAATTGACACTTCGGGAAATGATACATAGGTTTCCGAAGGTATCTTTTTCACTCCATGAGTCAAAAGAACCATCAGATGGATTTTGAGGATACCAGTGTTCTACGGAGTTGCGGAATTCAAAGACAAAATCACTGTATGTTTTTTTATCTTTCTTCCATAGCAGATAATCCAAAAAGTTAAACACGATATGAGGAGTCGATACCCCAAGTTTATAATCCTCTCCGTCCAAAAAATTCTCCTTGATTGCCCGTGCCGCTATATTTTCAACCGCTTTTGTTAATTGAGCGAATTGAGCGTCTTCATTATCAAAATTAAATAGCCATTGAATAAGCTCGGTTATCCAATGCATAACTTTGGGTGACGTGTATGAGACACGAAGTGCAGACTGAATCATCAAGCACTCTTCATTTCGGGGAGCATATGTCTTCTCCCTTTCATTTTCATATTTCAACTTAGTATTTGAATAATATGGTTTCTTTTTAGATGACTGTCCAGACGTATGCAATTCTTTAAGGCTCCAGTCACCCTCTTTATCATCACCAGTAAATTCTCGCTTAATAATATACGCATCAAAAAGAAAGCGGGTCTTTAACAGATGAATAATGAACTTTTTTACAAAGTTCTCTCCGTTGTCCTTGATATCTTCATCAAACATTGATCCGTTCTTAATCACATATTCAAAGTCCGCAATCAATCTTTTGTCATCAAGCAATTCGCCCAGGTCTTTTTTCAATTTCACTTCGTATATCTCAACAAATACTCTAAGTGCATGAAGTAGGAAATACGGAAAATCAATGATGCTTTCAAAGCGGATATAAGTATCATCGTCAAGCTTACCATCCACATCGTCAACTTTGAATTCCGATTTAATAATATCGCTTATGAAGGCTGAATTTTCCGTATCCTCAGTAAAATCCAAACAGTCATCATATTCAGACCATTCATCAACAGGACATTCATTCCACCCTCCACCGAAAATGTACTCTCGCTCTTTTCGTGAAAAGTGCATTTGAACATAGCCTGTCATGTCACTGCATGCATTCCATATCCGTGAAAACAGTTCTTGTTCCTTTCTTTCGTTGAGAAATCGCATTAGCCGGGCTTTAAGGACATCATGCTGTTCCAACTGCTCTCCTCGGGTATTCATTATCTCAAAGTAACGGTTTAAGTCAGTGTTTTCAGGTACTTCTATCCTATATAGTATCACACGCTGTAACCGATCAGCAAATTTATCCTTGTTTAATCCTTTGTCACTTGTAAACTTTTGATGTATCACTTTTATGCCATTAAGGATTGACTGGTCTATGTTTTCTTCATAATCAGCCGTGAGCTTTTCGTCTGTCAGAATTTGTTGGATATTAGAAAGTGTATATTTAGATTTAGAGCGACAATCAAAAGAAAGAGTCTGTCCTAATTCTCCTTCCAGTATTCCTTCCGAAACCAAGTATTGTAACAATAGAAAAAGAGTTGTCAGGCGTTGCTGCCCATCAACGACCTCATAAGTTTCATGTTTGCCTTGTACTTTGGAAACGACAAGAGATCCAATGTAATAAATATCAGACAAATCAATATCATTAATATCATCTATTAATTGGACAATCTCTTTGTCCTCCCATGCGTACGCACGTTGATACCGTGGAATTACATAGTGAGCATCCGTATCGAATATTGTTACCTCATCAAGTATTTTTAATTCTTCTACCATATCAATTGTATCCATTAAGTTGTCGAAGTTGTTTATATAAGTCGATCCAATTTTCACTTGCAGCTTTATCATCCTCCCTCATCTCAATTCTCATTCCTGAGATTTCTGTATGCCTACGTGCATAGGCTATATAACTTATTACAGGTTTCACGTTACTGTATTTATCATTATCTCCTTCACCAATGGCATATCGATTAATTGTATCGAATCCTAAACTCCGCATATCAACCCTAATCATCATGGCCCATGTAAATAATTTCTTCACAGCCATTACATCAAAGTTGTGAAATCGGTCATAATAACAAAGCAGGGCACAGATAAATAGATTACGAGCATAATTAAACCCGGATGATGAAAATTTGACTTTATCGAACTCTTTCACTGTCGTGACAGATCTACCTTGTGTAAGGATTGATCTGATTTTTTCAAACGCCGGATCGGAGTTCGTTACAATTTCTTCTTTTATATCATTCAACATCCGCATATAATGATCAACCATTCCAAAAAAATCACTTCCTGAAATGAATGGCTCTGTGAGTAGAAAGTAAGGCATAGCTTTGTTGGCTCTGCGCGCATAAGTGTAACCATACTTCTCTTCAATACCTTTATAGATATCAATATCAGCAGACGTGAAGTTACCGCACTTTTGACGTTTTGCCCAATTCCATATCGGGAAAAGGTATAAGTCGAACAATTCCCTGATAGCCTTCGGATCTTTCGATTCCCATTTCACTACAGCATTCTGTATTTCATACTTATCATGAATCTCTCTAAGATGATAAGCTTTAAGCAAATCATGCGGATAAAGAGCACGCCCACGTGTGTTTTGAGAATCGAATAATTGGAATGCTTCATCTATCTTGTTTACCGTAATCACAACAACTTCCAGAATGTTTTTTATAGCATCATTAAAAATGGCTTTCACTGAATCGTCAAAAGAAGAAAACCACTGTTGAATAGTTGCATAATTATCATGTAGGTTCTTTTGCGTGACTTTATTTATAAATTTTGCCTTCAACAAATTACACGAAAATTTAGAATCCAGATGCAATTTCAACAAGAGAAATGACAGTATGCGCTGTTGACCATCAACAATCTCATACTCTTTATTCTTATTTTTATGAAGTATGACTGTGCCTATACGATATTTGAAATAAGAATACTTAAAGCTTTCTTCAATACTTTTTTGGGTATCGAGAATAAGCTCTGTTATATTTTTATCTGTCCATTTATACGGACGTTGATAATTAGGGATGATTAAATTCTCCCTTAACAACTTATCTACAGACCATATTTCTGGTTTACTATTCATAATTTAAGTTCCAAATAAATTTTTCAACCTTTATGTATTTACCAATCTACTTCCTTACCACTTTTACTCAAGTCGATGTCGTACCCGTAGTTAAAGTACTGTAAATATCGGTAAAAATGGGTAGCCATATTACTGCTCTCTCTGCATTTAGGGCCTGTGAACTTGCCCACTCACGAGAACGGTCAGCAGACTCCACGCTGCATCTATGCAGATACCCCAATCCCCACTTCAAACCCAGAATGACTTGAAATGATCCCGGATAGGTATACACATACCCATGGCGTCACCGCTGTCTTGTTCTTTAGTGAGTTTTAAAGTATTCGAAGTTCCAAATGCTAAGAACAAGCGTTACAATACGCACTTTTTCATTTATTGTAAAATGTTTCCCGCTGTCGGAATCTGATGTCTACTCTTAGACGGTCCCACAGCGTGAATTTATCTGCAAATTTAACAATAACTCACCAATTTTCCAAATTAATTTTCTCTCGTCATATTTTTCCTCTGCTT
>CAMWMK010000041.1 GCA_947175295.1 uncultured Porphyromonadaceae bacterium
TTGTAGGGGGAGGATATAATAATAAGTGGAAATGCATAATTCACAATGCATAATTTACAATGCATAATTCATAATGCATAATTAGCTACGCAAGTCATAAGCATAATTAGCTACGCTCAAGCTAAAGTAAGTCATAATTATCTATCGCTTAATTTCAGTTGATAACATTTTGAAGTTAGGGGAAGGACGCGCGTGGGCGCCTGGGGACCAGGCTCTGTTACGAAGGGATGGGCTTTGTAAGGGAGGGCGGTCTCGGGGCGCCGGGGCGCGTGAGGTAATTGATAAAAACCCCGCTTTTGGGCGGGGTTTGAAGTGTCTGTCAGAAAGGGAGGTCGTCGGTGGAGTCGCCGCTGTCGAAGCCGGCGCCCGGAGTCGGGGCAGGGGGGAACTGGCTGCCGCCGAAAGGCTGCGCAGCCGGCTGAGGCGCGCCCTGCGGAGCATATGGCTGCTGAGGCGCATACTGCTGCTGGGGTGCGTAGGGCTGCTGCTGGGGATAACCCTGCTGTGGAGCATAGGGCTGCTGGGGGTAGCCTTGCTGCATACCGCCAGGCTGGTAGGGACGCGAAGCATAGCAGTTCACGTCGGTATACCATCTCTCATTGAATTCGCGGCTCTCCACGTCTACGGAGAGAGTATATGAATTGCCTACCTGGATGTCGATCGTATCAACCCGATCCCCGAATACCGTGAATTTGACTTTTCTGGGATACTGGCCGAAAGTCTCAAGTACGTATTCTTTCTTCTTCCACTGGTTTCCTGCCTTGGATACACCCGACTGCATACCGAGGTCGAGGATTATTTTACCTTCTATTTCCATTGCTTGTTGTCGTTGTTGGTTATTAGGATTCAAAGTTAGTCAAAATTAAAGAGCTGTGCAAGTTTTTAGACGAAAAAAAAACGTTTTACGTTTTTCGTTGTACGTTTTACGTACCGGAGTTTCTCCAATCGTAAAACGTACAACGCCTAACGTAAAACGCTTGACGTAAAACGTCTGATGTCCAGCGTCACTCGTCAAGAGAAAGCTTCGCTGCGATATCGTAGTTGTTGCGCTTCAGGAAGCTGAGGATGTTTTCGCGCTCCTCGCTTTCGTCCACGTCTTCGCAGATGCGCTTGCACGCGTGGTGGAGCGCGATGCTCGACTGATAGATGTGGCGGTAGCACTTCGCGATGTCGTCGATCTTCTCATCCGGCATGCCGGCGTGGCCGAGGATGTAGGAGTTCACGCCGAAGTAGGAGATGGGGTTGTGGGCCATCACTACGTAGGGGGGCACGTTGCCGGTCACCCGGCAGCCACCCTTCACCAGCACGAAGTCGCCTACCTCATAGCCTTCATGCACGAGGGATCCCGACGAGAAGATGCAGCAGTCGCCTACCTTGCAGTCTCCGGCGATCTTCACGCCGTTGCCGAGCACGCACTTGTTGCCGATCTGAGTGTCGTGGCCTATATGGCTCTGCGCCATGATGCATGTGCCGTTGCCAATCCTGGTGGCCTTTCCCTCATGGATGCTGCGGTTGATGATCACTTGCTCGCGGATGCGGTTGTCGTCGCCGATCTCGACGAAAGACTCCTCGCCCTTCCAGCGGAAATCCTGGGGCGTGGCGGCGATGATGCAGCCCTCGTAGATGCGGTTGTTTCTGCCTATCCTCGCACCCGAGAGGATGCTCGTATGGGAATGGATGAAGCAGTTGTCGCCGATCACGACGTTACGGTCGATATAGACGAACGCACCAACGGTCACGTTGTCGCCAAGTTTGGCTTCCGGATGCACGAATGCCAGCGGTGATATATTGTTCATAATATATGATTTTAAGGATTATCGATTATCTTCCGCCGCCCACGGCCTGATATAGGCTGATGAGGGCCGAAGTGCGTGCATGCCAGCTGCTCAGGCTTGCCAGCTGAGCCTGAAGGAGGCTGCTGCGGGCGGTGAGCACCTCGAGATAGCTCGTCTGATGGTTGAGGATGAAGAGTTCGTTGGTATATTCCACCGACTTTTCAAGCTGCTCCACCTGGAGGTCGACGAGCCGCTTCTTCTCCGTGCTCTTCTCGATTTTCACCAGAGCGTCGCTCACATCGGCGGCGGCCGACATCACGGCGTTCTCGAAGTTGTTGATGGCCTGCTCCTGCTGGGCCTTGGCGGCCTTGAGCTGCGCGATGTTCTGTCCGCGGGAGAAGAGGGGAGCGCTGAGCTGACCGGCGAGCTGGATAAACCATTTTCCCGGATTCACGATCATAGAACCGAGAAGGTTTGTGAAGCCGCCCTGCGCCGAGATGGCGATGGAGGGGTAGAAGTTGGCATGCGCCGAGCTGACGGCGTAGTATGCCGTAGCGAGGCTGCGTTCGGCCGCGGCAACGTCCGGACGGGTGGCGAGATAGCTCATGGGGACACCCTTCACCGCCTCGGCCGGAACCTTCACGTCAAGGCTCTTGCTGACTTCCCAATCCTTGGGGTAGGTGTTGAGGAGAACAGACAGGGAGTTGTTGACCGTAGTGATCGACTGCTCGAGGTCGGGAATCGAAGCGAGGATGCTGTAGTAGTTGGCGCGGCTCTGCACTACGGCTGCCTCCGTAGTGCTTCCGGCCTGCTTGAGCTGCTCCATCGTAGCCACCTGGTCTTTCCATATGGCCGCCGTACGCTTCGAAAGGTCGAGCTGCTGATGCAGAAGCACGAGTGAATAGTAGGTCGATGCCACTCCCGTCACTATCTGGGAGCGAACGGCCTGCTCATAGGCCTGGGTCTGCTCGAGGCTTGCCTTGGCTCCCCTCTTGCGGTTGAGGATCTTGCCGAAAGCGTCGATCTCCCAGTTGGCGGCGAGGGGGAGGGTATAGCTCCAGTTCATGTGGCTTCCGCCGTAGGATGCCGTGCCGCCGTTGGGCGTGAAGGCGAGCGAAGGGAGATAGGAGAGCTTGGCTCCTTGCAGCTGGGCCTTGGCTATGTCTACGTTGAGCCGGGCGTTGTCGAGGCTCGTGTTGTTGGTGAGGGCCTGCTCGATGTAGCCCTGAAGCAGCGGGTCGGTGAATATCTCGCGCCAGCCCATGTAGGCCAGGCCCGTGGAGTCTTGATTCTCCACGGCCTGACGGTAGTCCTGAGCTACGGCGTTGTCTTGCGGCAGCTCGTATTTGCTGTAGATGTGGCAGCTGCTCATCGTCAGGGCGAGCGCCGACATATACGTGATCTTGATTATCTTGTTCATCGCGTTGTCTTACTTAATTGTATACTGTTCGAGCTCGCTCTTGATCTTGGAGTTGTCTTTGTCTTTCCATACCGGGGGTGTGAACTTCTCCTGGAGTGTCTGGAACGCTACGAAAAGCGCAGGCACTATAAGGAGCTGGAAGACCATACCGATAAGCATACCGCCGATCGCACCGGAGCCGAGGGCCTGGTTGCCGTTGCGGCCTGCACCGTGGGCGAACATCATCGGGAGAAGACCGATGATCATCGCAAACGAGGTCATGAGGATAGGACGCAGACGGGCGCGCGCGCCTTGGATGGCCGACTTGACGATCGACATGCCGGTCTTGCGGCGGTCAAGGCAGAACTCCACGATAAGGATGGCGTTCTTCGCAAGAAGGCCGATAAGCATGATGAGCGCGATCTGCAGGTAGATGTTGTTGGCGATGTCCATCATCTGGGCGAATATGAACGTACCCATAAGGCCGAACGGCACGGAGAGGATAACGGCCCAAGGCACGATGTAGCTCTCATACTGGGCTGAGAGGATGAGGTAGACGAAAAGAAGCACGAGGCCGAACACGTAGGCGGTCGATCCGCTTGAGTTGGAGGCCTCCTCACGCGTCATGCCGGAGTATTCGTAGCTGTAGCCTGTAGGAAGTGTAGCCTGGGCAACGGCGGCAATCGACTGGATGGCCGCACCGGAGGATACGCCCGGCGCCGGAGTACCGGTGATGGAGATAGCCGTAAACATATTGAAACGGTTGATGAGGTCAGGACCGTAGACACGGGTCAGCTTCACGAAATTGTCGATCGGCGCCATCTCGGCTCCGTTGCGGATCTTGATCTGCTTGAGCGTTTCGGGCGATACGCGCGCTTCAGGGGAAGCCTGCATCATCACGCGGTAGAGCTTACCGTAGCTGTTGAAGTTGGAGATATACATACCGCCGTAGTAGCCCTGGAGGGCCTGCAGCACGGCGCTCTGAGTGAGTCCGGCCTGCTTGATCTTGGCCACGTCGAGTTCCACCATATACTGCGGGAAGGTGGGGTTGAATGTGGAGTATGCCATCTGGATGTTGGGGTCGGCGTTGAGCGCGCCGATGAATCTCTGATATACCTCGAAGAACTTGTTGAGGTCGCCGCCGGTCTTATCCTGAAGCTTGATCTCAAAACCGTTGGTGGCGGAGTAGCCGGAGATCATAGGAGGCTGGAAGAACATGATGCTGGCGTCTTTCAGTCCTCCGGTCATCATGAAGAGGCGGCCGAGGATGGCCTGTGCGCTTTCGGTGTCGGAGTCGCGCTCGTCCCAGTTCTTCAGCTTGATGATGAAGGAGCCGTAGGTATTGCCCTGGCCGCCGATGAAGCTGAAGCCGGTGATGGCGGTGCGGCTCTGCACTGCCGGAATAGAGCCGATGATGCTGTCGACCTTATCCATCATGGCCTGCGTGCGCTCCTGCGACGTAGCGGGAGGCATAGTCACGACGCCCATGATCGTACCGGTGTCTTCCGTAGGCACGAGGGCGGTAGGAGTGATCGACATAAGCCAAGCGAGGACCGCCACGGAGGCAGCTACGCATCCGAAGCCGACGAGCTTATGGTCGGTAAACCACTTCACCCATTTCTGATATACGTTGAGGAACTTATCAAACGTATTGTTGAAGGCGTCGATGAAGGCCTTGGTGAAGATGCCGTAGATGGCGATGAGCGCCACAATGACCGCTATGCAGCTGAGGGCCACGTTCTCGAAAGAATACCAGCCGAGCACGAGGAACACGATGGCGGCGATGAGGAAGATCAGCGTCACGAGGGGAGGGAATGAGAAGCGCTTCTTATATGTAGCGGCCATAGTGCGGGCAGCCTCGCCGACTGCCTCGCCCATGCGCTCCTTCATCGACTTGGTGTCGTCGTGACCTTTCAGGAAGATCGCGCAGAGAGCCGGAGAGAGGGTAAGGGCGTTGATGGCCGAGAGGAATATCGCCATCGCCATGGTGAGACCGAACTGGCGGTAGAACACACCGGATGTGCCACCCATGAACGACACAGGGATGAACACGAGCATCATCACGAGGGTGATCGATATAAGGGCGCCGGAGATCTCGTTCATAGCGTCGATGGAGGCCTTGCGTGCCGATTTGTAGCCCTCGTCAAGCTTGGCATGCACCGCCTCCACCACCACTATGGCGTCGTCGACCACAATCGCGATCGCAAGCACGAGGGCGGAGAGGGTAAGGAGGTTGATCGTAAATCCGAAGATATAGAGGAGGAAGAACGTACCGATGATGGCCACAGGAATCGCGATCATAGGGATGATCGTAGACCGGAAGTCCTGAAGGAATATGAACACAACGAGGAACACCAGCACGAAGGCCTCGATAAGGGTCTTCACCACCTCATGGATGGAAGCGAAGAGGAAGTCGTTGGCCGACATGGTGGTCTCGAAGATCAGGCCTGCGGGAAGGTCTTTCCTGATATCGTCCATCAGATGCTCGATATCCTCGATCACCGCTGTAGCGTTTGAGCCTGCGGACTGATATACGATGGCCGCGCTGCCGGTATGTCCGTTGATGTTGTTCTGGAAGCCGTAGGTGAGTCGTCCGAGCTCCACGTCGGCCACATCCTTCAGGCGGAGGATCTCGCCGTCGCCTGTGGCGCGGAGAATGATGTCGTCAAACTCATCGGCGTTCTTGAGGCGCCCCTTGTATTTAAGCACATACTGGAAGCTCTGGTCGCCCTGCTCGCCAAACTGGCCGGGAGCGGCCTCGATGTTCTGTTCGGCGAGGGCGGCTGTAATGTCGGAAGGCATGAGCTTGTATTGCGCCATCACCTCCGGCTTGAGCCAGATACGCATCGAATAGTCGGCACCGAACGACATGGCGTCGCCGACGCCCGAGACGCGCTTGATCTGCGGAATCACGTTGATCGCCATGTAGTTGTCGATAAACTGAGCGGTATACTTGTCTTCGGCGTCAAACATACCGAGCACCATAAGCATCGAAGTCTGACGCTTCTGGGTGATGACACCCACCTGGTTTACCTCCGAGGGAAGGAAAGCGGCGGCTTTAGCCACACGGTTCTGCACGTCGACGGCCGCCATGTCCGGGTCCATGCCCTGCTTGAAGTATACCTCAATGGTAGCGGAGCCGTTGTTGGAGGCCGTCGAGAGCATGTAGTCCATGTTTTCGGCGCCGTTGATCTGCTCCTCGAGGGGGGCGATCACCGAGTTCATCACGGTCTCGGCATTCGCACCGGTGTAGGTGGTGCTCACGCGGATGGTTGGAGGCGCGATGTCGGGATACTGTTCGATAGGAAGACTGAAAAGACCGAGGATACCGAAGATCACGATGAAGATCGAGATTACGGTAGACAGCACCGGCCTATTGATGAAATTATCAAGTTTCATATTCTGTCAATTCAAAATTTAACCAATGAAAAAATCCGCAATTATTTCTGGGCGGCTTCAGGAGCGGCGGGAGCCGCGCCATTGGTCTTCGGGGTGATGATCATACCGTCTTTCGCTGTGATGCCCACGCCTTCGGTCACGATCACGTCGCCGGGCTTAAGGCCGGAAGTGACGATATACATCTTGCCGTCGTTCTGCTCCGAAACGGTAATGGGGGTGGTGTGGAGTTTGGAAGAGTCGCCTACAACATAGCAGAACTTCATGTCCTGAATCTCGAAAGTGGCGCTCTGCGGGATCTGGATGGTGTTGTTGTGTACGTTGGGAATCATCACCTGTCCGGTGTTTCCGCTGCGGAGCATGCCGTCGGGGTTGGGGAATGCTGCCTTCACAGTCGCGCTGCCGGTAGTCGGGTCGAGGACGCCGGAAATGGAGATGATGCGTCCCGGCTGGCTGTAGACCTCGCCGTTGGCGAGCTTGAGCTCCACGGCAGGCATGGAGTCGATGGCCTGCTTGATGCTTCTGCGTCCCTGGTCGGTGAGGGTGAGGATCTCTTTCTCCGTCATTGAGAAGTAAGCCTCCATCTGGCCGTTGTCTGATAGGATTGTCAGCAGGGTGGAGGGGGATACGAGCGCGCCTTCCTTGTTGTCGATAGTGCCCACAACGCCTGCAACTGGAGCCTTCACCAGAGTATAGGAAAGATTTTTCTGGGCTGAAGTGAGATTGGCCTGAGCCTGTCCGAGCTGTGCCTTTGCGGCGTTAAGCTGGTCTACGCTTGTCTGATAAGCGGAAGCGGAGATTATGTTCTTGTCGAGAAGTATCTTATTGTTGTTGGCGTTGGTCTGGGCTGTATTGACGCTTGCCTGCGCTACAGACACAGCGGCCTTGGCCGCGTCTACGGCAGCCTGGAGCTGCACCTGGTCGATAGTGAAGAGCAACTGTCCCGCAGATACTTTCTGACCTTCCTGTACGTGTACTTTGGTAAGGAATCCGGAGATCTGGGGGCGTATCTCCACATCGTTTTTACCGTGAAGTGTCGCCGGGTAGTTGGTGTTGAGGTCGGCGTCTGATTCAGACACTGTCATAGTTGCGAGCGCGGGGGCATTCTGTTGCTGCTGCGCATTGCCGTCGCCTTTGCATGAAGTGATTGCGAGTCCGCCGCCGGCTATCATGAGCGAGCAGACTGCGATGTTTGTCAGATTCTTTTTCATGTCTGTTTATTTGTAGTGTTTTCTCTCGTATGGAATCGGTTTTTTACTTGTAGTCCTCCCGGGCTATGTTAATAACCCTTAATGCTACAACAAAAAAAAAGAGTTATTTTCTAAAATTATGTTGAGAAAAAGGACAAATAGAACAATAAAAAGGGCGTCAGTGTAAATATGACGCCCTTTTTTATTGATGTCGGGATGATTTATCGTGCGAATTTGAGAGCTGAGGCCTTTCCTGCCTTATCGGTAGCTACGGCTACATAGATGCCGGCTGAGAGGGCGCTTGCGTCCACTGAGTCGAAGCCGGAGAGGATAGCGTTGCCGTTGATGTCGAAGACAGTGAGGGCGCAGCCATCGGCAGCCACGATTCCAGACTCGATGGAGAGCTTGCCGCCCTCGGCCGCTATGGAGTCTACTGCATTGCCGTCGCCGTTGACAGTCACCTTGCATCCGGCATTGCTGCCGAGGATGGAGACGGAGAAGTCGGTGGCTCCGGCCGCGATGGCGGTGAATTCCACGCTCATCGTCTTGCCGTCGAAGGTCATGTTGCCGGTCATTTCAATCACGTCCGCGTCGTATTCACACATGAATCCGTCGAGGATATCGTCTTCCTTAATCTGCTCTTTGCTGAGGATGGCGATTTCGATGCTGAATGTCTCGTCTTTGTTCACGCTGATGGATGAAGCGGGAATGTAGACGGAGCTTTCGTAGTAGAGCGACGGGTCGTAGGCATACCATGACAAGAGGTTCCAGGGAGCGTCGGAAGTCTGGCCGAAAGCGAACTCGAGGTTCTTCTCGAGGATGTCGGTATCCAGCTCATACTTGTCGGTAGTAGTGCCTTCGATGCTTGTCTCGTTGAAGTCAGAATCAATCACTGCGAGGTCAGACACCACGAGGTTGTTGAGCACGCCGGTCTCATAAGACACCCAGTTGGGTTCCTCTTCCTTGTAGGAATTGTAGGAAGTGCGGCCGACTACGCGGTGAACGGTTGCGAGCTGGCGCGGATGCTGTGCCTGTACGCCATCGAGCGAAGGATAGATGAGTGCGCTCACGCCGATGAGGTTGTTGACCACGGGCACGTCGGCGTTGCCCTGCCAGTCGCCTTCGAGTTCGCCGGCGATGGCGCCGAGCGAGAGGGCATTGGTCCATTTGGAAGGAGCGGTAGCTTCAAGAGTGCCTTCCACGTAGTTGCTCCTTACCTTGGAGCGGTCGAGGAAACCGACGATGCCGCCTACAGTGTTCTGAGCCTTGAGGTTGGCGTCTACGTGGCACTGAGAGATCACTTCGTCGCCCGTGGTAGTGCTGCCGACGATGCCGCCGAGGGTATTGTTAGTGGTCATATTGCCTGAGAAGGCGCATCCCGTGATTGTTGTGCCTGTGCGGATGTCGCCCGTCATGCCGCCTGCTACGGGACATGAGGGAAGATCGATTTCGGCGCCGGCGAGTTCGCAGCCCTTGAGGATGGTCGCCATCCAGGTCTTACCGGCGATTCCGCCGAACTCACCGCGGTAGTCATCGCCCGTAGCGGAGAAGCGACGCACGTGGATATTGTCGAAAGTGGTCTGAGAAGCGGTTGCGGCGATCAGGCCTGCTTCATAAGATCCGCTGAGGAGCATGCTTGCGTTGTAGAAGTCGATGTTCTTTACCGTAGCGTTGTTGGTATAGCTGAAGAGGCCCGTCTTCTGAGTGCCCTGAGTGCAGAGGCGGAGGTTGCTTACGGTATGGCCGTTGCCGTCGAGCACGCCGGAGAACTCATCGATGATGTAGTAGGTCAGGCTTCCGCAGTCGATGTCGCCGGTCAGGCGATAGTTGGCTTTCGGAGCGAATTTGATCTGCTGGAGGTCGCCTGCGGTAGCGATGAGATAGGGGTCGGCCAAGGAGCCGGAGCCGCCTGCGAATCGGCTGAAGGGGAGTGAATAGGCATCGGTGGTGAAGCGGTAGTCGTCGTCCATATAGACGATGAGCAGCTGCGGATCGGCACCGGCCATGAGGAATACGGTGCGGAGGTATCCCTTAGCTTCGTCGGCGGTAAAGGTATGGAGCACACCCTTTTCAGGCGAAGCGATCACGAGTTCCTCGCGCAGGCCCTCATCGCCGGGCATTCTGCGCTTCACGAGCATCACGTATTCAATGGCGGAGTCAGTATTGAAGACAAAGGGAGTGAGGGCATCGGCCGACATATAGTTCTGCACGAGTTCCACACCTTCGCCGACCGGGACTTCGTCTACCCTTATGAGTTCGCCATTGGTGTCGATCCAGCAGATCGGCGATGCGATGTTCGTGTCGTCGAGTGCTGTGCCGTAGGCGAGCGCGAACGCGTAGCTGTAGCCTCCCGCAGTAGGCACGCGGTCGACGGAAGTGGTCAGGCTGTGGCCGCGGAACATATGGTCTACTTCCGTCACCGTGGAAGCTGAATAAAGGTCGACGAACTCGAAGTTCATGTCGTCGCCCATATGCACGAACATTGCCTGAGGCTCATAACCCGGGACGTCGGAGAGCTGAACGTAGTCGTAGGTGTTCTCGGCTATGGTCTTGATGCGTTTGCCGTCGGCGTCATAAACGAAGTAGCCAGAGTTGTAGTGGTCGTCGTCGCTGTACAGGTAGTCGTCGGTGGAGACGATGAATGCCGGGCGTCCGTCAGACGTGTAGTTGCCGAAGTCGACGTCTTTGTCCCACATCAGGTTGCCGATGCCGTAGTAAGTGCAGTATACGTCAGAATTGTCGGTGTTCTGCACGGCGTCTATCTTGGTGGTGCTGATGAGTTCCATTTCCCTGGGGTAGGCATCGTTCATCTGATATACGTCGATGATAAGTCTATTGTCGGGTACCAAATCTTCGTTTCCTCCCATTCCAGAAGGATCTACGAAGAATGATTTCTCATACTCGGCATAGATTAAGGTCAGCTTTCCTCCCTGGTTCTTGCATAGCAGGAGGGGCGATGTCATCTGGTCGCCGGGGAGCTTTAGGTTCTGTGCCCTGCGCTGCATTATGGTGTTGCTGCCTTTCCCGTAGGTGGTGAGGATGCTGTAGAAGTCACCCAGATAGTCTATGGTATTTTCATAGGCGTCGATATCCTCCGGGCGCTCATCCGTCAGGAACGTGATGTAGAATTCCTCGCTCCATCTGTCTTGCGCGCAGTTGACGGCGTCGATGGGATATCCATTTATCGTAGCCAGGGGCGTGGAGAGTTCCTCGTCGCCGAGGTTGGACACAACGGAATAAGCCTTGGTGCGGACATTTACATAATAGTTAGGCTCGCCTGTATTCATGCTGAACGACACCATCACCTCCGGCTTATCATCGTTGTTGAAGAATTTCTTGGTCATGTTGACGTCGAGCATCACCTGCGCGCAGCGTGTCTCGCCTTCCTCAAACTCGATCTTATCGCGCACTTTGCCGACTTCGTTGAATTTGCTGTCGTAGATGGTAAACGTAAAGCCATGCAGGTATTTTTCAGTGTAGTAGTCATACTTCACTTCCTCATAATCGTAATCGCATACCGCATACCATTCCGAGCCATCCGGGGCTATCATATACTGGAATTCGTCGACGGTGGGGGTTGTGAAATCAGGACTCACGCGTTTCTGACGGTGTCCGGCGATTTCTGTGTTAGACCATTTCTGCGTAGGCATCACCTTCCGCATTCTGCTCAGGGGGGCGTTTTGCAGGCATCCGGCCTTCGGCATGGAAGCCGCCGAAGCTGTAGCGCCTATCGAGGTCAGGAGCGCTGTCCCCAAGAGCTTGGTTAAAGTAGAATTTCTCATTTTCAATCAGTTATAAAGATATTTTTTAGTCTGTTTTAGTCTTTTCCCGCGCGTTTGGAGCGTCGGTTGGTCAATCTGAATATCGATATTATGGAATTTTTATTGCTTTCGTCGTATTCTGATTTGCAAAATTACATAATTTTCGGGATATATGTGAAGTAATGAATGAATATTTTAGTTAATTATTGTTAAGTGAAAAAAGCCACCGGCCGGGTCGTCTCAGACCCGGCCGGTGGCCGCATATCCATTATGGGTGGATTTTTCATTCCTTAGGATTGAAGGGGGGAGGGGTTCCGGGGTCGTTGTCATCGCCGTCGGAGTCTTTTTTCAGCTCTATGCCTTTGCGTCCTTCCTCCTTCTTATTGATCTCGATGATCTCATCGGTTCTGCTCTTCCACTGCCTCGGACCGAGGATGGCCTTGACATCCTCGTTGTAGATCACTTCCTTCTTCACGAGGAGGTCGCGAATCTGGTTGTGCTGCGAGGCATACTTCCGAAGGATCTCCTTCGCGCGCTCATACTGCTCGTTGATGATGCGCACCACCTCGTCGTCGATGAGTTTGGCGGTCTCCTCGGAGTAAGGCTTCGTAAAACCGTAGTCCTGTCCGGTCGAGTCATTATAGTTGATGTTGGGGATCTTATCGCTCATGCCATACATCATCACCATGGCGCGTGCCAGTTTCGTGGTCTTCTCGAGATCGTCGGAAGCCCCGGTGCCGATCTGGCCGAGGAAGACCTCTTCAGCCGCACGGCCGGCAAGCATACCGCACATGGTGTCCTTCAAGGCTTGTGTAGGAATGATCTGCCGTGCCTCGGGAGCATACCAGGCGGCGCCGAGGGCGCGTCCGCGGGGCACGATGGTCACCTTCACCAGCGGATTGCCGTATTCCGTCATCCAGCTGATCGTAGCGTGTCCGGCCTCGTGGGTGGCGATGGCGAACTTTTCATCGTCGGTGATCACCCGGCTTCTCTTCTCAAGGCCTCCTACGATTCGGTCGATGGCAGCCATGAAGTCGTCCCAGTCAACGGCCTGCTTGTTGTTGCGGGCGGCTATCAGGGCGGCCTCGTTGCAGACATTGGCGATATCCGCGCCCGAGAATCCCTGGGTCTGACGGGCAAGCTGCTCTACGTCGAGATGGGAATTGGTCTTGATGCGGCGCAGGTGGACGTTGAAGATCTCCACGCGGTCGGAGAGTTCGGGGAGGTCTACGTAGATCTGGCGGTCGAAACGTCCGGGGCGGAGCAACGCCTTGTCGAGCATATCGGCGCGGTTGGTGGCCGCGAGCACGATCACTCCGTTGTTTGATCCGAAACCGTCCATTTCGGTCAGCATCTGGTTGAGCGTATTCTCGCGCTCGTCGTTGCTTCCCATATTCGGATTCTTTCCTCGGGCGCGTCCTACGGCGTCGATCTCATCGATGAAGACTATACAGGGGGCTTTGTCTTTCGCCTGCTTGAAGAGGTCGCGCACACGTGCGGCGCCGACACCTACAAACATCTCTACGAAATCCGAACCGGAAAGTGAAAGGAAAGGCACGCCGGCCTCTCCGGCCACAGCCTTGGCGAGCAGGGTCTTGCCCGTGCCCGGAGGGCCTACGAGGAGTGCGCCCTTGGGAATCTTGGCTCCGAGTTCGGTGTAGCGCTGGGGGTTTTTGAGGAATTCCACGATTTCCTCGATCTCCACCTTGGCTTCGGCCAGGCCGGCCACATCCTTGAAGGTCACGTCGGTGCTGTTGTCCTTATCGAAGATCCGGGCCTTTGATTTCCCAACATTGAAGATTCCTCCGCCACCGCCGGATCCGCCGCCCATGCGGCGCGACATATACACGAAGAAGAAGATCATCAGGAGAATGGGACCGAAAAACCAGAAGAACTTCATAAGGTCGTTGCCTTTCTCGTATTTCACGGCGATCTCCGGGCGTCCTTCCGCAAGAAGCTGCTCGTTCCAGCTGTCGATCTTATCCTGTATCTTGTTGGTGCTCGGAATAGTGGTCCTCAGTCGTTTTTCCGTATTGGCACCCTCGATATCGTCGTGCATTTTCTGTTTTTTCGCGCCCTCTTTGGTCAGGACACCGATAGCGATGCCGGATTCCGACACCACCTCGATCTTAGACATCTCGCCGGCCTTCGCCGCGGCCTCGAATTCAGTCCAGTCTACGCTTTTGGTCTGGCTGCTGTCTTGAAAATAGTAAAGGCCGAAGAGGCACGCTACAATCAGGATATACATCCAGTACATCCCGAATACCGGCCTCTTGCCGGAGCCGCCGTTTTTATTTGGAAGAATTCCCATAGATATAGTCTTGCTTTAGGGGGTTAAGTAGCTGTTGTTAATCGAGGTCAGGGATTCGGATAGTCTCGGCGTCGCTCCAAAGCTCCTCGAGGCGGTAGAAGGCACGTGTCTCGGGGAGGAATACGTGGACCATGGTGTCGCCGTAGTCGATCACGATCCATTGGCTGTTGCGGTAGCCGTCGTAGTTGATGGGCTTTTCACCGGTCTGTTTCTGTATTTCCTCGCGCACGCTGTCGGCGATAGCGCTGACCTGGGTGGTGGAGTTGCCCGTGCAGATGATGAATTGTCCTGTGGGGGCACCGTCTACGTTCGCAAGGTCGAGAATCGTGATGTCGTGTCCTTTCCTGTCCTGTATCGCTGATACTGCTGTCTCTCTTATCATTCTGTTTGATACTTGATTATATAAAAATTAGGGGGTATCTCCATCCTATGACGGCGATACTCTCCCTAATTATAACAATTATCAGGCCAAAAGTTTCAGGGGCAACTCAAAAACCTGTCGTCTTAAAGGTCTTCGAAAATGTTGTCGTAGCGTTGGCCTACGATGCGCCAGTCGATGATATTCCACTGCTGGTCGATATAGTCGGGGCGTCGGTTTTCGTAATCGAGGTAGTAGGCGTGTTCCCATACGTCGATGCAGAGGAGAGGAGTCAGGCCGTCTTTAAGGGGAGACTCAGCGTTGCGTCCCTGCGTGATGATGAGTTTGCCTTCAGCGTCGGCCGACAGCCATACCCATCCGGAGCCGAACAGGGTCTTTCCGGCCTCCTTCATGGTCTCCTTGAGATTGTCGAAGCTTTCGAAAGTCTCATCGATCTTCTTTTTTAAGGCTCCTTCGGGTCTACGGGCGCCTTCTGGATCGAAGGTGAAGAAATAGAAGATATGGTTCCAGGCCTGGGAGGCATTGTTGAAGAGTATTCCGTCGCTGTTGCGGACGATCTCGTCGAGGGGCATGTCTTCATACTCAGTGCCTTTGATGAGGAGGTTGGTGGTGTCGAAATAGGCTTTTGTATGCTTTCCGAAGTGTATGCTGACAGTGCGTTCGGAGATGAAAGGCGCCAGAGCGTCGGGGGAATAGGGGAGTTTGGGTTGTGTTACCATAGATTTTAAGGGGTTAAGGGTTAAAGGTTAAGGGTTAAGGGTTAAGTGGGTAAGGGTTAGGAGTTGAGGCGGGCTTGCTCTTTTTCTTCGTAGACCTTTAGGAGTGAAAGGGCTTTCCGGGTCTCGACGGCGATGTCGGGGGCGTCGGCAAGGGCCTCGCTCATGGCCACTCCGTTGCATCCGGCGTCCATAAGGGGAGCGATGTCGTCGTAGCCTACGCCTATGCCGGCTACCCGCGGGAGCTCCATCTCCTTCTGCTGCATATATTGGCAGAGGTCTTTTACTCCGTCGAGGCCGAGGGTCTTATAAGGCATCACGACGTAATCCATATCAAGGCCTACGAGACGGTCGATCTGCTGGGTGTTCTCCACTTCGACACCGATTACGGCTGCCGCGCCGAGGTCCATACGGGCTTGCGACGGGGTGACGCCTTCCTGGCTTAGCACGGTGCCTCCGACGTTGCATTCCTTGGCGAGCTGGACGCGGTCTTTTATTAGGAGGAACGCCTGCTTCTCAAGGCACGCCGGCATTATCTTCTCTATGAGGCTCTTCACCTCGTCGTCGCTCATGCCGGAGGGATCGATGGTGATCCAGTTGCATCCGGCAGCAAGCACATCCTTTATCTGGTCTTCGACGCTGCGCTTCGCATTGGCGTCGGTCACATATTGTAGCATGGTTTAAGAGTTTAAGGGGGTGATATTTCGGACTTCGTCCTCAACACGGTGTTGAGGGGAGGGGGTTATTTCCCTACGCGGGGGTCGGTACTGGGGCCTTTGTCTTCCGGCGGAAGTGCTGATTCGATCGCTTCGCGGCACTCTGCCATAAGTCGCTTGGTGTTGAAACCGTTTTCGCCCGGCATGATCGGCGGATGGATGGTCAGCGTGATGGTGGTAGGGCAGATGTTGTAGGTAAACCTCGGCATCGCCTTGAAAGAGCCGTCGATAGTGATGGGCACTACGGGGAGCTTGAACTCCGCGGCCAGCATGAAGGCTCCTCGTTTGAAGGGGATCATGTGTCCGTCCCAGGAGCGGCTCCCTTCGGGGAAGATCACCATGGAGCGTCCTCCCCGGAGTTTCTGTTCCGCCTCGGCAATGGTATGGCGAATGTTGGCGATGTTCTGGTCGTCGACATACACATGTCCGGCTTTCCTGCAGGCCCATCCCACCATGAAGATAGACTCGAGCTCCTTCTTCATCATCCAGATGAAATTATGATTGAGATATCCATATACCGACCAGATGTCGAAAGCGCCCTGATGGTTGGCGGTGAAGACATAGGAAGTCTTCGCATCAATGTTTTCACGTCCTTCCACCTTCACCCTGACCAGGGCAATGGCGCAGCAGAATCGGCTCCAGTAGTGAGCCGGCCAGTATCCCCAGAACTCCGACTTTCCGATGGCACACCCTACGAGGGTGATGATCGCCGTGATGAACGTGGCTATGATGAAGATAGGGGCGGCTATGACCCATTGGTAGACTCTGTAAAACGCTTTCATTCCGGTAGGTTTCTCTTTAATCTCGATATCTCAAAGAATTTCATCGCATGGCTGATTGTGGGCTCAATCCTCGCCGGGGGTCGGGGCGATCAGTTTGTATCCCTTTCCGTGGATATTGATGATCTCGATCGAGGGGTCGCCCTTGAGGAGCTTGCGGAGCTTGGTGATGTAGACGTCCATCGAACGGGCGTTGAAGTAATTGTCGTCAACCCAGATGGTCTTGAGCGCATAGTTTCGCTCCAGGATATCGTTGACGTGGGAGCAAAGGAGAGCCAGGAGCTCCGACTCCTTGGTAGTAAGTTTCTGAGTGGAGTCGGCCGAAACGAGCACCTGCTTCTGGGTGTCGAATGTGAACTTACCGATCCTGAAGAGGGTCACTTCGCGGTCTTTCTTGCCTTTTACGCGACGCAGGATGGCGTCGATGCGCACTACCAGCTCCTCCATCGAGAAGGGTTTCGTGATATAGTCGTCGGCACCCAATTTGAATCCCTCCAGGATATCGTCCTTGAGGTTTTTCGCTGTCAGGAAAATGATGGGCACCTCGCCGTTGACGTTTCGTATCTCCTGTGCGAGCGTGAAGCCGTCTTTCTTCGGCATCATCACGTCGAGCACACAAAGGTCATACTTTCCCTTAAGGAAAGCCTTATAGCCTTTCTCCCCGTCGGGGAAAAGGTCGGCGTTGAATCCTTTGGCCTGCAGGAACTCCCTCAGAAGCATACCAAGATTTTCGTCATCCTCGCAGAGCAGTATTTTTATTTTTTCTTCCATGGCTTTATTTATAAATTTGTGTGTTTAGTTTACTACCATATTTAGTTTACTACTATATTAACGCGCAACTCGCTTCTAAGTTTTAACATTTCGAAAATTCCTTTCGAGATGTCAAATTTTTTTAATCCAGTTCAATCATTGCTGCGCAAGCGGGAGCTCGATGGTGAACTCCGACCCCTTGCCGAGTTCCGACTCCACGGAGATGTCTCCGCCGAAGACGTGGACCATACGGTTGACATAGGCGAGGCCGAGGCCGAATCCCTTGACGTCGTGGCGGTTGCCCGTATGTACGCGGTAGAATTTCTCGAAGATCTTCTTGAGGTCTTCCTTCTTCATGCCGATGCCGTTGTCGCGAATGCTGATGCGGAGTCGTTTGCCGTCCACGTCGGAGGTCCTGACGGAGAGCAGGGGCTCCACGTCTTCGTTGCGGTATTTTACCGCGTTGTCGAGAAGATTGAATATTACGTTGGTAAACTGCATCTCGTCTACGTTGACCATCGCTTCGTCGGCGTCGTTGATGAAGCTCAGGCTTCCGCCGAATCTCTCCACCTTCAGCTTGAAGGTGGATACCACCCCGGCGATGATCTTATTTGCGTCGACGGTGCGGAAATTGAGCGCGCTGTTGCTGTTTTCGAACACCGACATCTGCAACACCTTCTCTACCTGAAACCTTAGGCGCTTCGACTCAGCGTTGATCACCTCCGAGATATGATGCAGCGTCTCGGGCGACTTGCGTACGGAGTCATCGTTGAGCATCTGGGCCGCCAGCGAAATGGTACTGATCGGAGTCTTCAGTTCGTGGGTCATATTGTTGATGAAATCGGTCTTCATCTCTCCGATTTTCTTCTGCCGGAAAGCGAGGATCATCGTGAAGATGAAGATTGCGAGCAGCAGGACCGTCAGTGCGAGGGTAGGGATCACGAATCGCACCGAGGAATAGATATAGTTGGTGCGGGTCGGGAATTCCACCTTGAGTTCATACCGGCTGTTGGAGTTGGGAAAGAGGCGGGCGGAATAGATCTGTTTTTCGTTGAGGTCCGGATCATAGTCGGAAGTGGAATAGACAATGGTGTTATTGTCGGTCACGGCAAAGCTGAAGGGGACATCGAGGCCGTTGTTGGCGAGTTCTACGTTGAGCACTTTGCGTATTGTGTCGGCATCGGCCCGTTCAAGCACCGGGCGCCGGGCGCCATCATAAAGGATCGAGAGAATGACCTCGTTGAGGAGTCCTTGCTGGTAGACATACTGTTCCCATATCGCTTCCTGGAGTTCATGGTATCTTTTTTCTATCTTATCGGTGGGCTTCCTGTAAGAGATCACCGGGCTTTTCCCTATCTGGGGAATGGGGAAAAGTTCTTCGGAAGTAAGGAATTCGGCTGATTCCTCGCCTGTATGGGCGTAGTTGCTGTTGAGCATGCGTATGTCCTGCTCGAGGAAGTGCATGGTCTCGCGTCGTTCGAGCAGGCCTACGGTGCCGTAGATGGAGCGCATCGCGCCTTCGGAGAATTGAGCTTCGCGCATTTTGACCATATTTTCCAGATAAGTGATCTGGAAGTAGAGGAGCGCGCAGAATGTTATGCCCATGACCACGGTCAGGAGCCATATGATAGATTTCTTCATATCTTATTTTAGGATTATACTCTGAATTTTCATTCTTTTTAACACATTAGGATGGGTAATGGTTTAAAATAATGAAAGTGCGTAGTTGCATTAGTCTGTATATTCACGGCTCTTTCATTTCGGATATCCGTTCGGCGGAATGATCACGCTTTATATTTGCAGAATGGCAGAGGGCGCTGAGGAACAGGACTGCTATTTCAAGCTACTGCACCTGTGAGCTGAGAGCGCTGGGAGGGGTAGCCGGATACGCAGCCATTTCGGAAAAGGACAAGGAGATCTACAATGCATCCATCTTCCAGACTGTTTCTATGGATCCGGTGTAGCACTTATATCTTAAAATGATCTCGATAAGATGCTCTGATGTTCTATGATGTTATTATAGCCAATCGCTTTATCTTGTCTATCCATTCTTTGAAATGTCGGCAGTTATCAAGAAGTGCTTCTATTCCAATTAAGGATGTGACGGTTGTGCCGCTTTTAACCTTATTGTAATTATAATGCTGTTCAAGAGCCTTTATTATCCGTTTGCTTGGAGCGGTTGCCCGACTGTCGTTTATTAACTCAGGATCTCCATATATATCGGTTGCCTCTTTGAGCTTATGGATCTGAGATTTTGAAAGTGGATATTCTGATTCGAGCCTTGTTATATCAACGAATAGAAGAGATTCGAATTCATGTAATTGGATATAAGGTATAAAGACTTCGAAATCTATGTCTTTTGCAAAAGCAGTCTCAATGACAGATATACGCTCCCTGATATCCGAGTAATTTGATGACTCCTTAAAACAAGGAAAGTCATCCGGGAGGGCATAGAAGTCGAACATCGTTGTAAATAGGTGTCGTTCACTGTCATTGTCTTGATACTGGCGTCTCAATATAATAAGGTCGCGTTTTGCCTGTGCATAGTTCAACATGCCGCCCTTTGCGTTTTTCTTCTTTGATGTAAGAAGCAGTATTGGCTTCGGATAAATGCTGAATTGCTGGAGGTAGGGAGAAAGGACATCTTTGACGAACTTTTCTTCAGTCTGGCCCTCACATAGTATGTGAAGAATACTGTATTTCATATCGGACGCCCTCCAATTATGTTTTTGTTCCATAATTCGCTTAGGGTATATTCCTCAAGCCAATCTTGGTATTCTTTTTCTGTCAGCTTGCGGGCACAAGTGCCCTGTATGTCTGGATTGCGTTCAATAACCGTAACGTCATCGGCTGAAAAACCGTCGATGATGGCCGTCGATTGTGTCGCTACAATAATCTGCGCATGTTTTGAGGCATCCTTTACCATTTCATTGAACATGTCGATGGCATAGGGATGCAGACCAAGTTCAGGCTCGTCAATGATTATTACGAACGGCATCGTCTCCTGTGGCTGAAGGAGGAGTGTTGCCAAAGCGATAAACCTTATTGACCCATCGGAAAATTGATCGGCCGACAGAACATAGTCATTTGCTGAATTATCCATCCATTTGAGGGACATATAACCCCGTTCCGGTTCAAGATAGAATTCATGGAACTGAGGCACGACTTCTCGGACATATTCCGATATCCTGCGGAAAGAATCGTGATAGTTGTTCTTCAGGAAATAAAGAAAAGATGCAAGATTGTTTGCCTCAGCCTGTAGATAATGAGCGGAATCTACTGCAGATGCCTGTCTCATCGGAGAAGATATGGATGAGTCGCTGAACTGATAGACCTTACATGATCCCATTAAATTGCGGATTTCCTTTTCTGTAACATCGGTCGCATTAACCAATGCCGATTCATTGAAGTCTGACTGGAGTGTTTTCTTTGAATAACAGTCCTTATTGCCATGTTGCCATTCAATCTCTTCAGTTGTAAGAATCAGTCGGTCAGGAACAGCCTTAGTAAGACTGAAGCTATACACGTCGTAAAAAGATTGCGCTTCGAATCGGAGGGTGGCGCACATCGTCGGAGTCTTTTTGGCTCCGTAATATAGAAATTTCTGGTTTGTACCGTATTCCGCTATGAATCGCTGGAGATTTCCGCTCATCATGAATCCAAGCATTTTGAAGAAACTTATGATATTGCTTTTTCCTGCGCCGTTGGCTCCGAGCAGAATGTTTATATCCCCGAACTCCAGTTTCAACGGATGCTGGAAGGGGATGGACTTGAATCCTTGGATTTCTATTGATTTCAGTCGTTTTAATTGTCTCTTCATGACCTGCTTATTGGTTTATTCAACTTTCGCAAGCTTAGGTTGAGGGTTCTGTGGCTCATGATTAAAGGAAGCTCAGGAGGAGAAGGGCTATGGCCACTACGGGGTAGGCGAGGAGGAAGGAGTCGATGCGGTCGAGGATGCCGCCGTGTCCGGGAATCCAATGGCCTGAATCCTTGGCTCCGTAGAAGCGTTTGATCTTTGACTCAATAAGATCGCCGAGAGTACCGAAAACGCATGTCAGCACACCGATGAGTATCCACATCCACATTGGAAATCCTACCATTCCGAAGAACGGATCGCACCAGATGGAGAACAGAACGGCACCTACGATGGTGAGCAGGCATCCTCCGAAGAAGCCTTCCCACGTCTTGTTGGGAGAGATGGAAGGGCATAGTTTGTGGCGTCCGGTAAGAGAGCCGACAATGTAGGCTCCGGAGTCGTTGATCCACAGGAGAGCGAAAACCAGAAGCGCCAGACGCTGGTAGGGACAAACCGTCATAATGGCAAGGGGAAAACCGAGATAGCCGACTCCAAACAAAGGGACCTTATTATAGTCTGCGTTATAGAATTCCTTCCATGAGACACCTTTGATTTTGTTTACAGCAAAGTAATAAGCCACGATAGTCAGAATAAAGAGAGTTATCATCACCAGCATCCATGGATTTGAAGGGATCATTACGCTGAACTTAACCACACTGATGATGAATATCACTGCAAGCGAGGAGAGGGTGTAAATGGGAGCCAACCTTTTGGAGAATCCCATAGCCATATGGTTTAGCTCACAGATTCCTATGACTGCGAATAGGATCGCAAGGGCGTATATGGTCCATTGGCCCAGCGTTATTGCGAGCACAATGACCGCAGCGTATATGATGCCTGAAACGGCGCGAACGAGAAACTTATGCATAATTCTTTATTTAAGAAATGATAATTGAGAATTAAGTAGCTCACAAAAATGAAACGATATATTAAAACCATGTAGCCAGCAGGGATCTGTATATGATAAATGCAGCTGATCTTAGCCATCTTGGCCTTGTCGCTCACTCACTTAGCTTGCTAAGCTCGTTCGCTCCGCAGCCAAGCTGACTCAAGATCATCTCACATTTATCATATAATTAATTTCTGTGAGCTACTTAGTAGATGCAAAATTAATAAAAATCACTGATATATTCGGGAAAAATGGGGAGAAATTGCGGGAAATTTGTTATTTTTGCAGTATGATAGAAAAAATAACGAAGTATTTCCCTGATCTGACGGACCGTCAGCGGGAACAGTTTGAGGCTATGGCGCGTCTTTATCCAGAATGGAACGAGAAGATCAACGTCATAAGCCGCAAGGACATAGACAATCTGGAGGAGAACCATCTCCTCCACAGCCTGGCGTTGGCGAAGTTCATAAAGTTCGCTCCAGGCACTAAGGTAATGGACTTCGGGACGGGGGGCGGCCTCCCCGGCCTTCCTCTTGCCGTGATCTTCCCTGAAGTGCATTTCCATCTCATCGACAGGATAGGAAAGAAGCTGAAGGTGGCTGCCGACATTGCCGAGAATATAGGACTGACCAACGTGACGTTTCAGCACGGCGACAGCGGAGAATGCCACGAGATGTTTGATTTCGTGGTGAGCCGCGCGGTGATGCCGCAGCCTGAGCTCGTGAAGCTCAGCAGGAAGAATATCTCCAAAGAGCAGCGCAACGCGCTTCCCAACGGCGTAATCGCCCTGAAGGGTGGAGACTTGAGCGCTGAATTGAAGGGTATGAAAAGCTCCGAGACGGTTGATATTTCGAATTATTTCAGCGAGCCTTTCTTCGAGACCAAAAAGATAGTGTATACCCCGGTTAGTTAAGGAGTGGAAGGGTTAGGGTTAAAGGATGAGGGGATGTGTAATTTTAATGATGAATGAAGAATTATGTTGAAAGTAGCAAGATTTGGATTCTATATGTTCGGTATCAACACCTATGTGGTGTATGATCCGGAAGAGAAAGAGGCGGCCATCATCGATCCCGGTATGAGCCGTAAGCAGGAATTTGACGCCCTGGAGAAATTCATCGAGAGGGAGGGATTGAAAGTGACCCACCTTATAAATACCCATCTGCATATCGACCATGCGATAGCCGACAACTGGGTGAAGGCGAAATACGGAGTGCCAGTGGAAGCGCATGCCGATGATGCCATGCTCGGGGAGCGCATCAAGCAGCAGGCACAGATGTTTGGCGTGCAGGCTGAGGATGTCGCTGTAGAGATAGATCGTCCGTTGAAGGAGGGCGACATAATAAAGATAGGCAGTGGAGAATTGAAGGTGGTCCATGTGCCGGGCCATAGCCCGGGCAGCATCTGCCTTTACGATGAGGCTGACAGTTTCGTGATAGTCGGAGATGCCCTGTTTCAGGGAAGCATCGGACGTACCGACCTCCCGGGAGGCAACCACCGTCAGCTCGTAGACGCCATCAAGAACAAACTCCTTACGCTCCCTAAGGAAACAATGGTATTGTCCGGACATGGAGACGCCACTACGATCGGACGCGAGTGGGAGAGTAATCCATACCTTGTTTAAGGGTTAAGGGGTTAAGGATTAAGGGTTGGGTTTGGGATTAAATGGAAAATGATATGGAAGAGATAAGGACACGATTGATAAATCTTGTGGCGCTTAGCGCCGAATATTGCTCTACGGTGGAGAACTGCCGTGAGGTGGAACCGAAGGAACTGACCGAGACGCTTTTAGGTCAGCTGCCGAGACTGTATTATGAATTTCACGACATCGATGCGGGGGAAAGCGCTTCGCTCGACGAGTGGGGCGTGGGCGTAAGCGATCATCTTGACGAGCAGCAGTATGAGAGCGTAAGGATGCAGCTCGCTGTGGCTTTCGGAGAAGACGACACTTATCTTGAGACTTTCGAGAAGGATATGAAATATTCCGACACACCGATAGCGACAACCGTATCGGAAAACCTCGCCGACATCTATCAGCCGCTCTACGACTTCGTTGTGGAGGTGAGGGAAAGCGAGGGGGAAAACCTTGAAGAGGCCTACCGCGCCTGCAAGGAGGGATTCAGGGAATACTGGTCGCAGACGCTCTGCAATGTGCTCCGGGCGCTGAACGCCATTTATAATAATGCATAATCGTTTATCGCTGAATTTCAGCCGAGAACATTTGACAGCTTATAACAGACTACTCATAACTAATTACCATGATACAAAGACTGATGAAATGGATGGATGAATCGACCTGCAACTTCATGGCGGTTCAGACCATCTGCAAGGAACTTGACAAGGCAGGATTCATCCAGATCGATCCGCGCGACGACTGGGACCTCGAATGCGGTGGCAAATACTATATGGTGAAAAACGACTCCGCCGTTTTCGCTTTTATAGTAGGCATTGACGCTCCGGGATATTCGGGATTCCGCATCATATCCTCCCACAGCGATTCGCCGGGATTCAAGATCAAGCCCAACTGCGAGATATACGGAGAAGGAGGAGTGGTGAGCCTCAATGTGGAGAAATACGGAGGCGGAATCCTCTATACATGGTTTGACCGTCCGCTTTCGATATCCGGGCGTATCATGACGATGGGTCCGGACGCCCTGCATCCCGTGATGACGACCGTAGACCTACAGCGCCCCGTATGCACGATACCGCATCTCGCCATCCACTTCAACCGCGAGGTAAACGACGGCAACAAGCTGAGCGTACAGAAAGACATGAAGCCGGTGATAGGCTATTTCTCCAAGGAGCAGATCGAAGGCTACCGGAAAAGAGGGGGAGTGGTGAAATGCATCATAGCCGAACATCTCGGCATTCAGCCCGAAGAGATCGTAGACTACGAACTCAACCTATATCCTCTGGAGAAGGCTCAGTTGATAGGGGCCAACCGGGAATATCTACAATGCGGACGCATCGACGACCTCAGCATGGCCTTCGCCTCCCTTGAGGCACTCCTCCAGGAGTGCGACACTCCCTGCGGCGCAACAAGGGTGATGGCGGTATTCGACAATGAAGAGACCGGCAGCGGCACCAAGCAGGGAGCGCATTCGCCGGTGCTTCGCATGATCCTTGAGCGGATATGCCTTTGCGTAGGCTTCGGTCCGCAGGCCTTCTACCGCACCATTGCCAACTCCTTCATGATTTCGGCCGACGATGCGCATGCCTGGCATCCGAACTACAGCGACAAGTATGACCCCACCAACCATCCCGTCATAGGCGGAGGTCCGGTAGTGAAGATCAACGCCAACTGCAAATACATGACCGATGCCGACGGCGCCGCCGTCTTCCGTGCCCTTTGCGAGGACGCGGGAGTGAAGTGCCAGTATTTCGTAAATCATTCCGACGTAGCCGGAGGCTCGACGCTCGGAAATATACTGACCGGTCAGCTCGACCTGCGAGGTGTAGACATGGGAGCTCCCATATGGGCGATGCATTCGGCAGCCGAGACGGCCGGCGTGCAGGACCATCTGGATATAGTAAAGGTGTTCCGCCGCTTCTTTACATAAACGGCATCGGCATATTTATGGCATCAAACGGAAAAAGCCGGCTCGAAGGAGCCGGCTTTATGTCTGTAGTCTTGTCTGATTTTTTCAGTATCAACCTGCCGGAGCGGGGCAATAGCCGTCTTCCACGCAGATGTAGTGGGATGCGGGATGGTCGCAGCCGGGGCATTTTACCGGTGGCTCGGTGCCTACATACTCGTAGCCGCAGACGAGGCAACGCCAGGTGACGGGCTGCTCGCGCTTCCAAAGCGTACCCTTCTGAATCATGTCGAGGAATTTCGCGAAGCGGTCGTAGTGGATCTTCTCTACCTTTGCTATCGCCTCGAAGTGGGCGGCGATATCGTCGAATCCCTCCTCACGGGCGGTCTTCGCAGCAGCCATATAGTAGTCGAAGCCGCCGTCCATCTCTTCCTTCATAGAGGTCTGGATGTTGTCTACCGTCTTTCCGAGGAATCCTGCCTCTACGCCTACAGTAGCCGTCACTTCAGTGTTCTGAAGCATTTTGAGGAATACCTTCGCATGGTGCATCTCGTTGTCGGCTGTCTCACGGAATATCACTCCCATGGGGAAATAGCCTTCCTTGTCGGCAGCCTGGGCGTAGTAGATATAGCGGGCGTATGATTGCGTCTCGTTGAGATAGGAGGCACTGATGAGTTTTTCTGTCTGAGTACCTTTCAGACTTTTTGTATCTGTCATAAAAATCAAGATTTTAATAAGGGTCGTGGCCGCGGGGGCCTCGACCGGGTTTCGGTCATTGTCTGTTTTGCATATAAAACGAAAAGGTGAACCTGTTGGTTCACCTTTTATCGTGTTTTTTACGCTTTGTCTTGCCCATATGGGAAAGCCCGGGTCATTTCCTGAGTATGTATGTGCGTCGGGGTGCGAGGATGCCGGTGAGGCGTCCTTTCTTCACCTGGAATTCCTTGCCGTAGACTTCGTCGCGGTATTTCCCGTCGGGGAGTGAAGTGGCCACATCGAGAGGCTTGGAGAGTCCGCTCAGGTTGATGAGGGCTGCGCCTTTCTTTCCGCGGTTCACGGCGAGCACCTCGCCGTCGGCACACGTCTGAATGTCTTCAGGCTGTCCGGCCATATCGCGGCGGAAATTGTTTACGGCCACTACCTCCGGATGGAAGTATTCATCGTTGCCGGCTTCTCCGAGGCGGTTGTCGCCCCAGTAGTTCTGTCGGGTCGATCCAGCGGGGCGGCTGAAGAATAGGGGAGTGCCTTTGTCGCGGGCCGTCAGGAATACCCATGCAGTGCGGATCTGGTCGTCGGTGAGATGGGCCGACTCGTGGGCGTTGCAGTAGGTGTCGTGGCTTTCCACCCATGTGGTGAGGGTCTCGGGAGATGCGGAGTGCCTCCAGTCTACGATGTCGATATCCTTGGCGGATCCTTTCTCGAGCATCTCGCGGAGTACCCAGCCATAGCTCGATGCGGTCTGTCCGAAATACTCCTCATACTCCTTCTCCGGCACGTTCTTGTCTTGAAGCACCTCGCCATATACGAATAGGTCTTCGTAGGGGACGTTCAGTCGGACACCCTTCACTGCCTTCTGTCCGGTAGCCACGTCCCAGAAATCGTTTTCAGTCACTCCTGACGCCGAATCCACGGGGTCGGAATGTACCCCGATGTGCTTGGCTGTGTCGTAGCGGAATCCGCGTACTCCCAAGTCGAGCAGGTCGTTGACAAACTGCATATAGTATTTCTGGAAATCCTTGTTTTCCGTATTCACGTCGGGGAGAGCTCCGGAGCCCCAGAGTGTACACTGATAGCGGTCGTTGTAGTCCTTCACCGGATTCAGTCCTTGCGAATGGTAAAGCTTATCGCGTCCGCCGGCTGCCTTCACAAGGTCGTCGCTC
Source organism: uncultured Porphyromonadaceae bacterium (assembly GCA_947175295.1). Taxonomy (GTDB): domain Bacteria; phylum Bacteroidota; class Bacteroidia; order Bacteroidales; family Muribaculaceae; genus Lepagella. Next base: position 27,334 of record CAMWMK010000041.1, read on the forward strand.
ACCGCATCCACGTCAAAGGCCGTATGGTTTGGGAGCACGTCTACTATCACGCGTACATTATATTTAGCGGCCGAATCCATCATCTGCTTCATTTCGTCGCGGGAGCCGAGGATATGGTTTCCCACCTTCCAGTCGGTAGGCTGATAGTAGAAATACCATTGTCCCTCCTTTTCATTATCGGAGAAGAGCATTCCTTTCGATCCTTCCGGATTCCAGCATTGCTGCACCGGAGAGGTCTGCACCATGGAATATCCTGCATCGGCGATCTTCTTCATGTTGTCGGCGATGTTCTTGAAGTTCCAGCTCCATGCGTGGAGGATGGCCTCGGTTCCGGAAGGATGTATGTCGGAATATTTTGTGAAGCCCTTTGCCGGGGCAGCGTTGGCGGCGAGGGCCATGGAGGCTGCCGCCACAATCATCAGGTGTCTGTTGATCTGCATTGTCAGGGGTATAGATTAGTTATTGATTTTTATTTACAAAGATAATACAAGGAAACGAAACTGAAAAATCTGAGGGCTTAATAATTGTAAAAAAAGTGAGGGGAGTATGGCGGAGAGTGGAGTAAGGAGAATGGAAAGGAGTGACGGATAAAAATGATGTGGTTGCAAAGTGATGATTATCAGTTGATTGCATAAATATGAAAAATCTGTGCAGAATGTTAAAATTATTTAAATGCTTCTTAATTGTTTGAAAAATAAGACAAAAAAGTTGCCTGTGTCATAAATTTGTATTATTTTTGCAATATCAAAATCAACGAATACCCTGACAATGAAAAAAAGACTCTATATAGCGATAGCGATGATACTGATGTGCGGCCTGCCGCAGCTTGTAAGCGCCAAGACACCGAGCGCCCATGCCGCGGCCCACAGGCAGCAGCTGGCAGCCGCCAGAAACATCGGCCTTGACAAAAGCACCATCACGAGGATGGTAGAGGAAGACATCGCAGCCCGTGAGAGCGCAAAGGCCCTCAGCTCGGAGACCGAGG
>CAMWMK010000042.1 GCA_947175295.1 uncultured Porphyromonadaceae bacterium
GCATACGAGATGGCCTCTTGTCTCGTGTGCTCGGAGATGTGTATACGAGCCAGCGTCTCGGCCATAGTTAGGGGCATGCGGCACGGGGGCGGCTGGACGCCGCCGTTCCATGGGGCGGGATGTGGGGGGATTAATCGGTGGAGATTGAGCGTAGGTCGCGGCCGGAGGGGGCCTGGTAGATGCGGAGGCCGAATTCGCGGATGCAGGCGTAGACGTGGTCGAAGATGTCGGCCTGGAGCTGCTCGAAGGGGAGCCACGACGTGATGTGGGTGAAGAAATAAAGCTCTACCGGGAGTCCCTGAGGGGTGGGCTGCAGCTGGCGCACCATCACTATTACCGACGGGTCTTCATGGACCTTGATGACATCGGGATGCTCCGTCAGATAGCGCGTCAGGTATTTGCGGAAATGCGTGAGGTTGACCTCATTCCGCTCCTCCCGGTCCTCCTCCGTGATAAGACCCCGTTCCTTCAGCCTGTCGATTTCCTGACGCGACAGAAAGCGTATGGAGTCGAAGTCAACGTAGATCGATCGGCATACGCGGCGCGCTCCCATGTCGCGCATATTCTGATAGTTGCGGAAGGAGTCGCTGATGAGGGTATAGGGATGGATGGTGACGATGGAGTTGTCCCAGTTCTGCACCTTCACCGTGGTCAGCTTTATGCTCTGCACCGCACCGTTGGCTCCGGCCTTGTCGCAGACTATCCAGTCGCCTTTCTTCAGCATATTGTTGAGCGTCAGCTGCACGCCGGCCACAAACCCCTTGATGGTGTCTTGAAACACCAGCATGAGGACGGCGGCCGAGGCACCGAATCCGGTCAGCACCATGCCCGGCTCCTTGTCGAAGAGGATGCTGAGCCCGATGATGACTCCTATCAGCACGAGCAGCAGTTTTATGGCTCCCTCGATGACGGTCAGGTTGTGCTCCGCGCCCTTGTCGCGTTTCTCAAAACCGTCTACGGTGTTGGAGATAAGCACACAGATGAGATTGACCACGGCATAGACGATATATGCCTTCGTCACCCTCTCTATGGCTACGAATCCCCACTGATGGTTGGAGAAAGCCTGGGGCAGGAGCCACGCGAGGATGAGGGCCGGGGCGAGCTGCGAGAAAGCCTTCATGGCATTCTCGTTGAGGATGTCGTCGTCCCATTCGGTCTCGGTTTTCTTGGTCAGGAATTCGGTGAGCGGCGTCACTATCCTGACGCATAGGAAATAAGACGCCACGGAAATGATCGCCACCAGCACGAGCAGTGTGGGGCTGATAAGCGGGGCTGCCGCTTCAGGCGAGAGCAGCGAATTGAGAAGGTCGGTAATCCAGTTTCTTAGTGTCATGACATGCAGGCCCCCTCCCCTAAAGGGGGCAGTATTAATGTAATGAAGCCCCTTTAGGGGTAGGGGCCTATTTACGTCCGAAATCGGCGGGGATCTCGCCCCAGAGTTCGGTCTGCCATTTCATTATCTTGACGGGCCATGAGTGGGAGCGTATCCATACGATGCCGCGCCCCAACAGCTCGAAGAGCTTTGCGTTGCGGTCGGTCTGCTTGAGCTGGGTCTTCACCTGGCGGTTGCGCACCCAGGCCAGGGCTGTCTTGGAGTCGGAGTAGATGTTGTGCCATTCGTTGCGGCGCGTCATCTCGGCCAGGGCATGGACGATGGCGAGAAACTCGCCGATGTTGTTGGTGCCGTCTTGGAAGGGGCCGACCTTGAAGAGTTCGCGTCCTGTGGCGAGTTCGACGCCGCGGTATTCCATTATGCCGGGATTGCCCTGGCAAGAGGCGTCTACGGCCCAGGCGGTCTGGTCGATGTCGGGATTCGAGCGGTAGGCCGGGGCGTCGGGCATCGCCACCCGCTTGTCGGCGGCGGCGATGAGAAACGATCCGAGGTCGGCGGGGTTGCTGTCGTCGTCGCCTCCGCGGAAGGCCTTTGCGGCTGCGGCCGCGGAGGCGAATCCCTTATACTTCGCCCCCGGGAAATTGAGTATCTGCTCTTCGCAGTCGCTCCAGTTGTCGTAGACTCCCGGCACCCGCCCGGCCCAAACTACGTAAAACTTCTGCTTAGCCATAGTTGTCGGCAATTATGAATTATGCATTATGAATTATGCATTAATCGAGTCCGGCCGCGCGCTTGATGAGGAGCGGGATGTCGGTGTTGTTGAGGCAGCCGGTGAAGTAGCCGGCGTTGGCGCCTATGGCGTAGACGGGCACGAAGTTGCCGGCATGGTAGGTGGTGGTCCAGCCGATGCCCATGTGATAGTTGAGAATCGAGAATGCCTTGGCGGTGAAGGCGTTGAAGGTGTGATAGAGCGTCTGCTCGTCTTCAGCCTTCTTCGAGATGAAGGTCTCGTCGAAAAGCTTCCTGAGCTCCTGAGTCTCCTTCTCGCTGACGGGCACGACGGTCCAGAAACCGAGTTTCTCCTTCAGCATCTTCTCCATCTCCTCCCAGGTGGGGTCGGGGGTGTTCTTGCCCCAGTTGCGTGTCCAGTCGGCGAAAGAGTCTTTCGATATCTTCTGCGCGTCGGCATATGCGATGTTGTAGGCTCCGCCGTTGCGTCCGAGGCTCATGCCTCCGGTGTCGTGGTCGGCGGTCACGACGATCAGTGTCTCCGAGGGATGGCGCAGATAGAACTGATAGGCCACATTGATGGCGTCCTGGAAATTGAGGATCTCCTTTATCACTCCGCCGCCGTCGTTGGAGTGGGCGGCCCAGTCGATGTTGCCCCCTTCGATCATCATGAGGAACTTCTCGGGGTTTACGTTTTCAAGGGTCTGGAGACACGCTTCCGTGATCTGGGCGCATGTCATGGCTCCGGGTATGGAGTCGATCGTGTAGCCTACCTGTCCGCCGGAGGGGTTTTCTGGATACATCAGCACCTTCCTGGGGAGCTTGCCTCCCTTTCGCTTTAGCTCGTTGAATGCGGCGTAGCCTTCCGCAATCTCGTAGCCACCCTTGCGCATCACGTCTTTAAACTCCCTGAAGGCCACTTCGCCCGCTCCCTTGAGCTTGAAATCGCCGCCGGCGATGAAGGAGAGTCCGCTTTCGGCGGCCTGAGGGGCTATTGTCTCCTTCATCCCGCGGTTGGCCGCATGGGCATACCAGGCAGCGGGAGTGGCGTCGTCGGCCTGCACGGTAGTGCCTACTCCTACAGCATATCCGGCCTTCATGAAGTCGACGGCGATGCTGCTGACGGGCACCGTGTCGGGATCCATGCCGACCATGGAGTTTTTGGTCTTGATGCCGGAAGCGAGTGCTGTGCCGGCAGCTGCGGAGTCGGTGATGGGCGACGAAGCCGAGTAGGAACGGGCCTGGGAGGCTACGGGGAAGGAAGCCATCAGGATGGGGGAGTCGCTACGGAGCACGTCGCGGTTGTAGGTCTCGGTGGCGTTGACATGGCCGAGGCCCATGCCGTCGCCGATGAAGTAGAATACGTATTTAGCATCTTCGGCCGCCATCGACAGAGTGGCGGCTGCCGCGAAAGCGGCAAGGATCTGTCTTTTCATGATTGATTGTTCAAGCCTTTGGGTTTCGGCTAAAGCCGAAAAACATTAAAAAAAAGAAAAAAACAGCCGGATTCCGGCTTCTCATTCGCGGCGTCGGATCTTGACGGGGATCGCTCCTTCGGGGATTCGGTCGACTACGAGCAGCAGGTGGCCTCCGCCTCCGGCTCCGAGCATCTTCCATGCGAGGGCCTTTCCCTGCCATTTCGCTATGTGCTCCTCCACTCCGGGCTGCATCATGGCCGGAAACATCGCGGTCTGCGCATGGAAGGAGTCGAGGAATGCTTTTGCGAAGGCGTCGAGGTCTTTGGCCATGATGGCGCTCCAGCAGCGGTCGGCGGCTTCGGTGAGGTCTCTGACCTTCCCGGGGGTGATGTCTTTCCCCTCCACTACGGAGCAGCCTTTGCGGCGTGGAAACATCGGGACCACACAAAGATGGGCCTCGAGCCACGAGAGGATATCCTCGTCGTGGACTGTCTCGATGGTGTTTGGCCAGTAGTGGCCGTCGTAGAAATGCCGTGAGAGGCCCGATACGCAAATGCCTATGGCGTCTTGCGCGCCTGAGACGTGGCCTTCGTTCTCGGGGTCGTTCTCGAAGCAGAAGAGAAGGCGGGCGAGCATCTCTTCGTTGTAGGCCGGGAGCTCGTAGGGCCATATCTTGCGTGCGGCGTTGCGAGTCGACGTAGACATTCCGCCTCGCTCCATGAAGTCGCATGTGGGCTCAATGGAGGCTGTGATGGCCCAGCCGGCGCCGTGCTCGGAGACGTATGGCTGGTCGATCCAAGTGCCGGCGATGTCGATGCGGTAGGGGAGATGGCTTTTCACTTCAGACCGCAGCGCGGTGGTGGACCGGGCCTGGAGTCCGGCCTCGGGCTCACGCTCGAGCACTACGTATTCTATGCCCCTCTCCTCGCAGAAACGGCGTTTTACCTCGCTTCCGCCGTCGGAATTGACCACGAACACGTCGGGCCTGAAACGCTCCACCGACTCCACGAAGTCCATCATGCCGCTGCCGCTGTTGATGCATGCGTCAGTCACGTAGCGTATGGATTTCACCATGTAGAGGCGCTCTTTCTCGGAGCATACCGTCTTGCGGTTTTTGAGCTGCTGTATTGTCTTGTCGGAGCCGATGCCGACGTATAGGTCGCCGTAGCGTGAGGCTTCCTTGAAGAATGCGACATGGCCCGAATGCAGCATGTCGTAGCATCCGGAGACGAAGACGCGTTTTGTCTTATCCGGTGTCATCGTAGTAGAATGGTTCATGATGCAAAATTAGCAAAAAATCCGTAATTTACAAAGGGGCTACTTCACGATGCCCTTCTCGAGGAATTCGGCGAGGTTGGTGCGTACATGGTCGCCGGCCCGCTCAATGGCCACTTTCTCCATGTCGGCGTCGACCATGAGGTCGACGAGCTGCTCGAACGATGTCTTCCTTGCGGGATCCCATCCGAGCTTTCGTTTCGCCTTCGAGGGGTCGCCCCAGAGGTTTACCACGTCGGTAGGGCGGTAGAAGTCGGGCGACACTTCGATCACGGTCTTTCCAGTGGCCTTGTCGATGCCTTTCTCATCGATGCCTTCTCCGATGAACTCCAGTTCTATTCCTGCGCGGCGGAAGGCGTAGAGGCAGAATTCGCGCACCGAATGCTGCTCGCCGGTGGCTATTACGAAATCCTCCGGCTCCGGCTGCTGGAGGATGAGCCACATGCATTCCACATAGTCTTTCGCATAGCCCCAGTCGCGCAGCGAGTCGAGGTTGCCGAGATAAAGCTTCTCCTGCTTTCCCTGTGCTATGCGGGCTGCGGCGAGGGATATCTTGCGGGTGACGAATGTCTCGCCGCGGCGCTCGCTCTCATGGTTGAAGAGGATGCCCGAGCAGGCATACATGCCGTAAGCCTCGCGGTATTCCTTCACTATCCAGAAGCCGTAGAGCTTCGCCACGGCGTAGGGGCTGTAGGGATGGAAGGGTGTGTCTTCGTTCTGCGGCACCTGCTCCACCTTGCCGTATAGCTCCGATGTAGACGCCTGATAGAAGCGGCAGGTGTCGGCGAGGCCGCACTGGCGGATGCCCTCGAGGAGGCGCAAGACGCCGGTGGCGTCAACGTTGGCCGTATATTCGGGGGAGTCGAAGCTTACCTGCACGTGGCTCTGGGCGGCGAGGTTGTAGACTTCGTCGGGACGCACTGCGCCCAAGACCTTGATTACCGACATGGAGTCGGTCAGGTCGGCATAGTGTAGGTGGAACTGCGGATGCCCCTCGAGATGGGCGATGCGTTCGCGGAAATCGACGGAGGAGCGGCGGATGGTGCCGTGTACGTCGTAGCCTTTTTCGATGAGCAGTTCGGCGAGATAAGAGCCGTCCTGGCCCGTGATGCCTGTGATGAGTGCTTTCTTCATGTTTCGTTTGGTCTTATTGAGTCGTAGTCTCTATTTATATTCGGGTATTGAGTCGGGATGGAATGTTACAGACCGGGAAGCCGGTGTCGAGGCGAGGAAATATCCGAGTGCCCTGGGTCCGGAGAAGAGGAAGGGGCCGTTGCTGTCGTTCTGCAGGGCCTCGAGGTAGTCGTGCATCTCGCGCGATATGGGAGTTACGCTCACAGTCATCACGTCGCCGTCGAAAAGCACTTCGTCGTCATCCTCCTTTTCGGTGTCTTTACGGCTTGTCATGGTGAAGAAAGTGTTGACGCCATCAGAGGCCGTGCGGTCGTCCTGTTCCTGCCAGCTGTAGATCTCTCCGTTTCGGTAGAGCTTCACCCAATAGCATTCGCCCGTCTCGTCGGGATTGTCGAGATATCGCGCCTGGAATACGGCCACTTTGTCGTAGGGCATGGAGATCCAGTTGAATTCGGCCTCCACTATCTCCGTGGCCGCATACATAAGTGTCTCCATTGAGTATGTATCGCCATTGCGCTCTGCGGTAAGGCGGTAGCGGTGGCCCGGTATGCCGGGAGTCGGATCACGGAAGAATCCCTCTGCATCGGCTGTCAGGATATATTCCACGCCATCCGTGAGGTCGGTGATGCGGACTGAGGCGTCTGTGAGGCGCGTGCGGTCCATCGGTTCGTCCATCGGCGTGGTGAGGGTGATGGCTATCCTCGCCCCTTCGTCGGTCAGTTCTCCTTCGATCACGGTCAGGGGCTCTATCTCGTGGTAATCGAAATCGAGCGTCTTCTCGCATGCAGCCATGAGAATGCATAACGCACAGTTCATAATGCATAATCGGATCCTGCATGCCGCATGGTCGCTCTTGCTAATCCTAAGGGCCTTATAAATCATATAATCAAACATAAACCATACAGGTCATTAGAAACTTAAAGAATATGAGACTGAAGGGACGAGCCCGTACATTGCCCGGGATACTGCCCTGGTGCCGGAAGGGGAGTCGGGATCATCGCTGAAATAGACCACGTATGGATTGTAGCGGCAATAGGCGTTGTAGATGCCGAAGGCCCATTCGTAGGTGAATTTCCGACCCTTGTGGGTGTATGTCGCAGAGAGGTCGAGCCGGTGGGTGGGAGGAGTCCTGTAAGCGTTGCGTTTCGAGTAGTAGTAGCATGTCTCGCCAGCTATCTCGTATTTCACGTCGGGAGCCGTCAGGGGTTGGCCGGAGAGGAATATCCAGTTGCCGGAGATGTCCCAGCGGTCGTTGATGCGGAAGATGGCGGTCACGGCTATGTCGTGGCGTCGGTCGTTGGAAGCGTCATACCATCGGCCGTCGTTGATGCCCGGTATGCGTGTCTGTGTGTGGGATAGGGTGTATGATATCCAGCCTGAGAGGCGTCCCGTATTCTTTCGAAGCATCAGTTCCAGTCCATAGCTCCGGCCCTTGCCTCCGAGGATTATGTCTTCGAGGACTATGTCGGAGAAGGAGCTTTTGCCGTCTTTGAAGTCGTAGACGTTCCTGATGTCGCGGAAATATGCTTCCGCCGACCAGTCGAAGGCTCCGCTTTCGGTCATACCTGCGTATCCTGCGGCATACTGGAGCGCGCGTTCGGGCCTCACCGCGGCCGAGGTCAGTGCGTAGCGGTCGAAGGGAAAGGATGTCGATGTGGCGCGGATGGCGTGCAGGTTCTGCGAGGCGGAGCCGATTCCGGCCTTGATGTTGTGGAGGTCGTTGATGCTGTATTTCAGGTTTAGTCTTGGCTCGGCTCCAAAATATGTCCGGGCTTCAAACTGGTTGGGCTTGCCTTGCGATGACGTGAATTCATGGAAGCCGGGGGCGGAGACGGCAGACGCGGCATTCAGGCGTATGCCGGCCGTCAGGTCGAGCCGGTCGGCGAAGGAGGCGCTGTAGTCGAGCCATAGGGCATTGTCGATAAGGGAGCGTATCTCCCTTTCAGTGATGGAATTCATTTTCCATTCCGCCGATTTCACCTGAAGGAGTTCCGCACGGTATCCGAAGTCGAGGGCATGGTTTTCCGCTGCCTGCCAGTGTATTTTCTCCGATAGGGTGTAGTTGTGGATGTAGGTCCACATTGTCTGGTCAAGATCCATGATATCCATCGACATTTTCGGGGCGAATCTGGTCATGGCTCCTGTGGTTGTGAATGTCAGTCGGTCGGAGGGCCGTGCGGTCCAGTTGACGGATGTTCCGAGGTTGCCCCAGTAGAGACCCATGAGGTCGGAGACGGCCATGTTGTCGTGGGAGAGGAAAAACGATGCGTCGATGATGTGGGATGAGGAATGGCGGTAGCGGAGTTTGGCGGTGATGTCGTAGAAGTTCATGACGGTGCTCCGGTATTGCGGCACCATCTTGAGGAAGGCGTCTACGTAGGAGCGGCGGGCAGTTACGGCGAAAGACAGTCGGTCTTTGACGATGGGGCCTTCCGCTTTCAGTTTTGCGGCGAGGATCCCGACGGTAAAGCTGCCGTGCCAGGCTTCCATGTCGCCTGGCATCAGGGTTGTCTCGAGGATGGATGATGTCGCGTCGCCGTATGTAGTAGGGAAGGGGCCTTTGAAGAGTGTGGCGGAGCCGAGGGCATCGTCGTTGAAGGTAGAGAAGATGCCCATTACGTGAGAGGGGTTGTATAGGGCTATGCCGTCGAGGGTCACGAGGTTCTGGTAGGCGCTTCCGCCGCGTACCTCGAAACCGCCGCCACCGTCTCCCTCGCTACGTACGCCCGGGAGGAGGGAAATCGACTTGATGATATCGTTTTCGCCGCCGAAAGCGGGGAGCTTGGAGAGCTGGCTTAGTTCAAGGCGTTCGGCTCCGATCCGGACGTTGTCGATGCGCTGCCGGGCGGAGTTTCCGGTGACGGTCAGTTCTTCGAGTGTCTTTCCGGGCAAGGAGTCAACGGGTTCGGAAGCGGTGGATGCCGCTGCCGAGCCTAAAGCCAGAAGTGCAGATATCATAGTCTTCTTCACCATGCAAAAGAATTTTAGGATGCAAAGTTACAATTTTTTTCGTTAACAAAAAAGCCTACATCATAAGATACTGATCTCGGATGCGGGCTATCTGTAAAACTGACAACGAAGGCATGACTGAGCAGAGCTCGTGAAGGTAAGTATTGGAAAAAAGAGGGAGGGAAATTTTGTGGTTTCGGATTAATGCGCTAAATTTGTGGGAAATTAGGCACAGATGAAACATTTTAAGTTTTTAGATATAGTTTTTAAGTATCGGCTTCGCAGTATCGGCTTCGCGGTATCGGCTTCGCAGCATGTCAGGAGGAGCGGTGCCTTCGGTGTCGCTTTAGCTGCCTCGGCTGCCGTGATGGCGCAGGGACTGGGGATAGTGGATTCCACCGATCCCCTTGGCCCGGGCTACGTATACCGCGCTTCACGGATGCTCTCGACAGGCAATCCGTTAGGGGCGAAAGACCAGACGGCTGCAAGCGCCGGCGATTTCAGGTTTCTCACGCCCGATCAGCAGGCGCGATGGCTCGCCGCCGAGGGGGGAGCGCTCTTTGAGCGGGGCGATTATGCCTGCGTCGATGTGCTGACGCGGCTTGCCGCGGAATATCCCGCATCTCCCGAAGCAACCCAGGCGCTGCTGACGCTCGGCGACTGGTATTGGTACCACACCGACTGGCATGAGGCTATAGATTGGTATTCCAAAGTCGACATCAGCCAGCTCGGCACCGGCCAGAAAAGCCTTTACAGCTACCGCAAGGCCCTGGCCTACCTGAAATGCGGCCTCCCCGAGAGCGCCGCTCCGCTTCTCGCTTCGATAGCGAAGGATCCGGAATTCGCACGTGCGGCGAAATTCTATACCGCCTACATCCATTACCTCGGCAAAGACTACGACACCGCCTACCGGATGATGGAGGAAGTGGCAGCCGCCGCAGCGCAGCCTCAGCGGCCATATGTGTCGGACGGCATCGAGCCGCGCTACTACATGACGCAGATCGAATATCTGCGCGGCCAATATGACGACGTCATCGACCACTCCCGCACCCTTATGGCGAAGTATCCCGTAGAAGAACTCCTCCCCGAACTCCACCGCATCACGGGCCTCAGCTACTTCAAGAAGGGCGACAACGCCAACGCCCGCCCCCATCTGGAGAAATACACGGGCAAAGTGGAAGCCCCCGACGACGACGCCGTCTACGCCCTCGGCGCCATACAGTATGCCGACGGCGACCTCTCCGACGCCGAAAAGAACCTCCGCAGCCTCACAGACCGCCACAACAACATAGCGCAGGGCTCCTACCTCTATCTCGGCCAGATAGCCGAGCAGAAAGGCGACATGAACGCCGCAGCCATGGCCTTCGCCAAGGCCGCGGAAATGGCATATGACGGGGATGTAGCCGAAACGGCGGCCTACAACCATATCGTGGCCCTCACGAAGGGGGGCAACGCCCCCTTCGCCAGCAATATCGCCATGCTGGAGTCGTTTTTGGAGAAATATCCCGACTCACGCTACGCCTCGGACGTGCAGGAAAGCCTCGCGGCCGCCTACTTCTACGAGCATGACTACCACAAGGCCCTGAGCTCCATCAACAAAGTAAGGAATCCATCGCAGGCCACGCTCGCCAGCAAGCAGAAGATACTCTACAAACTCGGCACCAGCGAGATCACATCAGGCGCACTGCAGCAGGCCGCCAACCATCTGCGCGAGGCGGCCGACATGCGCACCACCGACTCCCGGCTGGCCGACGAATCGCGCCTATGGCTCGGAGAAGCCCTCTATGGGGCCGGCGACTACAAAGCCGCCGCCGCTGCCTATGCCGCCGCCCTGAGGGGCGACCTGACGCCTGAAAACAAAGCCACGGCGCGCTACGGACTCGCGTATTCGCAATTCAAGATGCAAGACTGGAGCGAGGCGCAGAGAAACTTCGCCAATGTGGCTGAAAGCAATTCCGCTCCGGCGGCCATGAAGGGCGACGCCCTGGTGAGAGACGCCGACTGTCTGCTCTATACGGGCGACTACCAGAAGGCGGCCTCGAAATTCCTCCGCGCATCGCGCGAGGGGGCCGGAGACGCCGACTACGCCGCATTCCGCTATGCGGTAGTGGCCGGGCTGACCGAGGGCACCGACTCGAAGATGCAGAAACTCAACGCATTCCTGAAGGAGCGTCCGAACTCCAAATGGACGTCGGAAGCGCTCCTCGAAGCCGGAAAGACCATGGCAGCCCTCGACCAGCCCGACAAGGCGGCGCCCTATTTCGAACGCCTGACAAGCGAATATCCCAAAGACAACAAGACGCGTGCCGGCGCCCTCTCGCTCGCCCTCGCCTACGCCAAGCAGGGGGAGATGGAGAAGGCCAAATCGGCCTATATGGAGGTGATACGCAGCTGGCCTACCAGCGAGGAGGCCTCGATAGCCAACGACGACATGCGCCGCATCACGGCCGCTGACGGCAGCCTGATAGAATACTCGCGTTTCTTAGCGGAAATTCCGGGAGCCCCGAAGATCGACCCCGACGAGATGGACGCCATCACATTCGAGGCCGCAGAGACGGCGTATGCCGCCGACCAGACAAACACCGCGAAGCTCGAGCAGTATATCGCCGGCTTCCCCGACGGACGCTATCTCGCCAACGCCCTCATGGACCTCGCGGAAGCGGCCGACAGCGAGGGAGACGCAGCCAAGACCCTCATCTATCTCGACCATCTGCTCTCGAAGCGCGGCGACTCGCCGCAGGTGGCGGCGGCCCTCTTCCTGAAGGCCGACCTCCTTGAACAGGCCGGCGACAAGGAGAAAGCCCTCGAAGCCTACACCGCGCTTGAGCAGCGGGGAGGCTCTGAATTCGCTCCCGAGGCCATAGCCGGAGTGATGCGCACCACGGCCGACGCCTCACAGCGCACCGACTACGCCCGCCGTCTCCTCTCGATGGGAGGAGTGACGGCTGAAGACGCTGAGGACGCCCGATTCTATGAGGCTTCGGGCCTTCTCCAAGGCGACCGTAGCGGTGCCGGGGAAGAGGCCCTCAAGCGTCTGGCCGAATCGCCCAACTCCCTGTCGGGCGCCAAGGCGGCCGTGGAACTCGGCGACTGGTATCTCGCACAGGGCGACATCAAAAACGCCCTCTCGACCCTCGAGGCCTTCACGGACGCCGGTTCGGTCCACGCCTACTGGCTGGCCCGCGGATATATCTCGCTCGCCGACGCATATCACGCCGACGGCAACGACTATCTCGCAGTGGAATACCTCAAGAGCCTGCGCGACAACTATCCGGGCGACGAACCCGACATCACGGAGGCCATCAGCGAGAAAATCAAAGAATATACCAACAACTAAGCGACCGAAATGAACACAAGCATATTCAGACATATACTCGCATTTGCAGCTGCTGCGGCCCTTCCGGGCACGGCAGCGGCGCAGAGCCTTACGGAGTCGGTGACCGTAGAGGGCCGCTATAAACCCGAGGTGATACAGGCCGACAGGCTCGCCCTGCTTCCGGCCTCGATGACGCTTGCGGCGCCGGAGTCGCCTATGACCTACGACCGCCGTGGAGTGACGGCGTCTTTCGCGCCCGACGCGCTGAGCATGCCGGCTACGGCATGGCGCGCCGCAAAGGCCTACGACACATCCAAGGGCTATCTCGACCTGCGGCTCGGCAGCTGGCTCAACTCGTCGCTTTCGGCCGGATACGCCGCCATCGACAGTGAAGACACCCGGCTGAACGTCTGGCTCCAGCACAACTCCACAAGCCTCTGGCAGGCATGGAAGGAGGATGAGGAGACCCTGACGCCCGCCGCCGACCACCGCTTCCGCTACGACGAGACCATAGGGGCCGAAATTGCCCATGGCATACAGGGAGCGGGAAACCTGACCGCGGGGCTGCAATACCACTTAGGATATTTCAACTATTACCCTACGGCAACGCGGAATCTGGAAGACGACCATGAAAAGGCTCCCACACAGACCATCAACGATGTCTACGTAAGAGCCGGATGGAAAGGGGAGCACAGCCGCAGGCTGAAATATTCGATCGACGCCGACGTGAGGCATTTCGCCTACAGGGCAATGTATCTTCCTTTGCTTTCAGGGCCATATCCGTGGGAGTATGTCAGGACCAAAGGAGAGAGGGAGACTGCCATAAACGCGGGAGGCGACGTGAACTACAGTCTCTACGACGGATCCGGCAACGGATCGGCCATCGGTATTGGCCTGAAGTATTCGGGAGTGCTTAACTCCATCGGCAACGACGTGAACCGCGTAGAGGCCACGCCGGCATATACGCTTACAGGACGCGGCTATACGGTGCGTTTCGGAGCAAACCTGGCCGTGGTGGGCAACGGCGTGGATACACGCTTCAGAGTGGCCCCTGACGTGGCTTTTTCCGCCCGCAAGGGAATCACGGCCTTTTCCGCCTCGATAGGAGGGGGCACCCACCTCCGCACCCTGGCCTGGAGACACTCGATGGACTATTACTCCGACCCGACAGCCGGATGCTACCGGGCGGCTTACTCACCCCTCGACATAAGGCTCGCCCTGCAGCTGAATCCCGGAGGAAAATGGACATTCGGAGCCGAGGCACGATGGAACACCACGCTCGATGAAAGCTTCGGAGGCCTCTATCAGGCGCTTCTCAACAATGACCTGACCGTCTATGCCGGTTATCCTGAATCAGGGCGTATCCACGGCTTCAGCATCGGGGTGAACGCAGGATATGACTTCTGCCGCTACTTCTCGCTCAGCGGCAACGCTTCGTGGCAGCCGCAGGATGGCTCAAAGGGTGTGCTCAACGGTTTCGACCGTCCGGAGTTCACCGCTGACCTTTCCGCCGGGTCGAACCCGACCGACAGGCTTTCCCTCCGTCTTGACTACCGCCTGCGGGCCCGGCGCCTGCTCCTTCCGGGAAGCCTGAGCCGCCTGGGCCTCTCGGCCGACTACCGCATCACCGACCGAATCTCCGCAGGAGTGGAGCTCGACAATCTGCTCAACAGGCATGAGGAGTTCCTGCCAGGGCTGCCGATGGAGGGATTCAACGCGCTTGCCGGCATACAGATCGTCTTTTAACGCATCAACAGAAAGAGGGGATTATTTGTTAGGATAGTAAAAACGAAATTAAATTTGACCAGCTACCTATATGAAGCATAAGGATAAAGATAAGATAGACGAGGAAGCGCTCACTCTTGAGTATTCCAACGAAGACGACCGGGCCTACGGGCTCGCGGGGATGGCGATATCGATCGCCGCGCTCGATGCATTCGACCGCGTGGCGGAGGTGAGCCTCGACGGCGACGACGACACGATGGTGGAGTTCTCCAACGAATACTATTTCTCCGGCAGCCCCTCCATCTCTCCTAAAAGCACGTGGGACAATCTTGTGCAGAATTTCCACATCACCGCATCGATGGTGATCAGCAATGTCATGTCGCGTTCCATGGTGCGCATGCACCGCGACGTTCCGGTCGACGTGCTCGGCGCTCTCCATGAGGAGATACTGCGCGAGGGGCGCGACAGCTGCGGGCTGGAAGACGACGAGATCGACGCTCTCTTCAACCGCACGCTGAGCTATTCGCGCCGCATTTTCTCCAATCCGCGCCTGCATCCGGCCATCGACGAGTTCGCACGCATCATCTCGCGCAGGCGCACTCTGAGCGGCAACGAGATACGCGATGAACTGAGGCTGCTGCAGATTATTTAATTGAGAATGGAGAATTGAGAATTTAGAATCTGAATTGAGAATTGAGAATTGGGAATTGAGAATTTTTCAATGGAGAAGCCGGAGCTTACAGTCAGGGCAATGCAGGGGGAGGTGGACCGCTGGATTCAAGACATCGGCAAGGGATATTTCCCTCCGCTGGCAAATATGGCGATACTCACGGAGGAAGTCGGTGAGCTCGCCCGCGTCATCGTGCGCCGCTATGGTCCGCAGGTGGCTAAGCCTACTGACCTTGACCGCAACCTCGAGGAGGAACTGGCCGATGTGCTGTGGGTAGTGGCCTGCCTGGCCAACCAGACAGGAGTGGATCTGACTGAGGCTTTCCGGAAGACCCTTCGCAAGAAGACGGAGAGGGATAGGGAGAGATTTTTAAAGATTATTGAGGATTAGATGTCAAGATGCGGCATGATTTATCAAGATATATCATGATGTATCATGTTGCAGCATGATGTATCCGACAATGCGATACTCCAACAACCAACAACCTAACAAAGATATGGAA
The DNA here is from genome assembly GCA_947175295.1 of uncultured Porphyromonadaceae bacterium. Taxonomy (GTDB): domain Bacteria; phylum Bacteroidota; class Bacteroidia; order Bacteroidales; family Muribaculaceae; genus Lepagella. The sequence continues at coordinate 15,052 of CAMWMK010000042.1, forward strand.
AAGAATGCAATCGTAGAATGCGTGCCCAATTTCAGCGAGGGACGCGACAAAGCTAAGATAAAGGAAATCACGGACGCCATACAGAGCGTGGAGGGGATAAGCCTTCTCGATGTGGATCCGGGGGAGGCCACCAACCGCACCGTGGTCACTTTCGTAGGGGCTCCCGACGCGGTGACGGAGGCTGCCTTCCGCGGCATAAGGAAGGCAGCGGAGGTGATCGACATGACCACCCACCACGGCGCGCATCCCCGTATGGGGGCCACCGACGTGTGTCCGCTCATCCCGGTGGCCGGCATCACCCTCGAGGAGTGTGCCGCACTGGCGCGTAAGCTCGCCGAGCGCGTGGCCACCGAACTCAACATACCCACCTACTGCTACGAGGCGGCGGCTTTCCGTCCGGAACGCAAGAACCTCGCCGTATGCCGCGAAGGGGAGTATGAGGCCCTTCCCAACAAGATGGGATCGGAGGAGAAGGGGCCGGACTTCGGCAACCGTCCGTTTGACGCGGAGGCAGCCAGGACAGGCGCCACCACCATAGGGGCGCGCGACTTCCTGATCGCCGTCAACTTCAACCTTAACACCACCTCCACGCGACGCGCCAACGCCATAGCCTTCGACGTGCGCGAGAAGGGGCGCCCCATGCGCGAAGGGGGCAAGGTGACGGGCAAGCCGATCAAGGACGAGAACGGAAAACCGGTCATGATCCCCGGCACGCTGAAGGGCACGAAGGCCATAGGATGGTATATAGACGAATACGGCATAGCCCAGGTGTCGATGAACATCACCGACATAGCGCAGGTGCCCCTGCATGAGGCCTTCGACGAGGTGTGCCGCAAGGCAGATGCCCGTGGCGTGCGCGTGACGGGCACGGAGATAGTGGGCCTCGTGCCGAAACGCACGCTCATCGACGCCGGAAAGCATTTCCTCAAGAAGCAGCAGCGCAGCTGCGGCATTCCCGACGAGGAGATCATCCGCATCGCCGTCAAGTCGATGGGCCTTGACCAGCTCTCGCCCTTCGATCCGAAGCAGAAAGTGATAGAATACATGATAGCCGACGACTCCGCCAAGAAGCTTACCGACCTCACGGCACGCGGTTTTGCGGAGGAGACGGCGTCGGAATCGCCTGCGCCCGGAGGAGGCAGCATCTCGGCCTATATGGGAGCGCTCGGCGCCGCCCTCGGCACAATGGTGGCCAATCTTTCGGCCCATAAGGCTGCCTACGACGACAGATGGGAGGAATTCTCCGATATGGCTGAGATAGGGCAGAAGCTCATGGATGAGCTGTTGGGGCTCGTAGACGAGGACACAGAGGCCTTCAACCGCATCATGGCGGTGTTCGGCATGCCGAAGAAGACCGACGAGGAGAAGGCGGCGAGGGCTGCCGCCCTGGAGGAGGCTACGCTCTATGCCACGCAGGTGCCTCTGAAGACGATGAAGAAGGCCTACGAGGTGTTTGACGTAGTGGAGCAGATGGCCGCCGACGGCAATCCAGCTTCTGTCACCGATGCCGGAGTAGGCGCTCTGGCGGCCCGCGCAGCAGTGCGCGGAGCAGGGCTCAACGTGCGCATCAACGCCGCCGGGCTTAAGGACCGGGCGGCGGCAGAGTCTTTGGTAGGCGAGGCTGAAGAGCTGGAGAGGCTTGCCGAGGAGAGGGAGGCCTCCATACTGAAGATCGTAACCTCCAAGATGTGACTTATGTCAGGGGGTGCGGACGCCGCGAGCCGAGCGTCCGCATCCTGTCAATTGGAAAAAATCAAGGATAAGTGTCCGGCGGCGACGAAGTCTTTAGCCGGGAGATGAATTAGGCGCGGTGGGTCGATGAGGGCCACCGCGTCGGTCATTTCAGTGGCTATGTCGAGCTCGTGGGTGGAGAAGAGGATGCATTTTCCCTGGTCGTGGGCGAGGCGGCCGAGCAGGCGGACCAAGTCGTAGCGGCTCGGCATGTCGAGGAAGGAGGTGGGTTCGTCAAGCAGTATCACCGGAGTGTCCTGCGCGAGGGCGCGGGCTATCATCACGCGCTGGCATTCTCCGTCGCTCATGGTGTCGAGCGTACGCATGGCGAAGCCGGCCATCCCGACATCTTCCAGAGAGCGCAAGACGATCTCCTCGTCTTCCTTGCGCATGTGTCCGATCCAGTTGGTGTAGGGCGCGCGTCCCATCGCCACTGCGTCGACACACCGCATCGAGGGGATGCGCGTGCGTTGCGTCGACACGAAAGCGAGCCTGCGGGCGAGCGCGGGGGCAGAGAGATCGCGGATGTCTTTTCCGTCAATGTCGATGGTGCCTGAATAGTGTGGATTCAAGCCGGCTATGGCGCGGAGCAGGGTAGACTTTCCCGTGCCGTTGCGCCCGATGAGGGCTGTCAGTGTGGCGGCGGGGAAGATGGTGTCAGCATCGGAGAGGAGGATGCGGGATCTATAGCCTGTCGAGAGGTGTTTGAGCTGGATCATGGGTCGGATGTTTCGGACTTCGTCCTCAACGCAGTGTTGGGGGCGGGGGAGTCTATTTTGTCTTTAGTACTACGAGGATCACTACGGGAATGCCCAGAAGGGCGGTGATGGAGTTGATGGGAAGGGTGAGGAGTTTTGAGATGATGTCGCAGAGGAGCAGGACGGAGGCTCCCGTCAGTACGGTGCCGGGGACGAGTATGCGGTGGTCGGATGTGCGGAAGATCATCCTCGTCACGTGTGGCATGGCCAGGCCGATGAACCCGATGGGTCCGCAGAAGGCGGTCACAGTGCCGGCGAGCAGGGTGGTGGAGAGGAAGAGGAGCGTGCGGGAGCGCTTGACGCCGAGCCCCATAGTGCGGGCGTATTCCTCGCCGAAGAGGAGCAGGTTGAGGGGCTTTATGGCGGCGACGGCCAGCGCCAGACCTACGGCGACGGCCGGCAGGAGGATCCATAGCTGTGAGAAGGTGACGTCGCCGAGCGAGCCCATGGTCCAGATCACGAAGGCCTTCAGCGACTCATCGCGGCTCAGATACTGGAGGATCTGCACCACGGCGCTGATGCCGGAGGAGAACATCATGCCGAGGATCAGGATCACCATGATGTCTTTGATCCTCGATGCCACCGCGCCTACGATCAGCAGTACGGCCGCGGCGCCGATCCATGCCGCACCGGCTATGCCGAGCGCCGAGGCGGCCGTAGAGATCCCGAAGAGCGGGGCTCCGAGCAGGAACAGCGCCACTCCCAACGATGCTCCCGAACTTATGCCGAGCACGTAGGGTCCGGCCAGGGGATTGCGGAAGAGGGTCTGCATCTGGAGTCCTGACACCGACACCGCGGCACCGGCCAGCAGCGCCACGATGGCCTTTATGAGGCGTATGTTGACCACGATACGGGCTACGGCCGGAGGGCAGTCGCCGCCCGAGAGTGCGGCCCATACCTGCGGGAGCGGGATGGATGTGGAGCCGGATGCTATGTCGAGGGAGAAGAGGAGGAAAGTAAGGATGATGAGGGTCGTAAAGGTGATGCGCATTTTGTGGGAGTGGATGAGGGGCTTCGGAGCGGGGGCTGCCGGCTTCCGGGCGGGGGCTTCGGACTGCGTCCTCAGCACAGTGTTGAGGGTTATTTCAGTTTTTTGTAGTAGACGAGGGTGTCGGAGGAGAGCTCGGGGTGGAAGATGGCTGCGAGGTCGCGGAGAAGGATGTCGGGATTGACTACGGCCGACTCGTAGAAGTCGTTGCCTCCGGCGCTGTTGGCGCGGCGGGTGTTGTTGTAGACATATCCGTTGCGCAGGACGCGCGTATCCTTGAATTTCGGGCATTTCGCGGCGAGGGTGGATAGAGACTCCATCCGGTCGGTGTTGAGCCAGAAATCGGCCTGTGAGGCCAGTGTATAGGCCTCTTCGAGGTCGATGGGCATGGATGTGTTGCCGGTATTCTTCCTGTAGATGTAGTCGGCTCCTGCGTCGCGGATGAGGCGGGCCATGTAGCTGTCGGCCGAGGGCATGAACCATGAGTCGCCGTAGGGGACGTTGAGCATCACGGATGGAGCGTCGACTGCGGAGTCGGCCACGCGCTTCTTCAGGGCGGCGTAGCGGGCGGCTATGGCGGCGTAGGTGTCGGCTCCTTTTTCGCGCTCGCCGATGATCTCGGCTATGGGCACCATCCACTCGGCCTTGCCGAGCGGCGATTCCTCCACGTAGTCGCCTATGTAGATGTAGGGAATCTGAAGCTCACGGAGCTTTCCCTCCATGGAGCTGGCTCCGTTGACTCCGTAGATGAGCACTATGTCGGGGTCGGAGGCGAGAAGGGCCTCGTAGTCGAAATTGCCTTCATATCCGATGTCGGCGATGTCGTCGCGGCGCCGCTGCACGTCGGGGTTGTTGATGTAGTCTATACCGGATACCGCCACTATGCGGTCGGTCGCTCCGAGGGCGTCGAGCATCGCCACATGGGTGGATGATGTGACGGCGATGCGGTCGGCTTCCCCGTCGAGCACCTGCCCTTCGTAGGCGAGGGGAGCCTCGTCGCCGGCACGTGTGATGAAGAGGTGTGTGGCTACGCTGTCGGCACCCTGCCAGGGATTGGAGACCGTGATCAGCGAGCTCTGCGAGCCCTCTTTGCCGGTGATGGAGAAGCCGGAGGCGTCGGTGGGGGTATAGAGTGTCTCGGAGAAGTCCTCGAGGTTGTCGGGGTGTGCGCGGTGGGGGGAGCAGGCGCACAGCAATGCGCAGTTGATGATGCAGAGCGCATAGTTAAGCGCTGACTTGGCTATGGAGTATGTCTTGGTCATATCGGTGTGTTTTTTGGTTTTGTCTTTTCATTATAACATTTATAAAACACATAAGTCTTATAAATCTTATAGGTCCCGGAGAATTACCATGAGAGTGATATGAAGGCTTCGAAGTTGGTGCCGGGCATCGGGTGGGAGAGGATGGAGAGGTAGTCGGCGTTGAAGAGGTTGTTGACGGCGAGTTTCAGCTGGAGCGTCAGCGGGGACTTCGGACTGGCGTCCTCAGCACAGTGTTGCCGGCCGGGGGAGGCGGGCTGGTCGGCGCAGTGGGGATGGCGGATGGAGAGGCGGGGGAATCTCAGGGTCTTTTCGAGGGAGATGTTTGAGATGGAGTAGGCGGGGAGGTCGCCGGTGAGTGTGGAGGCGTTGCTCGTCATGGTGAAGCGTTCGGAATAGCACATCCATTTGTAGGTCAGGCCCCAGTCTCGCCAGAAAGCGCGCAGCGAAGCGGAGGCCGAGTGGCGGGGGATGTAGGGAAGCTGCTTCCCTACCGACTTGTCGGCGTCGCTCATCTTTTCCCCTACGTTGACCGAGGGGGTCCAGGAGTAGGAGGCGTTAAGGTCGAACTTCCAGTCTGGCCAGGGAGAATATGACGCATCTCCCTTGAGTTCGATTCCGTAGGCGTGGACGCTCTTCACGTTGCGGGGAGTGAAGAATCCCTTTATCGTCGGAAGCCATATTATCCAGTCGTCGATATGCGAGTCAAACCATGTAGCGGAGATTCCGGCGGAGAAAAGGCGTGTCTGCGACGCCTCGAAATCGACGCCGCAGTCGTAGGTCCAGCCCTTCTCGTCGCGCAGGTCGGGGTTTCCGCCCGGCATGAAGTAGAGGTCGTTGAGTGTAGGATATCTGTAGTTCCGGCTTGCCGATGCCTTGAGCGTAAGTCCGAGGAGTGTCTTGCCGGAGTATGTGTTGAGTGCCTTCCAGTCGGCGAATATCGCCGGGATGGGAGAAGTGGCGTGGTCGCCGTAGGTTTCCTCGCGCACTGTGGCGGATATGCCTGCTCCGTCTATCGGCTGCCACCGCGCCGTCAGCGCTCCGCTGAGTTCGAGACGCTTCTTATGGTAGCCTATGTCGGTCTCCGTGCCGCTGCCCGAGGCTATCTGCCGGTCGGCCGACTTTACGTTGTGGTGGTTGGCCGTCAGAGAGGCAGTGAAGAGCCAACGATCTGACGGATAGAAGTTTGCGGTAGCATTTCCGAAAAATGTGTTGACTAATGAGCGCGAGCGTGTCATTGTAGCCCAGACATCCTGTGTCATCTCCCGGCGGTAGTCGTAGCCCATCCAGGTGTGGATGTATCCGGCGCGGGTGTCTATGTTCCACGTGGAACGCGCGTGCCTCCATCCCGCTACTCCGCGCAGCGTGTTCTCGCGCTGGCGGTTGTCGATGCCTCTCTCCTCGCCGTAGTCGGTGGTGAGCATCGGGATCTCACGGTTTGAGGCCGTATACCAGATGTTGAGCATCAGCCTGTCGCCTTTCCTTGAGTCGTAGTAGGCTTCCTGCAGGATATGGAAATCCTTGAATGCACCGGAGCGGTTTTTCTCCTTCGGGTGGTATTGCCCGATTATGTTGTGGTCGTCGTCGTAGATGTTGAGTTTCTTGTCGTGGTTGATGTATGAGTAGTCGTTGGCCGAAGAGGAATAGACCGCGCGGGTGGAGAATGCCCAGTGGCGGTTGCTGTAGGATACCTTCAGGAACTCATCGAAGGTCTTGTAGGAGCCTATTCCCTGCACATAGTTGAGTCCCAGGCCTTTGTCCATCTCCGGAGCGGTCGCGAGCGACACCGCTCCGCCGAGCCCGCCTCCTGACTCACCGACAGAGGATGTGCCGTGGAGCAGCGAGGCCTTGTCTACGAAGAATGAGGGGATCGTGGAGAAATCGGTCATGCCGAGCATCGGGCTGTTGATGCGCATGCCGTTCCAGCTTACGTTGGTGTGCGAGGGGGAAGTGCCTCGGAATGCCACTGTGGAGAGGGTGGCGCGTCCGGCGTTCTTCACGAATACCGAGGAATTGAACGTCAGCACGTCGGCCATAGAGAGGGCTATGTTTTCCTTCAGTGCTATGGAGTCGAAGGTGGTCTTCTGCACTCCGATGTCCTGCATCGGGCGGCGCGCGGTGATGGTGAACTCCTCAAGCTCCACCGCCTCGGTCTCTCCGGGCGATTGGGGCGCGGCATAGGAAAAGGCCGCGGCCGCCGCTATGGCAGCCGCAGCCGCATATGGGCGTAGGTGTAGGGATTGTGTCTTCATGGTCTGTACCAGCAGAATGCGCCGGGATTGATGCCGACGCTGAATTGATCGGTAGGTGTGCCTTCGCTCGAATACCGGTAGATGCGGCCGCTCTGCTGATAGTCGATGGCGTCGGCCACGTATATGTCGCCCGAGGCGGGAGCCACGGTCAGACCGTAGTAGAGCGTGCCGTCTGCCCGGATGACGGGGGCGGAGGGTGGAGTCGCAGCCGTGACATCCATCGCCCAGACATCGTCGTTGATCCAGTAGATGCGGTCTTTGGCTCCGTTGATGCATATCTCCGAGCAGGCGTCGCCGAGCTCGAAGCTGAATTTCCGCTCTATCGTGAATGTCTCTGCGTCGATCTTCACGAGTGCGGGAGGTTCGTAGCCGAACGGACTGCCTTCATATCCTCCGTCGGTCACTGTCCATAGCTTGCCGTAGCGGTCCAGCACGAGGGAATTGGGCTGTATGCCCACTTCGAGCGAAGCCACCACTTCGTCGGTACGTGAGTCGATCTTGATGATGCGCTTCTGATAGCTCCAGCAGTTGCAGAAGACGTAGTCGCCGTAGGCCACCATCTGTTCGGTAGATCCGCTACCCGGGGCCATGTCGGGCACCGTGATATGCCCTGTTATGCTGTAGGAGCGCGGGTCGACGATGGCGATGCGGTTGTCCCAGAGCTGGGTGACGTATGCCTTCGAGTCGCTGACGAAGTGGATGTAGCGTGGGAATGTGAGGCCCTCGATCCTTCCTTTTTCCTTCCGGGTGGCGGGGTCGATCGCGAAGACCACATTGGAGTTATTGACCGCTATCCAGCCTCTGCCGTCGGCTATGGTCATCGACTGCGCCACATCGCCGAGTTTCATGCCGTTGGCCTTTATGAAGGCTTCGTTTTCTACGGTCGCGGCGGCCGGGTCGTAGACCGAGAGCGAGGCGTTGCTGTATTGGAAATTCCCCTCGTTGAGGATGAAGAGCAATCCGTCGTCGCCTTCCGGCTCGATGGGGTCGCCCCCGGTGATCTCGCCGGGAGTGTCGGAGTGTGTGCATGCAGGCAGCCATATGCCAATGCCGGCCATAATCGCGACGGCTGCCAGGAGGAAGTGTTTTCTTTTCATAAGGTCTATCTTACAACTTATCGCCTGTCATTCCCTTATCATCGGCACCGCATTGTCGGCCGGCTGCGTCATCAGGTCGTAGAAGCCGAGCACTTCCGTAGACACCTCTCCCAGCGAACCGGCCTGTGCGAGCACCGCCGTCTGCACCTTTACGAAGGATATCGCGGAGAGTTCCACCGGATTGCCTTCGGCATCCACCGCATCTGAAATGCGGAAACGGTTGGCCTGCGGCATTCCGTCGAGCGCCGTGCAGTCTTCGCCCATATTGTCGGCATATCCCCATGCGAACGGCGCGTTGACCCAGAATCCGGTCTGCGGGTCGCTTGCGGTGCGCGCCTGCAGGCGTGTGCCCGTCAGGGTATATGAATCGTCTGCTATCCAAGCCGGATAGTAATAGTCTTGAGTGTGGAATGCCTTGAGATAGTCGATTGAGCCGGAGGCTCCGAGGCAGTCGCGCCATTCCACCGGCTGGCCCGGAGCCGAAGGACGGAAGTAAGTGATTGAATATCCGTGTATCGTCGTGGGGTCGTAGTAGTCGCTGCCCCGCAGTTCATACCATGTGTCGTCAGGCAGTCCGTTGGTGTTGGCATCCTGCATCACCCATACTGAGCCCGGCTCGCTGCTGCCTCCGGTGGCGTTAAGGAACGCGTTTCCGAAGATGGCGAAGTCGTAGTCTTCCCGGCTGTTGACCACTTCATGGTCGAAGCCCACGGTGATGTATCCTCCGAAGGCTCCGAGCGATACGAATAGTTTCCTTCCGAGCCGGTCTTTCGCCCAGAGGGCTGCCTCTTCGGGCGATGTCATGTCGGCGGTCATCCCTCCGGTGCGCGTGTCGTTGATATACTGTCCGGGAGCCGGAGTGTATTCGAACACCTCCGTTGCGTATCTGTTTGCCGGGGGTTCAGTACGCACGTCGGTCGTCTCGCTTCTTCCGGCCGATTCATAAGGCTCCGGGGCGGGAAAATCAGAATCCCCGCCGCAGCCCGGGATGCAGAATGAGGCTGCGGCAAGGAGAAGAAAAACTGTATCTTTAACTACTGTATATTTAAATCCCGGTGTCATCTTGCGATCTTGATGGAGGAGTTGCCGGCTTTCACCACATAGACGCCTGCGGGGAGGGCTGCGATGGAGAACGCCTTGTCGTCGGTCTGGAACACCTTCGCTCCGAGGGCGTCGTAGACGGCTGCGAAATCAGCGCCTGAGATCGAGACTGTCTTGGAGGCGTAGTCGTAGCTGATGGAGGCCCTGTCGGCGGCCATGATGGGTGCGGCAGTGCTTTCTGAGGGCACTACGCTGAGTTTGTCGAGGCAGAAATAGAGGGGGGTGTTGGCTCCGTATGCTCCGGTGTCGGTAGTGGAGAGCGTGAAATAGAGTTCGTTGACGGAGCCGAGGGAGGTCAGGTCTACGTATTTCCAGCCGCGGGCTGTGGAGAGGTCGCCGTTGGAGCAGCTTGCGAGCGATACGTCCACGGTCTTTTCCGATTCGTCGGCGGCCACGCCGTGGATCGTCAGCGTAAGGGCGTCATTGTCGGTGAAGGCGCGCGCGTATCCGTCGCCGAAGAGAACGGAGTAGAATGTATAGCTGTTGAGGTTGACGTATACGCTCTGGGGGTCGTAGAGCTGTCCGTCGTTGAAGGTCATGTCTACGGGGCGTGCGCTCATGTAGGGGGAGTAGAAAGCCACGAGATAGGGCATTTCGGGGCTTACGACCGGTGCTCCGAAGTCGTCGAGCCTGACTGTGCCGTCTTCATTGAGGAGTATGCCTCCTTCGGCCATGTTGCTCCATTGGTGGTCGAGGGTGTTTTGTGGCTGCTTGTTGTCGGCGCTGTTGGAGGCGGTGAATCCCCACCATGTCTTCCATTCGGCGATTGCGGAGTGCATGAAAAGGAAGCACTGCGACTCGATTGCTTCGGCGTCGTCGTCGTAGGTACCGGTCCAGGAACCGTTTTCAGCATTGAAGTTCAGTTCAGTCGTCGCCTTAGAGAGGTCGAGGATGATTGGAGCCTGTTCTGCGGCAAACGCGCAGGGAGCGGCGGCCATAGCCGCTGCGATCGAAAGGAAAATTTTTCGCATAGTTATTATTATTGATTAGATGAATGGTCCCGTTCATTTAGTTCAATAAGAAGGAATATGTGTTGGTTCTCGTCTATGCGCGGGTAGGTTTTCTGACTTGCCCCGTCCGCCTTGGCGCCTTCTCAAACCCGTTGGGGCTCAATGGCTTCGGTGCCTTGGCATAGGCTCCTCTACGGGAGGAGCCGGGATTTACAGCAGCGGGTACTGTTCCGGTCTCGCACCGGATTCCCTTTCCTTTGCATATAGTGGTAACAAGAATTGAAGCGATTTTGTTTTAAGTGACAATTCATAACTCACAATTCATAATTCATAATGCATAATGCATAATTAGCTACGCTCAAGCTAAAGCAAGTCACAATTCATAATGCATAATTGTTTGTTGCTGAATTTATGGTTTGGTTTTTGGTGGTGGAATTTGGTGGATTGGATTGAAAAGTGTATATTTGCAGACGAAATGGTATTGAAAAGTGGTGAAATTACCCCTGTTTTGGTATTGAAAAGTGGTGAAATAGCCTATGTTTTGGTATTGAAAAGTGGTAAAGTCTAAGTTAAATAATTGGTATTATGCTTTTTAGAAAAATAGAAGATAAAATAAACAGACATTTCGCATCTGACACTGATAAGGTGTTGGTCGTCACAGGTGCGCGTCAGATTGGAAAATCATATATCATCAGGTATTGCGCGTCTCGATACTTCAAGCATATCGTGGAGATAAACCTTATAGAAGATTCTGAAGGCAACAGATTATTTCAATCCATTTCGGATATTGAAAATTTCTATCTTGCACTCGCTTCATTTACTTCAAAATCCTTAGGCGATAGTAGGGATACTCTAATTTTTCTTGATGAGATACAGGAATGTCCGCATCTGCTGACATTGTTGAAGTTTCTGCGTGAGGATGGACGCTACCGATATGCCGCCAGTGGTTCGCTTTTGGGAGTGACCTTAAAGAAGTCCACATCCATACCCTTGGGCAGTATCGATATCCTTAAGATGTATCCCCTTGACTTCGAGGAATTCCTCATCGCCAATGATTTTGGCGTTGCGGCTATCGATGCGCTCAGGAAATGTTTCGAAGAATCACGGAGTGTGCCTGAGGGAGTGCATTCACGCGTTATGGATCTTTACAAAAGGTATCTTCTCGTAGGAGGGCTGCCGGAGGCGGTAAGCGCCTATCTCACCTCGCATGATCTCATAAGGGTACGAGAGGTGCAGCAGACCATCACTGACCTCTATAAGCTCGATGCCGCTAAATACGATAGGGAGCATTCCCTGAAGATAGGCAGAATCTACGACCTCATACCCTCCAATATGGAAAACAAGAAGAAAAGGTTGGTATATAAGGATGTGGAGGGTGTGAGATGGAAGAAGGCGTCTGACTATGAAGACGAAATGGAGTATCTGGTGAGTTCCGGCATCGCTCTGGAGGTAAACGCCATCTCCAATCCTAAGTTTCCATTGGCGGAGACCGAGCATAAAAACCTTGTCAAGCTATACTTCAATGATCCCGGTCTTCTGACTGCGGCCTTATACCGCACCAATCCCGCTCCGGTGCTCCTGACGGAAAGCAGCATCAACCTTGGCTCTGTGTATGAATGCGCTGTGGCATGCCAGCTTGCCGCCAATGACAACAAGCTTTTCTATTACGACAACCGCAACCGAGGAGAAGTGGATTTCCTCTACGATGACTTTGATTCATTGTCTGTGGTGCCGATTGAGGTAAAGTCAGGGAAAGACTATAAGCGTCATGTAGCGATAAGTCGGTTTGTGTCTAATACGGAATATGGTATCAAGCGTGGATATGTGCTGTCAAACAGCGGTGTGGTGGAGAGTGACGGCAAAATCACATATGTTCCAGTCTATTTCTCTCTCTTCTTTGACAACCGCCTTGATAAGGATGGACCTATTCTGATATGACTTAAGCGTGCCTATCCGCTGACTTATGGCAGCGGATAGGCACGCTTAAGATGTGGGTATGGGATGCGGCTCAGAATCTCCAGCCTATTATTAGTTGTTTTTCTTTCTATAGAACAGCCAGTGGATACCTCCTGATACGAAGAGCAGAAATGCTCCGGAGATGAACTGAACAGCTAAGTCAGTAGGCTCGACACTTCCACTCATCCATTTGGAAATCAACATAAAGATGACTCCGACAGCGCATGCGAGCAGCGACAGCCCTATCATAGTGAGTGCCCAGGCGGTTGCGATGCTGCGGGTATTGTCGGGATTCTTCTTCAG
>CAMWMK010000043.1 GCA_947175295.1 uncultured Porphyromonadaceae bacterium
AGAATTGAGAATTTGGAATTTTTTCATGATATATCATGATGCAGCATGATAAATCATGATATATCATGAATTTTATCAACCCCAATAACTTAACAACTACAGATATGACAACAATCATCGTAGCGGGCGTAATCCTTGTCCTTGTCGTGCTCATCATCATGGCGGGCGTGAAGGTCGTGCCGCAGTCCGAGACTAAAGTGGTGGAGCGTCTCGGCAAATTCCATTCAGTGCTCCAGCCGGGTCTTAACTTCATCATCCCCTTCATCGACAAGCCGAAGACCATCTATACGCGTAAATATGAAGCTTCCGGTGCGTTTGGCAGGGGAGGACTGCGCGTGTCGACAACTACTGTCATCGACCTCCGCGAACAGGTATATGACTTTCCTTCGCAGCAGGTGATCACCCGCGACAATGTCACGACCGAGATCAACGCACTCCTTTATTTCCAGATAGTGGACCCGAAGAAATCGGTATATGAGATCGACAACCTTCCCAATGCCATTGAGAAACTGACGCAGACATCGCTGCGAAACGTGATAGGCGAGCTTGAACTCGACGAGACACTTACCTCTCGCGACACCATCAACGCGAAACTTCAGTCGATACTCGATGACGCCACCAACAAATGGGGCGTGAAGGTGAACCGCGTGGAGCTGCAGGACATCACTCCTCCGGAAAGCGTGCGCGTGGCGATGGAGAAGCAGATGCAGGCCGAGCGTAACCGTCGTGCGGAAATCCTCAACGCCGAGGGCGAGAAGCAGTCGCTTATCTTGCGCTCCGAAGGACACAAGATGTCGCAGATCAATCAGGCGGAGGCCGAGAAACAGGCCGCCATCCTAAAGGCTGAGGGTGAGGCGCGGGCACAGGTGCTCCGCGCGCAGGCGGAGGCCGACGCCATCCGCAACGTAGCCGACGCCGTGGCCCAGTCGCAGACCGACCCCGCCGCCTACATGCTGGCTCAGAAATATATCGAGACCCTCCAGAGCATGGCCGAGGGGAAAGACAACAAGACCGTCTACATCCCCTACGAGGCTACATCGGTGCTTTCCTCTCTGGGATCGATCAGGAACCTCTTTTCCAATTCATAATTCATAATGCATAATTCATAATTATTCGCTCCAGTCAATTGGAAATACATAGCTGGAGCGGCTGAGATTATGCATTGTGAATTATGCATTATGCATTATTTGAGGCGGGGGGCGATGCGGTCGGGATTCTTGGCAAGGAAGTCTTTCCAGGATTTAGGGCCTTTCGCTATCTCGGGTTTGGCGGATTCATACATATGGCATAGCGCCACGGCGAGCGCGTCGGTGGCGTCGAGGGCATCGGGCATCTTCTCTTCAGGAATGGAGAGGAGATGCTTCAGCATATTGGCCACTTGTTCCTTGGAGGCTTGTCCGTTTCCGGTCACTGCCTTCTTCACGTTGAGCGGCGGATATTCCGTGATGGGGATGTCACGGGCAAGGGCGGCGGCCATGGCTACGCCCTGGGCGCGTCCGAGCTTAAGCATCGACTGCACGTTTTTGCCGAAGAAAGGAGCCTCGATGGCGAGTTCGTCGGGAAGATACTGCTGCACGAGACCGGAGACACGCTCGTAGATGCGGCCGAGACGCATATAGTGGGTCTCAAAACGACTCAGCTTTATGATGCCCATCACCACCACGTCAGGTTTCTTTCCCTTTATGCCCAAAACGCCGTAGCCCATCACGTTTGTGCCAGGGTCGATACCCATTATTATGCGGTCGTAGTCTTTTAGATTCATAATTCACAATGCATAATGCATGATTAGGCCTTAGAGTTCTTTGAGGATAGTAGCGAAGAAGAGGGGATTGGGGCCGTGCCATGCTGCATAGGATTCCATGAAAGCGGAGAAGCATTTCTCGTTCCATTCGCGGCAGTCGGCCACTGAGTCGAAATACATCTGCACCGAGAAATTCTTCTCATCCTGCTTTGCGAAATCCTTGTCGCCCGGGATGGCGGCTACCGTAATGAGCTTGTAGTCGCGAAGCTTGTCGGAAGAAGCCGCGAGGCGAGCCTCTCCTTTGGCCCAGTCGATGAATGAATCTTTTCTCTTAGAGGGAATTACATATGTGATATTGAATATATACATAATTATTAGAATTTAGAATTTAGAATCAATCTTTAATAATTCATCATTAATAATTAAAAAAAAGGCGAGACGGTAAATGCCGTCGCGCCTTTTTGGGGGGAGCCTCTTGTCGGATTCGAACCAACGACCCCGAGATTACAAATCACGTGCTCTGGCCAACTGAGCTAAAGAGGCAGGTGGATGAACTTACTTCATCGCACCGCTCAACCCGCTACCCTTGCTTCGGTCAAAATCTGGGGGATTCACGGGGAGCTGGTCGTGGAGGGCTCATCCGAGTGCAAAATTACTGCTTTTTTTTGGACTGACCAAATATTTTAACAATTATTTTGAATTTTTTCTGCGGGAGCGGGATTTAGGCTGGTTGCGGCCGTGCTTCTTGTTCTGCTCCTTGAGGGGTTTGTTGGGGTTGCCGTCGTCGGAAAGCAGTGCGAAGTCGAGCTGCTTCTTGTCGAGGTCGGCGCGTGCCACCTGCACCTTCACGCGGTCGCCGAGCGTATATTTCTTATGCGTCTTGCGTCCCGTAAGGCAATAGTTCTTCTCGTCGTAGTCGTAGTAGTCGTCGGCGAGGTCGCGCACCGGCACGAGCCCTTCGCAGAGGTTTTCGTCGAGCTCCACGTAGAGGCCCCATTCAGTCACTCCGGAGATGACGCCTTCGTAGATCTCGCCGAGGCGGTCGCGCATGAACTCCACCTGCTTGTAGCGTATGGATGCGCGTTCGGCATTGGCCGAGAGCTGCTCCATATCGGAGGAATGCTTGCACTGATCCTCGAGTTTCACCTTCTCCGCAGAGCGTCCGCCGTCGGCGTAGCGCTGCAGCAGACGATGCACCATCATGTCCGGATAGCGGCGGATAGGAGAGGTGAAGTGGGTGTAGTAGGGCACGGCAAGGCCGTAGTGGCCTACATTGTCGGTGGTATATATCGCCTTTGCCATAGAGCGGATGGCGAGCATCGAGAGCATGTTTTCCTCGCCGCGTCCCTTCACGTCCTTTAGCATGCGGTTGAGGCTCTTGTTGACCTGTGTCGACTTGCCCTCGGCGTTGATCTTGAAACCGAAGCGGGCCGCGATGCTGCTGAGGTTGGCGAGCTTCTCCGCATCCGGATTGTCGTGGACTCGATATACGAACGTCTTCGCCTTCCTGCCCTTAGGCACCTTGCCGATAGCCTCCGCCACAGCGATGTTGGCCAGAAGCATGAACTCCTCGATGAGCTTGTTGGCCTCCTTCGACTCCTTGAAGTATACGCTGATGGGTTTGCCGTCCTTGTCGATCTCGAAGCGCACCTCCGCACGGTCGAACTCCAGGGCTCCGTTCTCGTAGCGGCGGTGGCGCAGCTGCTGCGCGAGGTCGTTGAGGATATTGATCTCGGTGGAATAGTCGCCCTTGCCGGTCTCGATACGCTCCTGAGCCTCCTCATACGTGAAGCGGCGGTTGCTCTTGATTACGGTGCGCCCGATGCGGCTGTTGACGATGTTGGCCTTCTTGTCAAGCTCGAAGATGGCGGAGAAGGTGAGTTTCTCCTCGTCGGGACGGAGGGAGCAGATGCCGTTGCTGAGGTGTTCCGGAAGCATCGGGATGGTGCGGTCTACGAGATAGACCGATGTGGCGCGTTTCTGGGCCTCCTTGTCGATGACGCTGCCGGGGGTGACGTAGTGTGTCACGTCGGCGATATGCACGCCCACCTCGTAGTTGCCGTTGGCCAGCGTGCGGATGGAGAGCGCGTCGTCGAAGTCCTTCGCGTCGCGTGGGTCGATGGTGAATGTGGTGATTCCCCGGAAATCCTCGCGCTTCGCCACTTCCTCCGGCGTGATGCCCGGGCCGATCTTGTCGGCCGCCTTCTCTACATTTTCCGGATACTTGTAGGGGAGTCCGAACTCGGCGAGGATGGCGTGCATCTCGGCGGTGTTCTCGCCCTTGCGGCCGAGGATGTCGACGATGTCGCCGTGGGGACACATCTCCTCGTCTTTCCAGACGGTGATCTTCGCGATGGCCTTGTCGCCGTTCTTGCCCCCCTTCAGCTTGTTGCGGTTGAGGATGATGTCTGTGGCGAGGAACTTAGAGTCAGGCACGAGACGCGCGCCGTGCTTGTCTACCACGAGCTCGCCGATGAAGACCTGGTCTTTCGCCTCGATGATCTCAAGCACCTGGGCCTCGGGCTCCACGCCCTTGCGGGCGGCGGAGATCATCACGCGCACCTTGTCGCCGTTGAGGGCATGCATCGAGTTGCGCTCCGCCACCATGATCTGCTCGTCGTCGATGAGCACGGCGTTGCGGCCGTTGGAGCGGCGGATGAACGTGCCGATATTCTCCGTGCCGCGGTTGGCCGGAGCCTTGTATTTGCCGAGGCCTACTTCCTGGAGCATGTCGGCGGCCACAAGCTCATCAAGCAGGTTGATGACGTCGAGTTTAAGGTCTTGGGCGTCTATGGCGAATGCGATCTGTTTATAGTTGAACGACTGACGGTTTTCCTTCTCGAGGAAAGCCATTATCTTGTCCTGAAGTTCGGCCTTGCGCATACGCTTCGCAGGCCTACCTGGGGTTTTCTTTTTCATAATCGTGGAATTATATAGGTGATAGGCCCTCATCCCTGCTTGGACGGGGCTAAAAGGAAATCTCCTTTATGTTTTATAACACGCAGGGCGAAAAGATGTTTTGCCCCCTCCGCCAGAAGGCGTGCGCCGTGAATGCGGAATGAAAGGATTTGTGTATTCTTATCAGACAGTTTTGTATTCAGCCTTGGAGGATATGGAAAAAAACATTAACTTTGTAGAAAATTGAGTAAACTCAAGGCTTGATTGGTATTTTTAGGTATATATTCATAATATTAGGCAAGAAATGTATAGACACGACAACAGAACAGTCATAACGCTCGACGCCGGAGGCACCAACCTCGTATTCGGAGCCATGAGGGGTTGCGAATATGTAGTGGAGCCGGTGACGTATCCGTCGAACGCGCACGACCTTGACCTTTGCCTCGACACGATGGTGAAGGGTTTCCGCGAGATCATCGCGAAGCTTGACGAGAAGCCGGTAGCGATCAGTTTCGCTTTCCCCGGTCCGGCCGACTATCCCAACGGCATCATCGGCGGCTATCTGCCCAACTTCCCGTCGTTTCGCGACGGAGTGGCGCTCGGCCCGTTCCTGCAGAACGAGTTCGGCATCCCCGTCTTCATCAACAACGACGGCGACCTCTTCGCCTACGGTGAGGCTCTCTGCGGCGCCCTTCCGGAAGTGAACCGCCGCCTGGCCGAGGCCGGAAGCGCGAAGCGATTCCGCAACCTCTTAGGCTACACGTTCGGCACAGGTTTCGGCGTCGGCATCGTGGTCAACGGCCAGCTCAACCGCGGCGACAACTCCTGCGTGGAGACCTTCTGCCTCCCCCACAAGATGAAAGACGGAATCATAGTGGAGGAAGGAGTGGCCGTACGCGCCATCAAGCGCGTCTACGCCGAGGCATCGGGCGACTTCGGCCATAACTTCGAGCCGAAGGAGATCTGCGAGATAGCCGACGGCAAGCGGGAGGGCAACCAGGAGGCGGCCCAGAAGGCCTTCGCCGAATTCGGCGAAGTGGCGGGCAACGCCATGGCCATCGCGGCGCAGCTCATCGACGGCCTCATCGTGATCGGAGGCGGCATCACCGCTGCCGGACGCTGGATCATGCCTTCGCTGATCAAGGAACTGCGTTCGAGCCTCGCCACCCTCGGCGGCGACAGCGTGCGCAGGGTGCAGATGGAGGTGTTTGACCTCGACGACCCCGCTGAGTTCGAGAAATTCGCAAAGGGCAACTCCAAGAGGATCGCGGTGCGCGGCACAAACCTTACGGTGGAATACGACGATATGAAGCGCATCGGAGTGACACTCTCCAAGCTCGGCGCAAGCAAGGCCATCTCGGCCGGAGCGTATTCGTTCGCACTTTCTAAAATAGACGAAACGGAAGAAAAATGATAGAGAAGTCACCAATAAAGTTCATCCCATACCTGAAGAGCGTGATATGGGGCGGAGACAAGATATGCAGCTATAAGGGCATAGAGCAGACAGAGGCCAACATCGGTGAAAGCTGGGAGATCTCGGCTGTGCCGGGCCATGAATCGGTAGTGGCCGAAGGGGCCTACAAGGGCCTGAAGATCACTGAGCTCATCGACACATTCGGACCTGAACTCCTCGGCACATCGGTATTCGACCGCTACGACGGCAAGTTCCCCTTGCTTGTGAAGCTGATCGACGCACAGGACAACCTCTCGGTGCAGGTGCATCCCGACGACGAGCTTGCAAAGCAGCGCCACAACAGCCTCGGCAAGACTGAAATGTGGTATATCATCGACGCCGACAAGGGAGCGAAGATCTATTCCGGCCTCAACCGCGAGCTTACGCCCGACCAATACGTCAGCATGGTGGCCGACAACACCATCGAGCAGGCCCTGGCCGTGCATGACTCGCATCCCGGCGACGTGTTCTTCCTTCCGGCCGGAAGGGTACACGCCATCGGCGCCGGCAACCTCCTTGCCGAGATACAGGAATCGAGCGACATCACTTACCGCATCTACGACTACGACCGCCGCGACGCCCAGGGCAATCCCCGCGAGCTTCACACCGAGCAGGCCAAGGACGCCATAGACTACACCTTCCATGAAGAATACAAGTCGGCTCCGGCCGACCCGGCAGTAGCCGACGCCGTGATAGCCGAATGCGGCCACTTCAAGGTAGACCGCCTGCTGCTCGACGGCGAGATGCAGCTTTCCTACGATGACTCATCCTTTACCGTGATGATGTGTCTGGCAGGGGAAGCCACCATTGAATATGGCGGCGGGTCCATGGCCATGAAAGCCGGCGAGACCGCGCTTCTTCCGGCCGCACTGACCTCAGTGACGCTGAAAGGCAAGGCGACGTTACTTACCGCCCGCTCCTGACCGCGTAAGCATAGATTACCATAAGAAGATATAAAAGTGGCGGCTCCACCGGGAGCCGCCAATACATTAAAAAACAAAGGCAGCCCGCTCGGAGCTGCCTTTGTTTTTATCTGTCGGTGGAGACGGTGTCTTCCATGAGGTTGAGCATCTTTATGGTGGCTTTGATGGCTGCCTCCGTCTGGTCGGCGTCAAGGCCACGCGTGCGGTAGATGCGGTCGTTCCATTGCCAGGTGATGACGGTCTGTACGAGGGCGTCGGTGCGTCCGCCGGGAGGGATGGACACGGTGTAGTTGGAAAGATGCGGGAAGCGCCTGTCGAGTTTGTGCTTATACAGTTGCTTCAGGGCTTTCACGAAAGCGTCAAATTGTCCGTTGCCCGAGGCCGTGACTTCGTGGACTTCTCCGTTGATCTCGATCTTCAGGGCGGCCATGGGCTTGAGCCCGTAGGCGGTGCTGACCATGTAGCTGAGCAGCTTCACGTGTTCTGACTGCGCCACACTGTTGAGCACATCCGAGACTATGAACGGCAGGTCTTCCTGCGTGACTACCTCCTTCTTGTCGCCGAGCTCTATGATGCGTTCAGTTACCTTTCTTGTCTGTTCTGGTGTCAGTTCAAGGCCGAGCTCCTCGAGATTCTTCAGGATGTTGGCCTTGCCGCTGTTTTTCCCAAGCGCGTATTCTCGTTTTCTGCCGAAACGCTCCGGAAGCAGGTCGTTGCAATATAGGTTTGCCTTGTTGTCGCCGTCGGCATGCACTCCTGCCACTTGCGTGAAGACGCTCTCTCCCGTGATGGGGCGGTTGGGCGGTATGGCGATTCCCGAATAGTTGGCCACCATCCTGCTTACGTCGTTGAGGCGCTCTTCCCTTATATTGGTGTGGGCGTTGAACTGGTCTTTCAGTATTGCCTGTACGCTTGCGAGGGGTGCGTTTCCGGCTCTTTCCCCGAGTCCGTTGACCGATGTGTGGATTCCTTTGCATCCGCCCAATACGGCTGCCAGCACGTTGGAGATGGCGAGGTCATAGTCGTTGTGGGCGTGGAAGTCAAAATGCACTCCGGGATAGAGCTTCACCATCTTGCGCATGAAGAGCAGCAGCTCCAGGGGATTGAGTATGCCGAGGGTATCGGGAAGCATGAAACGCTTTATTCCGCAGTCTTTCAGTGCGTCCATCATGGCGAATACGTAGTCGGGTGAGTTCTTTATGCCGTTGCTCCAGTCTTCAAGGTAGACATTGACGTTGATTCCCATGTCGTGGGCCATCCGGATGTTGCGGCGAATGTCTTCGAAATGCTCCTCCGGAGTCTTCTTAAGCTGATTGCGGCAATGATTCTCCGATCCCTTGCAGAGGAGGTTGATGTTGACGCATCCGCAATCGTTGATCCAGTTGAGCGAAGTGCCTTCGTCGACAAAGCCGAGCACCTCCACGCGGTGAAGGTAGCCTGCCGAGCGCGCCCATTTGCAGATTCTGGTCACAGCGTCCTTCTCTCCGTCGGAGACGCGCGCCGAAGCCACTTCGATGCGGTCTACGTTAAGGTCGTTGAGCAATGCGCGTGCCACCATCAGCTTCTCATGCGGCACGAAGCTCACTCCGGATGTCTGTTCTCCGTCGCGGAGCGTGGTGTCCATGATCTCCACGCTTGCGGAATGACTTCTCATTCCGCTCTCAGACACTGGAGCTGTCACGCCTTTCCTGCCTCCTCCCAGGCTATAGTCTTATCTTTGTTTTCCAGGAGGAAGTCGATGTCGTCGAGGGCGTTCATAAGGCAGTATTTCTTATATCCGTTTATCTCGAATCGCTCGCTCTCTCCGGTGGCTTTGTTTGTGACGGTCTGGTTGGGGAGGTCGACTTCCACTATGGTCTTCGGATCGGCTTCTATCGAAGCGAAGAGGCTGGCCAGGAATGGCTCGCTGACCACTACGGGAAGCACGAAATTGTTGAGCTCGTTGTTCTTGTGGATGTCGGCGAAGAAACTGCTGATGACTACCCTGAAACCATAGCCGGCGATGGCCCATGCTGCGTGCTCGCGGCTTGAGCCGCTGCCGAAGTTCTTTCCGGCTACGAGTATCTCACCGCTGTATTTCGGATTGTTGAGCACGAAATCCTCGTTGACCGAGCCGTCGGGGTTATAGCGCCAGTCGCGGAAGAGGTTTTCTCCGAAGAAGCTTTCCTCGCGTGTGGTAGCCTTAAGGAAGCGGGCGGGGATGATCTGGTCGGTGTCTACGTTTTCAAGGGGCAGGGGCACGCAGGTGCTCGATATGGTGTCGAATTTCTGTTTCATTTCTTTTTCTGATGAGTTTCTTACTGTTGATGGCTCAGAGTGTGCGCGGATCAGTGATCACTCCTGTCACTGCGGCAGCTGCCGCTACAAGAGGACTCGCGAGCACAGTGCGTGCTCCGGGGCCTTGACGCCCTTCGAAATTTCGGTTGGAAGTCGACACTGCGAGTTTCCCTGCGGGAATCTTGTCGTCGTTCATGGCGAGGCAGGCGGAGCATCCGGGCTGGCGGATCTCGAAGCCGGCTTCTTCAAGCGTTTTGTCGAGGCCCTCCTCCTTGATCTGGTCGTAGACCATCCATGAGCCCGGCACGAGCCATGCCGTCACGCCGTCGGCCTTCCGTCTCCCCTTGGCGATGGATGCGAAAGCCCGGAAGTCTTCGATGCGGCCGTTGGTGCAGGCGCCGAGGAATACATAATCCACGGGGGTGCCGAGAAGCTTCTGGCCCGGTTTGAATCCCATGTAGTCGAGGCTTTTGAGATAGGAGGCCTTGCCGGCTTCAGGGATGGTGTCGAGAGATGGGATGGTCTGGGTGATACCCATGCCCATTCCGGGATTGGTGCCGTAGGTGACAAACGGTTCGATATCCTCTGCTCGGAATGTCAGTTCCTTGTCGAAGACCGCGTCGTCGCCGCTACGTAAGGTCTTCCAGTATTCCACAGCCTTGTCCCAGTCTTCACCCTTGGGCGCGTATTCGCGTCCCTTGATATATTCAAAGGTCACATCATCGGGAGCTATAAACCCTCCGCGGGCTCCCATCTCGATCGAGAGGTTGCAGAGTGTGAGCCTCCCCTCCATGGAGAGGTCGCGTACGGCTTCGCCGGCATACTCCACGAAGTATCCTGTGGCTCCGGATGTGGTGAGCTTCGACATCAGGAATAGCGCTACGTCTTTCGCGGTCACGTCTTTGCCGAGCTTTCCCTCGATGTTGATACGCATTGACTTTGGCTTCTGCTGTAGGATGCATTGGGAGGCCAGCACCATTTCCACTTCCGATGTGCCTATGCCGAAGGCCACCGCACCCATGGCTCCATGGGTGGAGGTGTGGGAGTCTCCGCAGACGATTGTCATTCCCGGGAGCGAGAGTCCCCGTTCGGGACCGACTACGTGTATGATGCCGTTTTTAGGATTCATCATCCCGAAGTGTTCGAGTCCGAATTCCTCGGCATTGCGTGCCAGGGTATCGACCTGAGTCTTGCTTACGGGATCTTCGATCGGACGGTCCTGGTCATGTGTAGGGGTGTTGTGGTCGGGCATGCAGAAGATGTTGCCCGGGCGGAAGCACTTGATTCCGCGTCGGCGCATTCCTTCGAAAGCCTGCGGACTCGTCACCTCATGGCAGTAGAGACGGTCGATGTATAGTTGCTCCGGACCGTCGTCGACATGCTGGACTACGTGGCGATCCCAGATTTTATCAAACAGAGTGTTGGCCATATCTTTTTACTTTAAATTATTACCTATTTTGACTCAAAAGCCTCGATATCCGGCATGCTGAAGGCTAAAATATCAAAGCAGGTGCAAATTTAATGTAAAAATTGCGAATTTCCTAATGTTTATGAATGTTTTATTTTAGGTTGGCGCCAACTGCCGGTCAGAGCTGTCCTTGCTCGATGAGGCAGGCTATGCGGTCGATCATCGCGTCGTCTTTGTTGGACTCGGGATGGAAACCGGCCTTCATGTTCATGCCGAAGAATTTTCCGAATGTCTGCCAGAATCCGGCACGGAAACTTCCGAGGAAGGCCTTGACGATGTTGAATGAACTCTGATCGGTCTCGCGGTTGATGAGTTTGAGCAGTATCTTGCCTTGATTCTTGGTCATGGTCTTCACTACAGGCTTGTATTGCTCGAAAATGTCTTTTTCCAGGCGTTTAAGGTGCTTCTCGCGTGTCTTCTCGTCGGGGATGGTGAGGATGTACTCATAGGTCTCGCAGAGGGTTGCGAAGGCGAGTTTGGCATAGGGGAGTGTCTTACGCACGTCGCGGACAGTCTTCCAGTAGAAATCTTCCTGCTTCTTGTTCTTGAACTTCATCGGGGGATAGACATAGAAGTCCTTGAAGACAGTCATCCTTACCGTATCGCCGTATTCGTCTTGAAATCGGTAGAATCCTTTGACCATATTGACCTTGACCTTGAGTTCCGCTCCTTCCGGCACATCGGGTAGCAGCAGGTCGGGCGTATCGGCCCGGCTGCCGAACGCGACGGAAGCGAAAAGGAGGATCAATATCAATCTTAATGCATGATTCATAATCTGGAGAGCTTTGAAAAAAAGTTACGCCTACCCAAGGAGGAAGATGGCGTCCGGGCCGAGACGAAAGATGGCTTCGAGGAATGAATGGGCGGGATCGATTTTCGATTCAAGTCTATTCGCGATGGCGGCGCATCTTTGCTGATTGGCCGTGCGGAGATTACGGATGTCTTCGATCGCTTCGTCATATCCGATGAAATTCAGCATCTTCTCCACCAATAGAACGTTGAGACGGGCAAGATGTTGCGGATAATGCACTATGGCATCGGCTATTTCCGGAAAAAAATGCTGGAAATATGGCTCGCGTCCGTAGGCGGCTTCTATGGCTCCGAGATGGATGCGCGTCCAATCGCCATGGTCCGAGACCTCAAGCATGGCCGGAGAAAGGCGTTTTACGGCGGAGGACCCGCCTGCGACAGGCACTGTAAGCACCATTCCCGTCGGAGAGTTCGACTCGATGAGCGCGCGCGTATAGTCGCGGGTCTTCAGCTGCCGGGGACCGACCTTACCTTGCAGCCACACAGTGGATGCAAGGTAAGGGGGCGTCCCGATATGGGTCATTTCCATTTTGTGTCCTTGTCTGGATTGGCGCTGCGCAGGATGCGGTCCCAACGGATCTTGCCGTCGAAGAGGCCTTTCTCCTCATCGAAGGAAGCGAGGATGAACATCGGGCTGCCGACGATGTGGTCTTCCGGCACGAATCCCCAGTAGCGTGAGTCGGCCGAGCGGTCGCGGTTGTCGCCCTGCATCCAGTAATAGTCCATCTTGAAGGTATACCTGTCGGTCTCTTTCCCGTTGATGAAGATCTTTCCGTCGCGCACCTCGAGGTCGTTGCCTTCGTATGTGCGGATGGCGCGTTCGTAGATGGGAAGGTTGTAGGGTGTCAGCTTCAGGGTCTCGCCCTTCTTGGGGATCCATATCTCGCCCATGTCGGGGCGTGTCCAGCCGTAGGAGTTGCCGAGGGGGAACATGCCGCCGAGTTCGTAGAATCCGGTCTTCGACTCCTTGACGAGCTCGCCTTCCACTTCGGGCCATGTCTCCACGATGGCTTTGGCTTCCTTGGTCAGGGGCACGTCGTAGAACATATAGGGCAGTCCGTCTATCTGTATCGGAGCATCGCCGTGGTCTTCGGCACGCACTCCGATCTCCTGCCATTTCTCAAGGGGAATGGCGGCCTTTACGGGAATTATGTAGTTGTACTGCACATTGTCGGCGTCCTCGATGGGTTTGCCGTCGATGTAGATCACGTCGTCCTTGATCTCCAGTTTCTCACCCGGGAGGCCGACGGCACGCTTCACGTAGTTCTCGCGGCGGTCGACGGGACGCACCACGATGTCGCCGAACATCGCCTTGTTGGCTTCGATGTAGGCCTTCGGGTCGTCGATGCCACGGCGTCTCAGTTCGTAGCATATCTGATAGTAATCGGGATTCGGCACCTTTGTGGCTACGGTGTCGCCGTTGGGATAGTTGAAGACCACGATGTCGCCCCTCTCGATGCTGCGCAGCCCGGCAAGGCGGTGGTATTTCAGCTGAGGCTCGTCGATATAGCTCTTGGTGTTGAGTATCGGAAGCGTATGCTGTGCCAGCGGGAAGTGGAGCGGAGTCTGGGGGACGCGCGGACCGTAGATGGTCTTGTTGACCCACAGGTAGTCGCCTACGAGAAGCGACTTCTCAAGCGACGACGAGGGAATCTTATAGTTCTGACCTATGAAGGCGAAAATGAAATATACGAGTATAAGCGCATAGATGATAGCGTCGAGCCATGAGAATATGGTCCGCACGGGTTCCTTGGTCTTTTTCCACCATGTCCAGGGGACATATCCGGTGATGTATATGTCTACGAGCAGCAGCCACAGGAGCAGCAGCCAGGGATTGCCCATCCAGATCACCCAGAGGAAGAAGATGAGCGATACTATGCCGAAGCGCACCCAACGCGTGGGGCGCACTTTTCTCAGTCTATCGCGAAGGTCGGAAATAAATGAATTCATAATAGTCTATAACGTGGAAACGCTGACGCTTATTGCTTTTGCGTTACGCGTTTTTACGTTTTAGTTTAGCGTTGTCGGTTTGCCGCGGATCAGAATTTGAGCATGTCCTTCATTGTGAAGAATCCGGTCTCGCCTGATCCGATCTTGATTGGTCCTACTGAGAATTTCTTGCATTTCTCAGCCAGCCATTCCGCAGCGAGCACGGCTCCGAGCGCGAAGCCTTCGCGGCTTTTGGCGGAGTGGGAGATGGTGATTGTGTCTTGCGGAGAGTCCCATGTCACGGTATGTATGCCCGGCACTTCCCCTTCGCGGCGGTGGGAGATGAAGAGGGTAGTGGAGTCCTGATTGTCGGCCTCCTGACTTTCGGGCTTCGGACTGGCGTCCTCAGCGCTGTGTTGAGGATTCTCGGGGTCGCTGGGGGATTCGGCCGGTTCGGCCCAGCGGTCTACTTTGTCGGAGGCTGCGATGAGTTCCTCTGCAATGGTGATGGCTGTGCCGGAAGGATGGTCGAGCTTATGGATATGGTGCACTTCCTCCATCGAAGGGGTATACTGCGGATATGCGTTCATGATTCCGGCGAGATAGCGGCTCACCGCCTCGAAGATGTTTACGCCTATCGAGAAGTTGGAGCTGTAGAGGAGGGATCCCTTGCCGCTCTCGCATACTGCCTTTACAGCGTCGAGCGAATCGAGCCAGCCTGTGGTGCCGCACACTACTGGGATGCCCACCGAGAAACAGCGCAGCAGATTGTTGACCGCGGTGTCGGGGCGTGTGAACTCGATGGCTACGTCCGACTTGCGGAAAGCCTTTGAGTCGATGTCTGCTAAATTGTCTGCGTCGATGATGACGCTTATCTCGTGGCCGCGATCGAGGGCTATACGCTCGATCATGTGGCCCATTTTGCCGTAGCCTATGATTGCGATTTTCATTGTTTTTGTAGTTTTATGGGGAATGTATTTAATGGCTTCGGACTGCGTCCTCAGCACGGTGTTGACAATAATTATGAATTATGCATTATGCATTGATTAGAAGCCGAAGGCGATGTTGTCGATGTAGAGGGTGAGGCCTTCGGTGCCGATGAAGGCCTCTCCGCATGTGGAGGAGGCCATCATGAGCACATGGGTAGGCGTGGCGTCTGGAGCGTCCCATCCCACTTCGTGCACCGGGACAAGCTTTCCCTTGGAGTTTTTGGCGTAGTATGCCTTCTCTCCGTCGAGAAGTCCCATCCATGGCTTGTAGAAGGATTCCTTCGTTATGTCGCCGTAATGTATGGGCAGCTCATGCTGGCGGGTCCATGGTATAGACTTAGCGTAGCGTTCGCGGCCGGTGCCGACACGTTTTGCATATAAGTTCCCTTTTTCGTCTTCCCAGCGTCGCTGAAGGAGCACGTAGACTTCTGCGTTGTCGCGCCCCTGCAGTGTCTTCTGCTTGCTGAAGCCGGTAGACTTGGTGCGGGTGTTGTCTTTTGGCATCACCACTTCATAGTCGTAGACAAGCGCTTTTGGCCGTTTGGAGTAGGGAATGCCCATCTCCATCTTGGAGAAGGCCCCCGTGGTGGATGTTACGGGTTCGTAGAGCTGGCCGAGGAATATTGTTCCGGCCACCATCACGTCCATATTGACTATGCCGAGGGCCTTTACGTGTTCCATCTTAGCTTCGCATTTCGCTACGGTTGAGCCTCCGCGCTGTGCGGGGGAGACGGTTGCGGATCCCTTCACTACTCCGCATACTTTGGCGTAGACGTTGGAGTTGGCCCAGGGCGATCCTCCGGCATTGGTGTAGGGTTTGTTGCCGTCGATGGTGGCCTTGGGCGCTATTTCATATATGGTCTTTCCATTGCCGCCGATGAGTTTTGACTCGGTGATGTTGCGTGTCACCCAGTTTTCCATATCTGCGTATTTTATGGGTTCCAGACGCAGTGCTGTTGCGGAAAGAACCGTGGCGGCCAACGGAATTGCAAGAAGTAGATGTCTTTTCATTATGCGGTAGTGTCAGTGGCTGATGATGGAGATTTAAAGATGCGGCCGTTTGCTATGATTGCGTCGCGGAGCGGTTTCTGCGCCGACTCCTCGAGACGCATGATGATCTGCTCGATGGGGAGCGCGGACTCATCGGTCTCGGCAAGCAGTCGGTCGGTAGGGGTTATGTCGAGGGCCTCCGGGCTGAATTTCTCGCCGAAACTGAGCCAGCATCCCGCCTTGAGGTATATTTCCGCTATCGTGGGTTTGTTGCGGAATCCATGTATGATCCAAGGCATCTCGGGATTGAGGTCTTTCTTCATTCCTGTGACTATGTCGTGTGCCTTCACTGCATGTATCATCAGGGGCTTTCTGAGTCGCTCGGCGAGAAGCGCCTGCTTGCGGAAGGCGAGCATCTGGGTGGCGAGTAGTCCGCCACGGGTGAGGTCGATGCCGCATTCCCCGATGGCCGCTACGTATGGAGAGGCGGCTGCTGCTACGAGCTCCACCCAGATTTCATCCTTTATTCGGAGGTTGTCGGCGCAATACAGGGGAAGGTCCCAGGGATGGAGTCCGACCGACCACATCTGGGTGCCTTGCGCGACGAACCCTATCGGCGAAGTCGATATGATGGCGTCAGGCGCGGGAGTCTGCTTATGTGTATGGCAATCGATAATCATAATTATATAACAAATAAAAGGGGAAAGTTGTCATACCGTGAAAGCTCCTATAGGGGGGATTTCTTACTTGTGTATTCGGCGCTGTGTTGAGGACGAAGTCCGAAATGGGGAGGGAAGCCCGGAAAGTGGGGCATGGAAAGGGGAAAATGAGGAAATTTTAATTTTTTTTTGAAAAAAGTTGCCTGAAAATTTGCACAGTCCGAAAAAAAGCAGTAACTTTGCACTCGCAATCGGGAAACAACTCCTGAGAGCAACTCCGAAAGGTATTCTGGTGCGGTAGTTCAGCCGGTTAGAATGCCGGCCTGTCACGCCGGAGGTCGCGGGTTCGAGTCCCGTCCGCACCGCCGAGGAGAGAGGAAGAGCAGCAACGTTGACTTCGGTCACTTGCTGCTCTTTTTCGTTATGCTTGGTCGTTATGCCTGGAGGTGGAGGCATCTGAAGTTTCGGACTTCGTCCTCAATACTGTGTTGAGGACGAAGTCCGAAACGAAGGGCCCGTAAAGTGGGGCATGGAAAGGGGAAAAAGAGGGAATTTTAATTTTTTTTGAAAAAAGTTGCCTGAAAATTTGCATAGTCCGAAAAAAAGCAGTAACTTTGCACTCGCAATCGGGAAACAACTCCTGAGAGCAACTCCGAAAGGTATTCTGGTGCGGTAGTTCAGCCGGTTAGAATGCCGGCCTGTCACGCCGGAGGTCGCGGGTTCGAGTCCCGTCCGCACCGCCGAGGAGAGAGGAAGAGCAGTATGGTAAACTTCGGTTTCCTACTGCTCTTTTTCGTTATGCCTGCTCGTTATGCTGGAGGTGGAGGAATCTGAAGTTTCGGACTTCGTCCTCAACACTGTGTTGAGGACGAAGTCCGAAACGTGGGGGGAGGGCCATGGAAGGATCAGGGAGTGTGGACTGATTCGAGAGTCTTTTTCAGGAAGTCCTGCAGGTCGACGGTGAAGGTAGTGGATGACTGGGCGGCGACTACGCCGGCCCCGGTGGAGACGTTGCTATAGCCCCAGATGGGGTCAGCCATACCGAAATCGCCGAAGTCACCGAAGATAAAGCCTGTCGCTTGATCGGCGTAGACGAGCCAGTTGTAGTAGCTTTCAGAGATTGAGTAGAGTGTGATGAGCCATCCGCATGACAGATCCTCAGGATCGCCGTCCCATCCCGACAGCTTGAAGAAACATGGAGAGAATCCGAAGGTAAGTGTTTTCGGCTCTCCATTGAAAAGACGGTCGGAAAAGATCGTGGTGTAGGCGCTCCCTCCGTTCATTATTTCTTCAAATGGCTCGGTCAGTTCGTAGAAAACCGGGTCAAGTGCATCGAAATTGCCTTCCGACAGATAGGCGTTAAACGAGGCTCTGCCTTGCCTCTTCTTTGCGTCGTGGTCATCATCAGTATCGGAGTAGATCCCTGTTACCGTTTGATAGGTTTTATAGGTCAGAAAATGGAAGTCATCCGTTTCCTTCCTGTCTGCTATGTCCATGAGGATACGGATATCAAACTGAATGTCGGCATCCATTCCCCATCCTTGGGTGTACTTTGTCCAGATGTCGTCGGTTGTAGTGGAGAAATCGATGCGGGTTATGTCTGCAGCGATAGGAACTGTCACTTCCGCTTCCGCCTCTCCATATTTCAGGCTTGAGGCATGGATGCGTATGCGGTCGCCTTCCTTTGGGATGTAGTCGGAATCCACAAGGATGTCGTTGGCGTAGATCTTCAGTATAGCGTCCGGAACGGAATGTTTTTTTCGGCCTTCCTCATCAGTGTAGAGCCATGTATGGCTTACTTTTACTTCGATGTGTCTTCCGGCAGTGATCAGTGAATTGAGGCAAAGCACCGGTGTGGTGTCGATGCGTGGAGTGAAGTCTTCGTAGCATCCGGTGAGTAGCAGTGGAAGGGCGAGCGGATATATTTTTTTCAGAATAGCCATGTGTAGGAAATTGAGGGGATTACAGGAATAAGTTTCATTTTCTGGAATACCGGTTCTGATTTATATTCGATGTTCCATATATTGTCGCCTACCTGTGTGTATTTGGAATAGTCCTTATAGCCGGTAGTGATTGCTACAGTGTTCATATGGCAGTAAGCGTTGTAGAGTCCGAATGTCCAGTAGCCGCGGCTGTTCCTTACCATAATGGAGAGGTCGAGGCGGTGATAGAAGGGGAGCTGATAATTGTTGACGGGGGCCTTCAGAAGCATTTCCTCATCCCAGAATCCGCTGCCACCAGGCAGATTTGGCTCCTCAAAGCGCTGTGGCAGCAACGTGAAGCGATTGCCTGAGTGGCCGGTCCAAAGTGCGTTGATCGACACTTTGCGGCTTATATCCCAGTTGGCGAATACCTTTATGGTGTGGCGGTGGTCGAAGCGTGCCGGATAGCGGTGGCCTCCGTTTCGGTCGGCAAACTGCCGGTCGGCCCAGGCGAGCGAGTAGCTTATGTGGCCAGTGAATCTGCCCGTTTTCTTCTCAAGCATTATGTCGATTCCCTTGGCGCTTCCTTTGCCGGCTGTCAGGCGGTCGCTCCACGACCATGTCTGCGGCCTGAGATAATACTCATCGCGGAAGTCGATGATATTGTGCATGAATTTCCAGTAGGCGTCGAGAGTGACGGCGTAGTCGCCGGCGGACGTCTGCCAGTATCCTCCGATGCCTATCTTGTCTGCTGTCATTGGCTTGAAGTTGCCTGCGGTCGGCACCCACCTGTCGCAGGGCAGCGATATATAGGTCTGGTCGATACGGTGAACGTATTGCACCGTGTGGCTGTAGGCTCCCTTCAGGGCAAGCTGAGGGGTTGGAGTGTAGCTGAAAGAAAACCTCGGGGATAAGCCCCCTTTTGTCTTTCCGTCGATATGGAAGAGGGATGCGTGGAGCCCGAAATCGGCATGCAGGCGGTGCGATATGTTCCAGTCATCCTCCACGTATGCGTTCACTTCGTTGGCTTCAAGCGATTCGGGTACGTCCCGGGTCTTTGCCGTTATGTCGTTGAAGGTGTTTTCCTTCACCGTGCGGTCGGGCAGGAAGGAATGATATGTATATGAAGCGCCAAACCGTATCCGGGAATTATCCGTCGGTTTCCAGCCGAAGTCACCGCGAGCGTTGAAGGCGTGTATGTTGTTGGTGCTCCATATGTATTCTCTTGATGTATTGGTCTGTGTAGCCCTGATCTCCTTCTCGAAGATATCGTATCCCATACCGGAGAAATATCCTGTGTAGGCTGCTGAGAACTCTCCGGAAAGCATGTCGCTGAATCTATAGTTGACTCCGGTCTGCGCAAGGATGTTTCCCCATTTGAATTTATGGTCTTCTTTGTAATAGATTCCTTCCTCAGGCTCGTGTTTGTCTTTGTTTCCTGTATGGAAGTAGTCGTCGCCGTAATATGTGTTGACGAATCCCGTCAATCGGTCGGAGAAGCGATGGTCGATGCGGGCGTTGAAATCCATGAAATGGTAGCCAAGGGAGATTTTCTCATCTTTGTTGCGGCTGTTGATGATCGCTACTACCGGGATGGCGATCAGGTCATACCATGATCGGCGCAGGCCGATGAGGTAGGTGGTCTTGTCTCCGATGGGTCCTGATATGTTGAATGCTCCGGAGGTGAGTCCAAGTCGCCCCGAACCATGATGGCCGTCGGCGTGTGTGGCGTTTTTCAGATGCACGTCGAGAAAGGAGGATAGGCGTCCGTCGAAGCGCGCCGGAACCGAAGTTTTGTAGAAATCGGCGTGTTTGATGATGTCGGTATTGAAAGGGGAGAAGAGCCCGGCGAAATGTTCTACCTGATAGAGCGGTACGTTGTCGAGCATGCACATGTTTTCATCCGGTCCGCCTCCGTGTACGTTCATTCCCGAGAATCCGGCATTCGACTCCGACACTCCCGGGAGAATCTGTAGGGCCTTTATCAGGTCGGGTTCTCCCAAGATGGCCGGAGTGCGTGATATCGTGGTGCCGCTGAGTGTGTTGATGCCGCTTTTAGCGGTCTCAAGGGGATGGTTTTCCGGTTGCGACACTACGTCGAGAGTCGGAAGTGTGGCGATCTTCACCGAGTCGGAGAGATGGAGCCGTGCGGCTGTCACTTTTTTTTGAGCTTTATCCTTTTTCGGTTGCTTTTCCTTTTTTCTTTTTAGCACAACGTTCTTTCCCTTTATCGTATATTCGATATCCGTGCCGCGGAATATTTCGTCAAGCACCTTTTTGAGGGGTTTCTTCTTGGCATTGACCGTTATACGCATATCGTTCAGGATTTCTGAGGAATATACGAAGTTTCGGTCGGTCTGCTTCATGATGGAGCGGAATACTTCCGCGGCAGGACGGTCTGTGGCCTTCAGGGTTATGTCCTGGGCCAAGGCTGAGAGGGAGAGTGCGAGTAAAGCTGAGAATATGGCGGTTCGTTTCAGTTGTCTCATTGTTCGGTTACTTTCATGTCGGTATCAAGGATATCGTTGATGGTCTCTATAAGATCAAGTGCGGAGCCCTCATAGTGGAGTGAGAGAACGTAACTATCGGGATTCTCAGGAAGATCGGTCACTTCCACTCCGTAGACTTCACGGATTTTAGCTACCACCCGGGTAAGCGGTGCCTCTTCGAAGTCAATCACGCGGACTATCTCAGCTGTCGGGAGTGTATTTTGTTCAGTTTCGGGCATCGCAGGTTCGATTGTAGAGAAATACCCGTTGTGTATGAATACGGCGGCTGTTGCGGTAAGGATTGCGGCTGCCGTGCAAGCCGCTGCTATACGTGTGCGTGTCCACCATAAGCCCTTCGTGCCTTTGATGCGACGCAGGGCCGGCTCTACTGCGAAGAGGCCTTTGCGGTAGTGACGGGCTATGAATCTGATGTCTTTATCCATACTGGTATAGTTGTTTTAGAAGTCAATGCCTATGCGGAACGTGAAATGAGACTCTGTCCAGTTGAATCGTTTACCTGTTGGAATTAGAGTCAACCAACCTGTGGGAGTATGTACAATACGGTATTCTTCAGATCTATATGCATCGAGGGTATAGCCAATTCCTACGTTTATGCCGACTTTACGTCCCCAGTTAAATCGGTAACCAACCGATGGCGATAAATATACGGTTCCGTTATCGCAGGCGTTCCAGCCTAAGCGAATGTCTGCGAACGGAGTGAAATTCCCGAACTGTAGGTCGGCACGTCCTTCGGTAAATAAGGAAATCCGATGGGAGTCAATGGAATAATGGTGTTTATTAGGGGCATGCCACTCTACGATGTCCTGAAGACTGAAGTCGATGCCTGCTCCTACGAAAAGCCATGGATTGAACTGGTAGCCATGGGATGTTGCGATGCCGGGATCGTAATGTGTCCCACTGCCAAGAGGGTATGAGCGATGTCTGATTCTGCTGGTTAAGTCTACAAATCCTCGATAACCGCGTTCCGGCTGACGTGCGGATGCGGATAGCGCAACGGTTGTGATTGCAGCCGAGAGGAGTAAGGATCTTTTCAGTAACGTCTGTTTCATATGTCATTGATGTCTTGTTTCTGACCCTAAGACGCAGACCATCCTGAAAGGTCCTATCCCTGCCTGAGAAACTTATGGAAAAATGTATTTTTTGATTGAATAATTGGGAGAATTCACCGGAAATCGTTAACTTTGCGGAAAAACCAGAGGATTATGGAAGAGACGAAGATAAAATATGCAATTGGTAATCAGGACTTCAAGTCGCTGAGGGAAGATGGATGTGTCTACATCGACAAAACATCTTATATAGATAAAATCATCAACTCAGGTACGAAATTCTATTTTCTTGCCCGTCCGCGTCGTTTCGGAAAAAGTCTATTCCTGTCTACTCTCAAGAATTTTTTTGAAGGCCGACGGGAACTTTTCTACGGACTTGCTGTAGATTCAATGGATTGGGATTGGAAGTCGTATCCCGTACTCCGGCTTGACTTGAACGCGGAAGAGTATAAAGAAAAGGGTGGTTTGGACGCTCTTTATGACAATGTATTTAGAAAATGGGAAGCGGAATATGATGTCGAAGATGTAGCCGGTTCATTTTCAGCACGATTTAAGAACATTATTGAGGCAGCGCATAAGAAAACCGGAAGACAGGTGGTGATTCTTGTGGATGAGTATGATAAACCTTTGGTAAAGAATATCCATAATAAGGAAAACATCGAGCATTACCGTGATCGTCTATCATCCGTATATTCCAACTTCAAAAGTTCCGCGGAGCATATACGTCTGGTTTTCCTCACTGGAATAAGTCGGTTTGGCAAACTGAGTGTCTTCTCGGATCTCAACAACATCGTGGATATCTCGTTCTTAAATGAATACTCAGATATCTGCGGAATAACTGAGCGAGAGATACTTGATAATTTCCAGACGGGAATCACCCGGCTTGCTGAAAGTGAGGGTATCAGCTTTGAATCAGCGGTTCGGAAACTTAAGAGGAACTATGACGGCTACCGCTTCTCAAAGAACGGGAGCGACATATACAATCCGTGGTCGCTGCTGAACGCCATGAAGGATTCGGAGATATCCAATTACTGGAACGACACCGGAATGCCGACCCTCGTGGCCAGGACCCTCAAGAGGGTGGACGCCGACCTTGAGTCCATGTTCGACACCTACTGCTCAGAGGACGACCTGAAGGGGCTTGACCTGCTCACTCCGCAGCCCCTCGCATTGCTCTACCAGACCGGCTACCTCACTATCAAGGGCTATAACAGGAAGATAAACCGCTATCGGCTTGGAATTCCGAACGAGGAGGTGAAGAAGGGTCTCTTCAACGTGCTCCTTCCATATTATATGCAGAGCCGCTTCGGTGAGGAACCGAAGAAACTCGTCGGCGACATGGTGATGTATTTTATCTTGGGTGATGCCGACAAGGCGATGAAGTGCATGCAGGCGTATTTCGCCGGAGTGCATTTCAAGATGAAGATGGACAACGAGAACAACTTCCACAACGCCTTCTTCCTGCTCATGGATCTTGTCGGACTCGAGACTGAGACTGAATCCGCGACATCGGACGGCAGCATCGACATCACGGTCAGGACCGACGACTACATCTACGTCATAGAGCTGAAGTACGACGGCACTGCCGAGCAGGCACTGAGGCAGATAGAGGAGAAGAGATACGACCGCAAGTATCATATGGATGGACGCCAGATCATCCGCATCGGCGTCAACTTCTCCTCCGAGACCCGCTGCATCGAGGACTGGAAAATACAAAGGCAATGAATAATGTAAAGGATGCCCTGACGGCATCCTTTCGCATTTTATAGAAAGGGGAGGAAGAATGGCTTGCGGTCCGGCGAGAGCTCGTCGCGGAGGCGTGCGAAGGCTTTTGTCATCTGGTTCTTGACGGTCTTTACGGATATGTCCATGCGTTTGGCTATCTCCTCATTGGAGAGTCCGTCGCGCTTGCTCAGCAGGAATACCTCACGGCATTTATCAGGCAGGGAATCGATTGCTTTCCATAGTCTTGCATCGCGCTCAGAGGTGTCTACCGTCTCTTCGTCAACCTCCGGTATGCATTCCACTCCCACCGTTTCCTTTCGGCTGCGGATGAATGATATGCAACCGTTGCGGACGCTGCGGTACATATACGCCTTGAAGTCGTCGAATTCCTTTCCATTCTCAATCATCTGCCAGGCACGCGTGAAGGCATCCTCCACGATGTCTTCCGCACACTGTGCGTCGTCCACGGTGCGCATCGCATACATGCCCAACGGCAGATACATCCTGCGGAAAAATATGTCGAATTCCCGACCTGTCATTACTGATTCTAATACTGATTGCCTGTTTTTGTTTGCAAAGTTAAGACATTTTCCCCTATCTGCCAAATTCAGACAGACAAAAGATACCTGTTGCAAACGGCAGTGGGCTCAACAAGAGAATGCGAAAGTTTGTTATTCAGTATAAGTAGCTGTTCAAATTAAACGCATATCATCGGCAAGCGGATGATGTGCGAGATCCTATTCATGATATGAACTTATATTGTATCGTTTTAATTTGAACAGCTACTTATGATGATAAAAGAGTTATGAAAGAGACACTTGAATTTTTGAAGCAGCTGGCGGCCAACAACGACCGCGACTGGTTTAACGCGCATAAAGACGAATACTTGCAGGTGAAGGCTGAAGTGGAAGCCTTCACTCAGAAGCTTATTGAGACTGTCACGGAGCTGGAGCCGGAAGCAGCTATGCTGACTCCGGCCGACTGCCTGTACCGTATCTACCGCGATACACGTTTCTCATCCGACAAGACCCCGTATAAGACCCATATAGGCATATATGTCAATCCTCACGGCGGCAAGAAGAGCGAGTTCTGCGGCTACTACGTGCATATCGAGCCGGGCGAATGCCTTGTGGCCGGGGGCGCGTGGTTTCCGGAAGCGCCCTTGCTGAAGGAATACCGCAGTGAGATCTACCACAACATAGATGAATATCTTGAGATACTCCGCAATCCGGAGTTCTCGTCTGTCTACGCTCCATACTGGCAGGAACCGCTTAAGACCGCTCCGAAGGGTTTCCCGAAAGACTGGGAACACATCGATCTTCTGAAACCAAAGAGCTTTGTATATGCATCGACATTGACCGACAGGGAATTCACATCGAAAGCCATCCTGAAGAAACTTTCGGAACGCTTCCGCATCCTGAAGCCCTACAATGACTTCTTCAATTTCACCCTCGAAGAGCATCCGGAACTCGCCGTACGCACCCCGAAACGCCGCTGATGGTGTGACATCTTTTCATGCTTTCGAATCCTGCAAATGAAAGGCTCCTAAAAATAACATCAATTTGCAATTTTTTTATTAACTTTGCCTATCTAAATTGTTTTAAACATCATTAAGGAAATGAGATATGGAGCAGACTTTGGCATACCCGATTGGATTACAGGACTTCCGTACGCTTCGTGAAGAGGATTATGTCTATGTCGACAAGACCCGCTATATAGCGAAGCTAATAAGGAACAAGTCACGCTATTGCTTTCTGGCGCGTCCGCGACGCTTCGGGAAAAGCCTCTTTCTCTCTACCATCCAATGTTTTTTCGAAGGACGGCGAGAACTTTTCAAAGGTCTTGATGTCGAAACATTGGACTGGGATTGGCAACCATATCCCGTCCTACGACTTGATTTGAATCCTGAGGAGTATAATGAACGGGGTGGACTCGATATCCTTTACAATGATACTTTCCAAAAATGGGAGGAGGAATACGGCATCGTTGATATCGGAGGCTCCTTCTCGTCAAGATTTAGGAAAATAATAGAGACTGCCCACAAAAAGACAGGCAGACAAGTGGTTATCCTCGTTGATGAATACGATAAACCATTGGTGGAGAACATACATAATAAAGAAAACGTGGAGCATTACAGAAGCGCACTGTCTGCAGTGTACTCCAACTTCAAGAGCTCAGCCGAACATATCAGGTTGGTTTTCCTGACCGGCGTGAGCCGTTTTGGGAAGCTCAGCGTATTCTCCGACCTGAACAATATAGATGACATCTCATTCACCGATGAATACGCCGACATATGCGGCATAACCCAGCAGGAGATGTTGGATAATCTGCAGCAAGGAATCTCTAAATTCGCTGCCGTAAGCGATATAAGCATAGAATCCGCACTCAGACAGCTTAAGAAGAATTATGACGGATACAGGTTTTCGGAGAATGGTAGCGACATATACAACCCATGGTCTCTGCTCTATGTACTCCGCTACTCCAGAATCGAAAATAAATGGAACGACACCGGCCTGCCGAAAATCGTAGCAAAAACGCTGAAGCGGGTAAACGCCGACCTGGAGTCAATGTTCGACACCTACTGCACCCTCGACGATCTGAAGGGACTCGACCTTATCACACCACAACCTCTCGCTCTGCTCTACCAAACCGGCTATCTGACCATAAAAAGCTATAATTCAAAAATCAGGCGCTACCGGCTTGGAATTCCGAACGAGGAGGTGAAGAAGGGTCTCTTCAACGTGCTCCTTCCATATTATATGCAGAGCCGCTTCGGTGAGGAACCGAAGAAACTCGTCGGCGACATGGTGATGTATTTTATCTTGGGTGATGCCGACAAGGCGATGAAGTGCATGCAGGCGTATTTCGCCGGAGTGCATTTCAAGATGAAGATGGACAACGAGAACAACTTCCACAACGCCTTCTTCCTGCTCATGGATCTTGTCGGACTCGAGACTGAGACTGAATCCGCGACATCGGACGGCAGCATCGACATCACGGTCAGGACCGACGACTACATCTACGTCATAGAGCTGAAGTACGACGGCACTGCCGAGCAGGCACTGAGGCAGATAGAGGAGAAGAGATACGACCGCAAGTATCATATGGATGGACGCCAGATCATCCGCATCGGCGTCAACTTCTCCTCCGAGACCCGCTGCATCGAGGACTGGAAAATACAAAGGCAATGAATAATGTAAAGGATGCCCTGACGGCATCCTTTCGCATTTTATAGGAAGGAAAGGAAGAATGGCTTGCGGCCGGGCGAAAGCTCATCTCCGGAGACATCATCGGCATCATGTATGCTGGCCACATGGCGCTTTAGCCATCATTGCGGCTCTCCAACGGGAACTCCCAGTTCCTTCAATCTGTCGATAGCCCTGATGTCTCCCTGTTTAGCTGCTTTCCTATACCATTTTTTAGCCTTTCGTAAATCAGATTCTTCGTACTCATACAACAGTCCAAGATTGTATTGAGCATGTGCAAATCCTTGTTCAGCCGATTTAAGCAGCCATTCGATTCCCTTGTCATAATTCTTCCACCCTCCTAATCCTTTATGATACATATATCCAAGCATGTATTGCCCTGCAGGATTACCATGCTCGGCAGACTTGCGATACCATATCACTGCCTCTTTGTAATCCTTGGTTACACCGTATCCTTGCTCATACATCTTTCCAAGATGGTATTGTGCTTC
>CAMWMK010000044.1 GCA_947175295.1 uncultured Porphyromonadaceae bacterium
CATCCGGCGTCGGAGTCTCAATATTGACCCAACTCCCCGGAGTCCATTCTTTTGTGATTAAAAAATCTTCGGAATACTTCAGATATGTCGTCA
This sequence comes from uncultured Porphyromonadaceae bacterium, assembly GCA_947175295.1. GTDB lineage: Bacteria > Bacteroidota > Bacteroidia > Bacteroidales > Muribaculaceae > Lepagella. The sequence goes on from CAMWMK010000044.1 coordinate 94, forward strand.
TACACGTTTTCTATATACAGGATTTAAAGATTACAAAATTAGGTATTTTAATTGTAATAAGCAAATTTCCAACTACCAAATTTTGGTAAAATTCGGTAGCAAAACGCCCGACGTAGAACGTAAAACGCATACTCCCGTTGTTATAACATAGGTGAAATCAAAATCAGCAACAGCATAATGGAGAACGATAAGATCATAATACGTGGCGCGAAGGTGCACAACCTTAAGAACATCAATGTGGATATCCCTCTCGGAAAAATCGTTGGAATCGCGGGAGTATCCGGATCGGGCAAATCCTCGCTTGCCTTGGGTGTGCTTTATGCCGAAGGATCGCGACGATACCTCGAGGCTCTCTCCACATATACCAGAAGACGAATCTCACAATCCACCAGAGCGGATGTCGAGGAAATACTGCATGTGCCGGCCGCCGTGGCGCTGCATCAGCGTCCGGGAGTCCCGGGAGTAAGAAGCACATTCGGAACAGGCACAGAACTTCTCAACAGCCTGCGCCTCATGTTCTCACGTCTGGCCAGCCACCGCTGTCCGAATTGCGGACACTATCATAAGCCATCGCTCGACGTAGCAGCCGAAAAGGAACTCATATGCGAAAACTGCGGATCGAGATTCTACGGCCCCGGAGCCGAAGATCTCGCATTCAACAGTACAGGCGCATGTGAGAAATGCGGAGGCACGGGAGTAGTCATGACAGTAGACCGTTCCACCCTCGTACCGGATGAATCCCTCTCAATCGACGAGGGGGCGGTCGCGCCATGGAACAGTCTCATGTGGTCGCTCATGACCGATGTATGCCGCGCCATGGGTGTCCGCACCGATGTGCCCTTCAATCAGCTTACGGAGAAGGAACGCGATATAGTGTTCAATGGTCCGGCCGTAAAGAAAACCATCCTATATAAAGCCAAGAAGAGCGAGACTGCGGGCGAACTCGACTTCACATACTACAACGCGGTATATACAGTGGAGAACGCCCTCTCCAAAGTCACCGATGAAAAGGGCATGAAACGCGTGGAGAAATTCCTGAAAAGCGAGGTATGTCCATGTTGCCACGGCACGCGCCTGTCCGAAGCCGCCCGAGCTCCGCGAATCGCCGGAATCGGTCTCGACACCGCCACATCCAAAACCCTCTCCGAGGCCATCGAATGGATAAAGGCAGTGCCCGGCACCCTCCCGGAAGAAATGAGGCAGATGGCCATAAACATCGGTGAATCGTTTCTTCTTACCGCACGCCGGCTTGTAGACCTCGGACTCAGCTACCTTAGCCTTGACCGGGCATCGTCGACCCTCTCCACCGGCGAGCGCCAGCGCATGCAGCTTGCAAGGGTGGTACGCAACCGCACCACCGGTATTCTATATGTTCTTGACGAACCCTCCATCGGTCTTCACCCCGCCAACATCAACGGCCTGAAGGGCGTAATGCAGGATCTGATCGCCGACGGCAACTCGATAGTGCTCGTAGACCATGACACTCAGATCCTGCGCGATGCCGACTGGATGGTGGAGATGGGGCCCGGAGCGGGAGCCAACGGAGGCCGGATCATCGCGGAAGGCACCATCCGCCAGATAGAGCACAATCCGGCCTCCAATATCGGCAGGTTCCTGTCTGGAGAGGGAGAATGCAGGATAAGGCCTGAGATCCAGCCCGACAAGATGTTCGGCCAAGGCTCCATCGAAATGACTACTTCGGCCATCCATACCGTGAAACCCCTTGAAATAAGCATTCCGAAAGGACGCCTTACCGTAGTGACGGGTGTCTCCGGCTCCGGAAAAACCACCATGGTGCTCGAAAGCCTCATACCGGCCCTGCAGGCGGCCATCGACGGCAAGGAGCTGCCGCCTCATGTGGTTTCGGTCAAGGCTCCGGATATCAGGAATGTAAAACTCATCGACTCCACACCCATCGGAGCCAATGTGAGGTCGACCGTAGCCACTTACGCCAACATCCACGATGAACTGCGCAAGATATTCGGCCGGTCGCCTGATGCGAAGGCCGAAGGGCTCAAGGCCGGGGATTTCTCCTACAACACCGGCAGCCTCAGATGTCCGGTCTGTGACGGGACAGGCACAGTAAGCCTCGATGTGCAGTTTCTTCCCGACGTGGATATCCCCTGTCCGGAATGCAAGGGTTCTCGCTACAGCAAGAAAGCATGGTCGATAAGGATTCCCGGAGCGTCAGGACATAACGTGTCTCTTCCCGAACTTATGGACGACGACGTGGAAGTGGCGAAAGAGGAATGCTCCGCCCATAAGAGCGTGGCTTCGCGGCTTGCCACCCTCGATAGCCTCGGACTCGGCTACCTCACCCTCGGCGAGGCTACTCCGAGCCTCTCGGGAGGCGAGGCGCAACGCCTGAAGCTGGCCACTGAGATGGGGCGTGAACAGAGCGACACTCTCTTTGTATTCGATGAGCCTACCATCGGCCTTCACCCCCTCGACGTCATAAAGCTGATAGAAGTGTTTCAGAAACTCATTGACCTCGGAGCGACTGTCATAGTGATCGAGCACGACCTCGACGTGATCCGAAATGCCGACTATATCATCGATATGGGACCCGGCGGGGGCGACGACGGAGGCACAGTAGTAGCCCATGGCACTCCGGCCGAAGTGGCCGCCAACCAGGACAGCGTCACCGGCAGCTTCATAAAGGATTTACGCCCAACAAGCCAAAAGGAGGGTAAAACCGACTGAAAAGGGGGGATAAACGGATAATCTCCTAAAAAAATGTATGGGCTGATTAAAAATAATGCAATACAATATTTGATAAAGTAAAAATTTTCACTAATTTTGCAGTCTGAAAACAATATACACATCTAAGAGATATGACAAAAGCAGAAATCGCAAACGAAATTGCCAAGAAGACCGGCATCGACAAGTCGACCACAATAGAAGTCATCGAGCAGTTCATGACTGTAGTCAAGGACAGCCTCGCTCATGGCGAAAACGTTTATCTCCGTGGCTTCGGCTCCTTCATCATCAAAGAGAGGGCTGAAAAGACTGCACGCAACATCACCAAGAACACCGCAGTCATCATCCCGGCCCATAATATCCCGGCCTTCAAGCCTGCCCCCGTATTCAAGGAGGCTGTAGCAAAGGGTTGATCCTTTCCCTTTGAAACCACTACCCTACAGGATATGAAAATCCCGCTGAAGCATATGCCTCAGCGGGATTTTCACTATATACGCCATGCGGCACCTACAGCGGAGTGACGAGCACAAGCACTATTCCGTAAAGTATGAGAAGGGTGTTGGAGACGGCATAAGTGATGGTATAGCCCAAAGCCGGGACCGTACTTCCCAGGCGCTCCTGCACGGCTCCGAGTCCGGCCGTGGTCTTACGCGCTCCCGCACAGCAGCCAAGCGTAACAGCAGGATGAAACCTGAAAAGCTTATGGCCGATAAGGATAGAGAGAAACAGCGGAACAAGCGTCACGATCAGACCGGCCACAAAGATCTTCGGTCCTACTTCGGTGAAGGCACTGATAAACGACGGGCCGGATGCTATTCCTATCACCGCAATATACATATTGAGGCCGAGATTATTGAATACCCAAAGCGACGCCTTGGGAATAGCTCCCGCCACAGGCCTCTTGGCCCGCAGCCAACCCATGACCAGACCCATGATGAGCGCTCCCCCGCTCGCTCCAAGACTTACCGACACCGCTCCCACCTTAAACGCGACAGCACCCAACAAGCCTCCAAGGAGAATACCCAGGCCGATGAAGACAAAGTCGGTAGACAGCGTACGGGGGTCGGCATAGCCTATCTCCTTCGCCGCCTTATCCACATACTTCTTAATGCCGACCAGCTCCACTACATCGCCGGGGCGCAACATAGTGCCTCCAAGCGGATTGAGCGCAACGTCGTTGCGGACTATCTTCTTTATGTCTACTCCCTCCATCCATGGCTCCTCCATAAGCCGATGGACTGAAACCTCCTTGAACCTGCGGGCCACAGTGACATCCACATCCTCTACCGGAAACGACAGGACATCAACTCCGGGCACTTCCGGACCAAGCCATGAATGATCGGCCACTATCATCTCGCGGCGTCCGCATACCACCACCGTATCGCCGGGATTGATCACCGTATCTGAAGCCATATCCTTCACGATTTCTCCATCAGAAGCACGCTTTATCCTCTCTACGGTAAGCCTCTTACCCTCCTTCTGGAATTCCGCCTCAAGCTCCGCTACGGTATGCGGCGCCGACATCCACGAGCCATCGGCCAGGAAAGCACGGAATGCTATCGGGCGGCAGGCGTTGAAGCTCGAAGGATCGCTGTCCGGAGACACAGGACTCAGAGTCTTCTCCAGCTCATGGGTCATGGCCTTCACCTTGTCGAGGCCACCCATCATGGCGGGGCCGACATAGCCGAGAAGCCATACGGCTCCCAATGTGCCGAACACATAGGTCATGGCGTAGCACACCGGTATGGCATCCACCATATCCTTTATGACTTCCGGCGATCCGGCTAACGAATTGACAGTGTCCTCACCGGCTCCCACCACCGGCGACGCTGTAGAGGCACCCGCCATCATGCCTACGGCCTGTCCGGGATTCAATCCGAAGAGGTAGGCCACTCCTATGGAGGTGGCCAGGATAAGGGTGCACACCACCACTGCGAAAAAGACCTCCTTCAGTCCATCGCCCTTCAGCGACCTGAAGAACTGCGGGCCGACGCTATATCCGATGCAGAAAAGGAAGAGCAGAAAGGAGACTGTCTTCAGAGGGCCACCCACAGGAATATCCATCTGCCCGACGAGCACACCTACTATAAGCACGGCTGTCACCGTACCCAAGGCTATGCCCTTGAATTTGAGTTTTCCCAACCAGAAACCCACTCCTATCGTAAGAAACACGGCCAATGCCGGTGTATGCCTTAAGGCTTCAACAAACCACATATCAGTTAGAGTCTTTATGCCGTCGGCCATCAAGACGGACGACGGCGGAATTTATAAATGGAATCAATTTGCAGGTATAACAAACTTCTTACTTACAGAGTTTTATATTCCATATAAAAAAAGCCTGCCCGACCGCGGAGGCCGGGCAAGCATGTATGGGATATAAATCAGCTCCTACACCCTGTGTAGGGTCAATCGTCGTAGCGAAGGAATTTTCCCTTCGAAGAGAAGCGCACGTCAACGCCGTTGGAGAGTTCCACTTCATAGCCATAGGCTTTCTTCTCGATGCCGGTCACTTTGGCGTTTGCCTGATTCCTGCTTATGAAGGTGCCGATGGGCGAAAGGATGAAGGCGGAGGGGACGGATGAGTTGATGCCGACTTCGACGTCTTTCCAGTTGCCGTGCTTGTCGAATGAAATCTCCGATCCATCGGCGAGGATCACTTCATAATTCCTGATCTGTCCGAATTCCTTGCCGATCTTGATATGGCTTACACTCGACTTGAAGTTCTCGGTGAGCATCGTCCTGGCTACATCGGGAAGGATGGATACGTCGTGGGAATAGTTGTCTCTGGCTGTGGCGGTCATGACTCCGAACATGACGGCGAGGATGAGCATAAGTCTTTTCATAGTATCAAACAGATTAAGAGTTAATGTGTGTGTTTTAAAGTGTGTTAATCAATATTATCTACACTTAAAATGCCGCTATGGCACAAATGGTTTAGACTTAACAAAAATGTAATCTACATGCAACAAAGTATCAGTATCTGGGCAATCACCACGCGCGTGAACATCGTCAGCGGATAGACTGTGGCGTATGCCTCGGCCGGGCTGTCGGTGCCCTTCGCCTGCTCGCTTGAATATGTCAGGGCCATCGGATTGGCCATGGCGCCGCAGATCATGCCGCAGGTGGACGCGAAATCAAGATGCCAGATCCTCATCGATAGCACACACATGACTACCGACGGAATCAGAGTGATGAGGAATCCAAGCCCTATCCACTCCAGACCGTCTGCCCTCATTATCGTATCCACAAATCCGGAGCCCGCGCTGAGTCCGAGACACGCGAGGAAAAGCGAGAGGCCGATGCCGCGAAGCATGAGGTTGGCAGAGCGGGTGGTATACGTCACCAGATGGAACTGTGGGCCGAAACGCCCGATAAGTATGCCTACTATGATCGGGCCCCCTGCCAGACCCAGCTTTATGGGCGACGACACTCCCGGGATCATGATGGGCACCGAGCCTACGAGAAGTCCGAGAAGGAGGCCTATGAAGATGGCCGCGAGGTTGGGCTCCTTGAGGTCGGTCTTGACATTGCCGAGCACCTTCGCTACGGCCTCTACCGCTACGGCCTCCCCCACCACTGTAAGGCGGTCGCCGAGCTGCAGCGTAAGGCCCGGCGAAGCCAGGAGCTTCACACCGGCACGCACCACACGGGTGATGTTGATGCCATAGCTGTTGCGGAGCTTCAGCGATCCGAGTTTCTTTCCGTTGATCTCAGGACGCGACACTATGAGGTGTCTTGATATAAGGGTTGAGTCGATGGCGTTCCAGTCGATGTCTTCCTTGTTCCAGTCGTTGGCCTCCTGCTCTCCGAAAAGCATGGTGAGCTTCGACGCCGCTCCGTTGCAGCACACCAGCAGCAGACGGTCGCCCTCGGAAAGCAGAGTCTCAGAATTCGGAATGCTTACCTTTCCATCGCGCCATAGCCTGGAGATGACGAACTTGATAGGAGTCAGCTCCGCCACTTCCTTCACCGTCTTGCCGTAGATGCCGGGGTTAGACACTCCGAACTCTCCTACGAATGTATGGTTGGGGTCTTCATGGTCATGATCCACGAGATCCGAAGGTCTTGTCCAGACCTTCCTCACCACCGCAAGGGCGATGATGACGCCCACTACGCCGAGGGGATAAGTCACGGCGCAGCTCAAAGCGGCCCCGTCGACCGGAAGATGCATCTGCTGCAGGGTCTGCTGGGCTGCGCCGAGAGCCGGAGTATTGGTGGTGGCCCCGCAGAGGATGCCTACCATATCCGACATCTCCACCCCGCATCCGTATGCGATGCCGACAGCCATAAGAGTGCCAAGCAGAATCACCCCGAGGCAAAGGAGATTGAGCTTCACTCCCCCCTTGCGGAATGAACTGAAAAATCCGGGGCCTACCTTAAGGCCAAGCTCATAGACGAAAAGGGCAAGCCCGAAACTCTGGGCGAAGTCGAGCATCTGAGGGTCGATGGAGAGTCCGATATGTCCGGCCAGAATACCGATGAAGAAGACAAACGTCACGCCGAGGCTGACCCCCATCACCCGGATCTTGCCGAGTCCCAGTCCGGCGGCTATGATGACCGATAGCACCACTACGGCCTGGAGGGCCGTGTGGGATGTAAGTATATCGCGTAGCCAGTCCATTGTCTAAGTTTCATATAAACGCAAATGCGTCATAGACCGCAGCCTACGACGCATTTGTTACTGTTTCTTATTTCTTGAGCATCTTGGTGCGCACCGTGCTGCCGTCGGCGTATTCAGCCACTTTCACTACGATGCCCACAGCATCCGCGCCTACCGCACGGCCCTGAAGGTCGAACCACTTCACGGCTACAGGCTTCTTCTCTGAGCCGATGCCGTCTACGGCGCTCACTTCCTCACCCCAGTAAGTGATGGGGCTGCAGATGTCCTCACCGTTTTCGTTTACGTAGATGCTTCGCACTCCTATGCTGTAGGGATCGGAGTCGAGATAAAGATAGACCGTATGGTCTCTGGGATCCTCGTCATATACCCAGAAGTCGTTCCAGTCGTCATACATATAGGGGATACGCGTAGTAGACTCCACATTCCAGTCTTCATCCACGATGTCGAAATAGAGAGGTTCATCATCTACATAGATTTCATAGTAAAGATTATCTACGAGCAGAATCTGGCCCTCCTCATCCGTATTGGGAAGCTGGAACCATATAGTGCTGCCATACTCATTATCGTAGGAGAACACAAGGTCGTAAGGAGCCGCCGGAACCGCCTCTGGATTACGGTGCTGTACGCCCACGGTCACGTCTTCATAGAAATAGAGCGAGTAGAGCTGCTTCGGAGTGGAATTGATGATGTATCCCATGTCTTTCACAGATGTCATCTTACGCTCTGCGGCATCGTAGTCGAACACCGCCTCGTCACGATAGGAGCATACGCGGATGGTATTGCCGTCCTCATCGGTTTCGTCGAGGAAGTCAGCTCCGCAGAAATAGTTGTAGAAGAAGAGTCCCATGTCGGCACCGAGATACTGTCCGGAAGGGAACGTCACCTTGCCTTCCGAGATCTTTCCTTTCACCCATGCCTCCGGAATCGAACGGTCAAGACCAGCAATATAGAAGTCATCTCCGTCGATGGCCACCTTGACGAAATCATTCACATACTGGTCGGTCATGACCCAGTTGTAGACCTCAAGGCCGTCAGGAAGCTCAAGCGGGGTCGCAGTCTGAGCCTCCATCTTGATGTCGCGGTCGCCGAAGCCTTTCCATATCCATACGCTGTTGCCTTCAAGCGCCTCATCAAGCGTATGCACACACACGCCGAGAATCATATTGGGGTCAGAGGCTGTGAGCGAGCCGTCTTCTCCTATATTGAATACATAGCGGCAATCATCCGGCACTACGAATGAGCCTACTCCGTTATCGTCTACCACCAGCTCCATCGGAGCGAGATAGACCGTCAGAATCTGGTCATACTCCTCGTAATATTCCTCATAGATGGCCTGTATGCCGTTCATCACGAGAGTGTTGCCTTCGCGCTCGAAGCGTGTCCAGGTGTTGACGGGATATTCCGTCGCCATATGGCTTAGATAGACGTAGCCGTCGTCGCCCTCCACCATCTGCACTATTGATCCGAGCACCCTGCTGTGGGTGGCTTCGAATCCCTCGGTGTCAAAAGCGTCGCATGAGCGGGTGAGCCAGCTCAGTTCTCCGTCGGGCTGGTCATCAATCACTTCGTCGCTGACCTGAAGCGCATGCATGCCCACTTCCGGAGCGTAGCTGATCGCGGAAGCCTGCATCGTCAGTCCTGCAGCGGCCATGGCCGCAACTGCTGTAAAGATTTTCTTCATAAGTTTATTTATGTTGTTATGGTTGCATTGAAACTGCAAATTTAATAAAAATCGCCGTATTTCACAATTTCCCAGCCCAAAAACTTCTTAAAACAGGCCTAACATCAAAATGCATCCTTTCCGATTTGCTCATTAGGATTTTTTTTTATATCTTTGAATTTTCTAACGGGCACAGTCCTGTTTTTTTGACCTAACGAACTAAAACTAACCCTATATTCAGACAACGATGAGAAAAAACATCATCCCTCTGCTCTTACTTGGCGCCGCGCTCGGAATAGCTCCAGGCGCCGCTAACGCGCAAGCCCGCTATGACTTCTCCAAGCTAAAGATGGAGAGCCTCGGCCGTGGAGTCGTGGCGGTAAGGGAAACCCCGGAGAAAGTCAACATTTCCTGGCGATATCTGACCCAGGATCCTGAATCGCAGGCTTTCGACATCTATCGCGACGGAAAGAAAATCAACAAAGCCCCAATCACCGGATCCACCTATTTTTCCGACAATTACAAGGAAACCAAGGCCACTACCTATGAGGTGCGCCCCACCAAAGGAAACCTTACCGGCAGCTATACCCTCCCTGCCGATGCTCCTCTCGGCTATATCGAAATTCCACTCGACACTCCTGAACTCGGAGTCGACATACACGGCAAGGAGTATTTCTACAATGCCAACGACGCTTCGGTAGGCGACGTGGACGGCGACGGAGAGTATGAGATCATACTCAAATGGGACCCCACAAACGCTCACGACAACGCCCACGACGGCTTCACAGGCCCCGTGCTGCTCGACTGCTACAAACTCGACGGCACCAGACTCTGGCGCATCGACCTGGGAGACAACATACGGGCAGGAGCCCACTACACCCAGTTTATGGTCTACGACCTTGACGGCGACGGATGCGCCGAAGTGGTATGCAAGACGGCCGACGGCACTCTCGACGGCAAAAGGAAGCTGATAGGCGAGCGCAAGGCCGACTGGCGCAATATGAAGGGACGCGTCATAGCAGGCCCCGAATACCTCACTGTATTCAACGGAAAGACCGGTGAGGCAATGAGCACCGTAGACTATCTCCCTGCCCGCGGACAACTGAAAGACTGGGGCGACGGATATGCCAACCGCAGCGAGCGCTATCTCGGAGCTATCGCCTACCTCGACGGAGTGCACCCATCGGTGGTGATGTGTCGGGGATATTACGCAAAGACAGGCCTCGCGGCTTATGACTGGGACGGCAAGGAGCTCAAGCTGCGCTGGCTCTTCGACTCCGCTACTCCGGGCAACGAAGCTTTCGGCGGTCAGGGCAACCACAACCTGCGTGTGGCCGATGTGGACGGCGACGGATGCGACGAGATCATCTACGGACAGATGACCATCGACAACGACGGCACCGGCCTGTACTCCACCGGAATGTATCATGGCGACGCCATCCATCTCCTCTCCGACATAAACAATGAGAAATACTATGTATGGGGATGCCATGAAAATAAGAAAGACGGCACTTCGCTCCGCGATGCCGCCACCGGAGAAGTAATCCTCATCTATCCCAGCAATAAAGACATAGGGCGCTGCATGGCCGGAGACATCGACCCTACCCACGAAGGAGTGGAGCTTTGGTCGCCGAGCAGCGGCGGACTACGTTCGTTCAAGGGAGAACTGATCGCTCCGCAGAAGGAATTCATGGGCGACACACATGCCAGCATTCCCGTCAACTTCTGTGTGCTCTGGGACGGCGACCTGCTGACCGAGCTTCTCGACGGCAACACCAAGTCCCTCTCCATCAGCAAATACAACTGGCAGACAGGCGATGTGGAAGTGATCAAGCAACTGGAGGGAGCCGCCTCCAACAACTGGACCAAGGCCAACCCCTGCCTGCAGGGCGATATCCTCGGCGACTGGAGGGAGGAAGTGATAGCGCGCACCCCCGACAACAAATCGCTACGCATCTACGTGACAGAGCATCCCACCGACTACCGCTTCCATACCTTCATGGAGGATCCTGCCTACAGAGTCAGCATAGCCAACCAGAATGTGGCATACAACCAGCCGGCCGAACCCGGCTTCTATTTCGGCCCCGACCTGAAGGGAAAGAAATTCAGAGGCACTCTCGTAAAATAGAAAAAACAACCCTCAACACCGTGCTGAGGACAAAAGTCCGAAGCCAACGCTACAACCCATGAAAACAAAAATAGCAATACTCGCCCTCCTTGCCCTCGCAGCCTGCGGCAAGAGCGAGACAAAGACTGCTGAAGACGAGATCAACGACTCCACCACTCCCCTCCATCTGCTTCAGCCAGACTACAAGATCCCCTACGGGCAGTTGAATCCCGATTCCGTGAAAGCCGACATCGACCGGGTATTCAACTATATAGAAAGCGTAACGCCGGCGAAGATGACCGACGGCAAGGTGAACCAAGGCACCTATCGCCTGACGAGCTATGAATGGGCAGTGATGTATGACGCCCTTCTTGATGCCGCCCGAATCACAGGCGACAGCAAGTATGCCGACTACGTCAGCGACCGCATCCGCTTCCTCGCCGAAGAGGCTGACAAAGCCGGAGACGTATCGGAAGACGGACAGCTGCGCCAGGTGAAGGATCCGCGCACCCTTGACGATGCCGGAGCGATGGCCGGAGCATGGATGAGGGCCGCCATGGCCGACTCCACCCTGAAGATCTCACCCTACATTGAGCAGTACTGGAATGTAGTGGAGCAGAGTCCGGTACATCTCGCCGACGGCACTATAGCGCGAAACCGTCCGCACTACAACGCCATATGGCTCGACGATATGTTCATGGCCCTCCCCTCCATGGCTGTCAGAAGCGAATACAAAGGTCATCCCGAGCAGCTCGACGAGGCAGCACGCATAGCCTCGGGATTCTTCAAGAGGATGTGGATGCCGGAGAAGAAGATCTTCCGCCACGGCTATCTTGAAGACGCCTCCCACCAGCCTTCGATGGCATGGGGACGCGCCAACGGCTGGGCGATCCTGACCCTATGCCAGCTCCTCGACTATCTGCCGGAAAACCATCCGAAACGCGCTGAGATCCTCGACATATACCGTCAGCACGCAGCGGGTCTGGCCGAACTCCAGGGCATCGACGGATTCTGGCACCAGCTTCTCGACCGCCCGGAGACCTATGAGGAGACTTCAGCTACCGCCATCTTCGCCTATGCCCTCGCCCATGGAGTCAACGAAGGATGGCTCGAGGCCACTACCTACGGTCCCGTGGCTCAGCTGGCCTGGGAAGCCGTATCCACAAAAATCAATCCCAAAGGGGAAGTGGAAGGAGTATGCGTAGGCACCGGCATGGGTTTCGATCCGGCTTATTATGCCTATCGTCCCGTGAGCGTGAAAGCGGCCCATGGCTACGGACCCGCCATCTGGGCCGGTGCCGAAGTATACCGCATGCTCAAGGACAACCATCCCTACGTCAACGACAGCGCCGTCCACTACTACGACGTGGATCCGGAAGCCACCATGCCGCTCTTCAGCCTCGACAAGGACGGCAAGGCTATCGAGATACGACACTGATGAGTAATAGAGAATTGAGAATCAGGAATTTTGAATTATCTAAGGTTTTATGAAGAGATATATCTTAGGACTGGTGGCATGCACTGCCGCCATGGGCGCGGCTGCGCAGACCGACGCCTACATCAAACTGCGCGATGAGAAGAAGACACATCCGAGAATCGACGCCATCACTTTTCCCGGCGACGCCAACACCCGCTATATGTATGACGCCATCTATGGCCACGGCGCGGTGATCGAGAATCCCTGGGTAGCCTACCGCGTATATATGGACAACCGCCAGAGCCTCGACCTCTACGTGAAGCAGACCCCACAGATCGAGCTCGACGTGACGGGATTCTACACCACTCCCGAGCAGCTGGCGCAAGGCTACGGCATCGACGTGCTCTGGGCCGGAAAGTCAATAGCGGCCGGATCTTTCCGAGGCCTGCAGAACGGCGAACCCCAGACCATCGACACTGTAGCCTCACGCACGCAGCGCGTACTTGACGACCACACGATCCAGGTCGTAGACAAAGACTGGATCTACAACGGCCATCCCATACAGATGACCCAGACCTACTCGGTGCTCCCCAACAGCCGCGACCTCTTCGTGGAGGTCAAGCTCGACGGCTATATGCCCGACGAGATCTTCTGCACGGGAATCCAGAAACTTGAGAACGACAACCAGGGCTTCATCAACGCTGAGGGACGGGCCGCATCGTGGGGCAGCAACGTTCCCGACAAGAAGCATCCCGAAATAGTGGAGCAGGTAGGACTCGGCATCATCGTCGACCCCGCCAATGTAGTAGCCACGGAAGAGAGCGACCTCAACTATCTCGTGAAGGTGCGTCCTGACAATGACGGAGTGATCCGCTACCGTGTGATCGCATGCGGCGACCGCGAGAAAAACGGATTCAACAACTATAAGGACTGGTCGAACTACATCAAGTCACTCAAATACACCGACTGAAACGCCATGCACAACAAAAAACAAATACTGACCGCAGGCATGCTGGCATGCTTCGCCCTCGGCATGACGGCTCAGGAGACGGTCAACTTCAATTTCGACTGGAAGTTCGCGCCAGGTCAGAATCCGGGCGCAGAGGCTGTCTCGTTCAATGAGGCGGGATGGGAGACCGTCAACCTACCCCACGACTACCAGATAAGCCAGCCATGGGTGGAGCCGGAAGCCGGAGACACCGGCGACAAATCAAACCTCATGGCCAACATAGCCAGCAAGCTGAGCTCGCGCGGCTTCAAGGAGATGGGCGAAGGGTGGTATCGCAAGACGTTCACTCCCGACCCGTCGTGGGAAGGGAAGCGCGTGCTCATCGACTTCGAGGGAATAATGCTCGTGGGCGACGTATACCTCAACGGCGAACGCATCGGAGGGACCGACTACGGCTACCTCGGGTTTGAATCAGACATATCGAAGAAACTGAAATACGGCCAGCCAAACGTGATAGCAGTGAAGGCCGATACCGGCAAGCCCGAGAACTCCAGATGGTATACCGGCGGCGGACTCTACCGTGACGTAAACCTCAAGATAGGCGACCCGAAGCAGTATTTCACACGCAATTCGCTCTACATCACCACTCCTGAGGCCGACCCGAAGAAATCCACCATCCTTGTGGGGGGAGAACTCGCCAACTACGTGAAGACCGACAGCATCACGGTAGGCATCGAGATTCTCGACAAGGCCGGCAACACAGTCTATTCAAACACCAGGAAACACTGGAAGCATCCGCGCCAGCACGTAAGGGAGTTTCCCCTCGACAGCATCACGCTGACCGACGTCACTCTCTGGGACACAGAAAACCCCTACCTCTACACCCTTAAGGCAACCCTCTACCGCCCCGACGGCAGCATAGCCGATACCGCCACAGAACGCTTCGGTATACGCAGCGTGGAGTTCTCTCCCGAGTTCGGAATGAAGCTCAACGGCAAGAAGGTGCTTCTGAAGGGCATAGCCAACCATCACACCCTCGGAGCCCTCGGAGCCGCAGCCTATCCGGCTGCAATGGAGAAAAGGATCAAAATGCTGAAGGATTTCGGATTCAACCATATCCGGTCGTCGCACAATCCGTACAGCGAATCGTTTCTCGACCTATGTGACGAATACGGCATTCTGGTGGTAGACGAGCTATACGACAAATGGACCCAGCAGTATGCCGGAGGCCGCACTCCGTGGGAGACCCGCTGGCAGCAGGACGTACCGGAATGGGTGAAGCGAGACCGCAACCATCCGAGCGTGGTATTCTGGAGCCTCGGCAACGAGCTTCAGCTCATCCCCGACCTTCCCTACAACGACTGGGGAGTGACTCCCTATAAGCTTCAGAAGCAGCTCCTGCAGCGCTACGACAGCACACGACTCGTGACAGTGGCCATGCATCCCCGCGGCCGCAACGAGCATACCGACTCGCTTCCCGCTCCCCTCGTAGAGCATACCGACATCGCAGCCTACAACTACCGCTATATGTATTTCCCGGGCGATTCGAAGCGCTATCCCTGGATGATGTTCTATCAGAGCGAGGCCAACACGAGCAACATGGGGCCAAACTTCTTCGAGATGGACCTCGACAAAGTGATCGGTCTGGCCTACTGGGGCATGATCGACTATCTCGGCGAGTCGCAAGGCTGGCCTGAGAAAGGATGGACCCAGGGCGTCTTCGACATATCCCTCGAGCCTAAGCCGATGGCCTACTTCCTCAAGTCGTTCTTCAAGCCGGAGGAGCCGCTCGTCTTCATCGCGCCGTTCGAGACCACCGAGACCACGCAGTGGAACGGAGTGACTATGGGCGGACGACGGTTTACCGACAGCTGGAACTTCACCCCCGGCTCCAGCGTAAAGCTATACACCTATACCAACGCCGACGAAGTGGAGCTGAAGGTAAACGGCAAAAGCATCGGACGCAAGGCAAACGACACTGCCAATCCAAAATCGCGAAACCGCATACTTTGGGAAAACGTGCCTTATGCCAAAGGAAAGGTGGAGGCCATTGCATATAAGGACGGAAAGGAAGTGAGCCGCCACACCCTCTCCACCCATGGAGAAGCGAAGAAACTCATGGCTACACCCGACAACGCAGACTGGAAAGCCGACGGCTCCGACCTGCAGCATGTGAGGATTACTGCTGTCGACGGCAAAGGACTGACCGACAAGTCCGCGGCCAACAAACTGACTTTCGACGTAGACGGCCCTGCTGAGATCGTAGGCGTGATCAACGGCAACCTCAGCAGCGACGAGCTGATGACTGGCAATACACGCAGCCTACACAACGGCACCGCGATGGTGATCCTGAGAAGCACCCGCGAGGCAGGCCCCGTAGCCCTTTCCGTCAAGGCCGACGGGCTGCCGACTCGCAAGATAGCTCTCCAGACCAAGTGACACAAACGATAGATAAAGCCTCAAAGGTCCGCAGTTTTTAATCTGCGGACCTTTTATTTGTATACCGAATGGCCCTCCAGCCCTATGGAAAAGCCCAATTCCGACAAAAAATTGCAGTCATGTTTCAGATTTAATAAAACTTTAACATTTTATTATCATCGCTGTAATCTAAAGTATTTATATTTGCGCCCGAAACTGACCCGGTTATTACTTTCATCTACAATTAGAGAGCAAAAAATGAGAAGGCTCACCATCATATATCTGATCATGACCATGTTGGCAGTGGCCATTTCAGCCTCAGCCGGCATACAACCAGGCAAGAAGCCGCTTTACGACAAATACGAAAAGCAGCTTGCCACCATCACATCCGCACGCGACAGCGTGAGGGTGCTCTACTATCTCTACGACCTTTCAGACAGAAGGGGACAGATCAAGCTCGCCTGGGACATATATCACACTGCCGGACGAGCCGAAAACGTCACAGCACAGCTCGACATGCTGCGCAACCTCGCTACCTTCAATTCGGCCAATGACTCGATAATCAATCTGCTGCTATCCTACACTGACGAAATCTCCAACGAGTATTCACGCTCCGCGACGCGGACATTCATCCTCAACCAGCAGCTTAGCAGAAAGAGCCGACGCCCTAACGACACCGACTTCCAGAGGATGCTTCTCGACAGCATCACGAGATCGCACAACCTCGATGGAGACGACGTCTACGACAGGATGTCGCTCATATATCAGATCATACAGTATCTCGGCGTGGATGCCGACGGAGTGCTCTTCAAGGAGTGTCTCGACAGATACGGAGCCCTCGTGGAAAGCCTCCCGGCAAGCGACTATCCGCTTAAAAACCAGTATTACACCACTGCCGCGATCATTCATTCCCGGATGAACGGCAATCCGCAGAAGGCCATCATGTATGATAGGAAACTCCTTGAGATCATGGATCAGCTTCAGCTGATGTATACGAAGAAGAACCGTAAATTCCGCAACTACGACATCAACCGATTCATAAGCTACCGGCGAATCCTAAGCAACTACCCTGGACTTACTAAAGAAGAGATCCAGGAGGTGACCGACAGCATCGACGCCCTTTACCATCGGGATGACGACGTGAGGATGACGATGGATGCCAACAACCAGGCCTTCGCTTTCGCATATATGGCCAAAGGCGACTATGAAAACGCGATTCCTGCCTTGAAGGGCGTGCTCAAGAACGCCGACCTCTCTGCCTATCAGAAGCAGAAATTCAACTCGATGCTGATCGAGGCCGGAAAGCAGTGCGGCGACACCCAGACCTATATAGAGGCCATGGAGCAGTATATCGTGCATTCCCGGGAAATAGACAGCCTGAGGAAGATATCTATGCAACGTGAGATCATGCTCCGCGACACCATACTGATTGCTCCGCTTCTGTATAAGGACCAAACGTATGCCAAAAACCGCAACATAAACTATGTGAAGGGCTCTGACGTCGCGCTCATGGTGGTGGCTACAGTGCTCGCTATCCTCCTTCTGATTTATGTCTACCTATATTTGAAGCTGCGCATCAAGAAGACAAAAGAACGTATATGAGTCGCTTCCATAGTCTGCATCCGGTCGCTGCCATACGGTCGTTGGCAAGAATCATCATAGCGTTGGCCGTTATCTTCGCTGTGGCTGCCGGAACTGCCGCCAACGCCATGGACAGGGCAACCAAGGATCTGCTCTATCGGAAATACGCCTCGCAGCTTGAAAACGCGGCTTTAGCCCGCGACAGCCTGAGGATTCTCTACAATATGTTCGACCTTTCATCGCGACAGGGACAGCTGACCCACAGCTGGGAGATTCTGCACACCGCGGTAAACGCCAATGACATCAACGCCCAGCTTGACATGCTTCGTACACTCGCCACTTTCAATGCCGGCAACGACTCGATAATCGACCTGCTGCTCAGGCACACGGACGCAATCCCCAACAAGGCGGCGCGCGAATCCACCCGCACCTATATCCTCAATCAGTATTTCGCAAGGAAAAACAGGCAGATAAACAATCCTGAGATACAGGCCGTTCTGCTCGACAGCATCATGAAGTCGCACGACCTTAAAGGACATGACATATACGATGAAATTTCCGTGATTTATCAGATCATCCAGTTTCTCGGAGTGGATGCGGAGGGCGTACTTTTCCGCCAAAGCCTCGATACCTACGAGGCTTTGATCGAGAAGCTATCCATGAGTGACTTCCCGCTTAAAAGCCAGTTCCTGACCACCGTAGCCTTGATACACTCCCGCCTGCACGGCGACCAGGCGAAGGCCGTACAGGCCGACCGCAATATGCTCGCGCTGATGAAGGAACTGGAAGACATGTACCGCAAGCAGAACCGTCCGCACCGTGACTACGACATCAACCGGTTTATCAGCTACCGCCGAATGCTCAGCAACTTCGAGGGGCTTTCCAGCCGGGAACTTGAGGAGGTGCACGACAGTATCCTGATACTTTGCGATAAGAATCCCGACTTGCAAAGCGCAATCCGCCGTGACGGACATCCTTCCGGATTCTATCATATGGCCCGACACGAGTATGACAAGGCACTCCCTCTTCTGAAGGATCTGGCCGACGCACCCTTTCTGACATCCTACCAGCGGCAGAAATACTACAGGATGATCATGGACGCGTCAAAGAATACCGGCGACCGTCAGGCATATGTCGACGCATTGGAGAAGTTCATTCGCAGCTCGATGGAAATCGACAGCATACGCGACAACGCTGCAAAAAAGGAGAGCATACTGCGCGACAGCATACTTCACACTCCACTGCTGACCAATGTGGCAAACCAAAACAGAACCGCAGTAAGGCGTTCAAGCCATACTGCGGTGACACTGATGGCGGTCTCGACTGTGATCGCCCTGTTGCTGCTGCTCTATATTTACCTTTATGTCAGGCTCCGGCTGAAGAAATCCAGGAGGTAAGCCAACGTCCTACGGCCTCTGTCCCGTATTCCGACTCGCCGTTTGCCCCCAGATCGGGAGTTACCACTCCCTGCCTGATCGAGGCGTAGACGGCCTCCCTTACAGTCTTTCCCTCCTCTACGAGGCCGAAGTGTTCGAGCAGCATCGCTACTGAGAGCACCTGCGCCAGAGGATTGGCGATGTCAAGGCCCGCGGCCTGCGGCCAGGAGCCGTGGATAGGTTCAAACACCGGAGTGCTCTCTCCTATCGACGAGGATGGAAGAAGTCCCATGGATCCGCTCACTACGCTTGCCTCATCGGTAAGGATGTCGCCGAATGTGTTTTCAGTCACCATCACGTCGAAGAAACGCGGTTCCTGAATCATCTTCATGGCTGCGTTGTCGACAAACATGTAGTCTACCTTCACTTCCGGCCATTCCTTCTCCATCTCCTGCGCCACCTTGCGCCAAAGGCGACTGGAGGCGAGCACGTTGGCCTTATCCACCACCGTAAGATGCTTCCTGCGGCGCGAGGCGAGATCAAAGCCTACCTTCAGGATACGCTCTATTTCGGGGCGCGTATATATGTTCGTGTCGTAGGCCTTGTCGTCCGATTCGAATTTCTCACCGAAATACATGCCGCCGGTAAGTTCCCGAACACATACGAAATCCGAACCCTTCACTATCTCCGCCTTCAGCGGCGACTTGTCTTCCAGCCCCGGGAAGGTCTGGATGGGACGTATGTTGGCGAAAAGGCCGAGCTGCTTGCGCATGGCGAGCAGTCCCTGCTCAGGACGCACCTTCGCAGTCGGATTGTTATCGAATTCCGGATCCCCTACAGCAGAAAACAATACCGCATCCGAATCCTTACAGAGCTTCAAGGTCGCTTCCGGAAACGGATCGCCCACAGCCCTGATGGCGGCGGCACCCGCAAGACCGTATTCAAAATCAAATTCATGGCCAAAACGCGAGGCTATGGCCTTCATCACGTCTACGCCTACCCGGGATATCTCAGGCCCGATTCCATCGCCGGGAAGAACTGCTATCTTTAGTTTCATAAACACTTAGTTATAATGCATAATTCGTAATGCACAATTCATAATTATTCCCCACTTAACCCTTATCCCTTAACTCTTAACCCTTAAAATTCACACTGCCTTGTTGACGGCATCGAGGAACGCCTCGGCCGAAGCGGCGATGATGTCGCTGTTGGCTGCGAAACCATTGTGGTTTACGCCATCGCACTCCACAGTCATATGCACCTTTCCCACATCGTTGCTTCCCTTGTCGAAGGCCTGGATGAGGAAGTCCTTTATGAGCATCTTGCGGCTGATTATCTTCTTTATGGCGCTGATTGCAGCGTCTACCGGACCGTTGCCCGTAGCGCATGCCTCGAATTTCTCACCCGCGATGTCGAGCCCGACGCTCGCCACAGGACGCATGCCCACTCCGCTCGACACCTGCAGATAGTCGATCTTGATTCGGTTGCGGGCCGTGCGGTGCTTGCCTGCGAGCATCAATACGTCCTCATCCGTCACCTCTCGCTTCTTATCGGCAAGCTTCAGGAAGTTATCATAGCACTTGTCGAGCGCATCCTGCTCCATGTGGACTCCGAGCACCTCAAGACGGTGTTTGAGAGCCGCCCGTCCGCTCCGTGCGGTGAGCACTATAGCGTTCTCGTCGATGCCTACGTCTTTAGGATCGATGATCTCGTAGCTTTCGCGGTTTTTCAGCACTCCGTCCTGATGTATGCCCGAAGAGTGGGCGAATGCGTTGCGCCCTACGATCGCCTTGTTGGGCTGAACGGGCATGTTCATCATGCTCGACACCATGCGGCTCACGGATGCTATCTTCTTGGTGTTGACGTTGGTCTGGAAGTCAAGTTCGGGATGCGACCTGCATATCATCACTACCTCCTCGAGCGAAGTGTTGCCGGCACGCTCGCCGATGCCGTTGATCGTGACTTCAGCCTGGCGCGCTCCGTTCATGAGGCCGGAGAGCGTGTTGGCCGTAGCCATACCGAGATCGTTGTGGCAGTGGGTGGCTACCGTCACGTTGTGGATGCCGTCGACATGCTCCATAAGATACTTTATCTTCTCGCCGAATTCACTCGGCAGACAGTAGCCGGTGGTATCGGGGATATTGATTACTGTGGCTCCGGCCTTGATGACGGCCTCCACCACTCGCGCGAGGTATTCGTTGTCGGTGCGCCCGGCGTCTTCCGCATAGAACTGAACGTCTTCTACAAACGTCTTGGCGTATTTCACGCATTTGACGGCCCTCTCAAGTATTTCCTCCGGAGTGGAGTTGAACTTATACTTTATGTGATAGGGCGATGTGCCTATGCCCGTATGTATACGCGGACGCTTCGCGAATCGGAGCGCCTCGGCGGCGATCTTTATGTCGGATTCCACCGCGCGGGTCAGGGCGCAGATAGTAGGCCATGTGACGGCCTTCGATATCTCCTGCACGGAAGTGAAATCGCCGGGGCTCGACACCGGGAATCCTGCCTCGATGATATCCACTCCAAGCCCTTCGAGCTTCCTGGCCACCTCGATTTTCTCATTTGTGTTGAGCCGGCATCCCGGCACCTGCTCGCCGTCGCGGAGCGTCGTATCGAAAATATAGATTCTGTCACTCATATACCTGTAGGGTCTAAATTATGAAAAAGTTTCAGCCCTTTTGCTTCGTATGCAAAATATTTGCAATGTATATTCTAGGCTACGGGCGTATTTATTAAAAACGCAAAGGTACGAAAATAATACATAACTTACAAACGAAATCTGCGAAACATACGAATATTTTTGTAAGATAGTCGAATTTTTGCTAATTTTGTAGTCAGACAAATCATAAATAATAAAACATCATTATATGAACGAACTGTTTTCAGTGAAGGACAAGGTGGTAGTCATCACCGGCGGCACGGGAGTACTCGGTGCCTGCATCGGAGAATATCTCGCTCTTGAGGGAGCGAAAGTGGTGCTGATGGGTCGCCGCAAGGATGAGGGCGACAGGATTGTGGAGGAGATCTGCGCCAAGGGCGGCGAGGCAATGTTTCTCGTCACCGACGTGATGGACACCGCGAAGGTGGAGGAGAACTGCGCCGAGATCCTGGCGAAATACGGAAAGGTGGATGCCCTGCTGAATGCAGCGGGAGGCAACATGCCGGGCGCTACGATCACTCCTACGGGCAATTTCTTCGACCTCAAGGTGCAGGAGTTTGAAAGAGTCCTCAACCTCAACCTTACAGGCACCGTGATTCCGACCCAGGTGTTCCTGAAGCCCATGGTGGAGGCTGGCAAGGGCACTATAGTCAACTTCTCATCGATGGCTTCCTTCCGCCCGATGACCCGCGTATGCGGATATGCCGCCGCAAAGGCAGGCATAAGCAACTTCACTGCATTCCTCGCCAACGAGGTAGCCACTAAGTTCACTCCTGCCATCCGCGTGAATGCGATCGCTCCCGGTTTCTTCCTCACCAATCAGAACCGCGCCCTCCTCACCAACCCCGACGGTTCGCTCACTGAGCGCGGAGCCGACGTGATACGTCAGACTCCCTTCAAGCGCTTCGGAAAGCCTGAGGAACTCTGTGGCACAATACAGTATCTCATCTCCGACGCTTCCACATTCGTGACCGGAACTGTTGCCGTTGTCGACGGCGGCTTCAATGCCTTCGCGATGTAAATAATTGAGAATTGAGAATCAATCATTAATCATTGATAATTGGGAATGGGAAAGCTGAAATATACGGTTGAGGTGCCGGGAGGAGAGGAGCGGGTGTTGCTGCATACGTGCTGCGCGCCATGCTCGTCGGCCATAGTGGAGTGCATGCTGCAGCATGGCATACGCCCTACCATCTTCTATTGCAATCCCAACATTTATCCGCTGGAGGAATACCTGAAGCGCAAGAACGAATGCACTCGCTACGCTGAAAGCCTTGGACTGGAGATAGTCGATGCCGACTACGACCACGAGGGATGGCTCGGATGCGTGAAGGGACTCGAGGATGAGCCGGAGCGCGGAGGGCGATGCCTGAAATGCTTCCGAATGCGGCTTCGCAAGACCGCGGAGTATGCCCGCGACCATGGCTACCGCGTGATCACCACGACGCTGGCCTCAAGCAGATGGAAGAGCCTCGAACAGATAGAGGCCGCCGGGCTCGACGCATGCGCCGACATTCCCGACGTGACCTACTGGACGCAGAACTGGCGGAAAGGGGGACTCTCGGAGCGCCGTGTAGCCATCATCCGCGAGATGAACTTCTACAACCAGACCTACTGCGGATGCGAATTCTCAATCAGAAACAGTGAATTGTGAATTGAGAATGGAGAATGGAGAATTGAGAATAGAGAATGGAGAATGGAGAATGGAGAATGGAGAATTAATCTCTAATCTTTAATCTCTAATAATTAATCTTTAATAATTAATAATTTTATCATTATATAAAAAATGCAGACACTGACTAATACCGACTTCAACTTCGAAGGTCAGAAATCCGTCTACCACGGCAAGGTCCGTGACGTATACGACATCAACGACAAATATCTCGTGATGGTGGCTACCGACCGCATCTCGGCATTCGACGTCATCCTCCCGAAGGGCATCCCCTTCAAGGGTCAGGTGCTCAACCAGATCGCAGCCCACTTCCTGAAGGCTACCGAAGACATCGTGCCCAACTGGCTCGTGACTGTTCCGGATCCCATGGTGACTGTAGGTCTGAAGTGCCAGCCCCTGAAGATCGAGATGATCGTACGCGGCTATCTCGCAGGCAGCGCATGGCGCGACTATGAGGCAGGCGCACGCGAGATCTGCGGCGTAGCTCTTCCCGAGGGTCTGAAGGAGAACCAGAAACTCCCCCACCCCATCCTGACTCCGACCACTAAGGCCGATGAAGGCCACGACCTCAACATCTCCCACGATGAGATCATCGCCCAGGGTCTTGTGAGCAAGGAAGTGCTGGAGGAAGTGGAGAAATACGCGCTCGCCATCTTCGAGCGTGGCACCCAGATGGCAGCCGAGCGCGGCCTTATCCTCGTAGACACCAAGTATGAGTTCGGACTGCTCGATGGCAAGGTGATCCTCATCGACGAGATCCACACTCCCGACTCCAGCCGCTATTTCTACGCTGACACTTATGAGGAACTCTTCGAGAAGGGTCTGCCCCAGAAGCAGCTCAGCAAGGAATTCGTGCGCCAGTGGCTCATCGCCAACGGTTTCATGGGCAAGGAAGGCCAGCAGGTGCCTGAGATGACTGATCAATACTGCAAGGAAGTAAGCGACCGCTACATCGAGCTCTACGAGCACATCACCGGCTTGAAATTCGACAAGCAGCCTTGCGATAACCTCGCCGACCGCATCGAGCATAACGTAGCCGACGCCCTCAAGACCCTCTAAGAGCCAATCCCATATCATGTATCATGCAACAAAAGCATTCCTCCTACCAAGGGATGCTTTTTTTGCTGGTTTATCTTTGGTATGCTTTCGGGATTGAAATTTTTTGATTTGGATAATTGAGGGAAAAACGCTATATTTGCAGAAAAGTTGAGAATCATGAGTGAACTGAGATACCCAATAGGAATGCAGACCTTCTCCCAGATAATCGAGGAGGGATATGTCTATGTCGACAAGACAGCCTTCATCAAGCCCCTTCTGAATCAGGGAAAATTTATTTTCATGAGCCGTCCCCGCCGGTTCGGCAAAAGCCTTCTGCTTTCCACCCTCAATGCTTACTTCGAGGGAAGACGTGAGCTCTTCAGAGGCCTCGCAGCAGACTCGATGGATCTCGACTGGACTCCTACTCCTGTGCTGCGGTTCGACTTCAACGCCGAAAACTTCCGCCTTGAAAACGGTCTTGAACTTCTCCTTGACGGACTTCTGAGAGACCATGAAAGAATCTATGGCAGACAGCAGGACGACATAACTATTTCCAGGCGTTTCAGATCCCTTATTGAATCCGCCTACCGACAGACAGGACGTAAGGTGGCTATCCTGATCGACGAGTATGACAAACCGTTGCTTGAGGTAGAGGACAACATAGAACTGTTTGAGAAGAACCAGAGTATCCTTAAGAGCTTCTTCGGCAACCTGAAGAGCATGGATCAATACATCCGCTTCACATTCATCACGGGAGTGGCCCGATTCAGCAAGGTCAGCATTTTCAGCGACCTCAACAACCTCGACGACATCTCGCTCGACAGTGAATATGCAGACATCTGCGGATGGAGCGAGGAAGAGCTGATTGCAAATTTCCGCCCCGGTATCAAGAAGCTTGCCGAGGAACGGGAAGAGGATTTCGACGCCACCCTCGAAGCACTGAGGAATTACTACGACGGCTATCTCTTCACATTGAAAGGATCCCGTCTCTACAATCCGTTCAGCGTACTGAAGGCATTGAAAAAAAAGGAGATCGATCCCTATTGGTTTGATTCAGGAACTCCGACATTCCTGGCTAAGCGCATCAAGGCTCTCGGGACGTATCCCCCCGACATCAACGGGAAGATGTGCACCAGAGAGGAACTGATCGCTGTAGGACTCAATGACAGCAACCCGATTCCTCTCATGTTCCAGACAGGCTATCTTACCATCGGCGGCTACGACCGCGAATCGAAAGTCTACGAGATGCGTTTCCCAAACCGCGAGGTTGAGATCGGATTCTATCAGCAGCTGCTTCCTCTGTATGCCCCTATCGTCAGCGATCCATTCAGTACATTCAGTTTCGTGCATTTCAAGAAAGACCTGGTCAATGGGCAGCCACAAGATTTCATGAAGCGTCTCGCGACCCTTCTGAAAGACCTGCCGGGTGAGGATCACCGCGAATCGACCTACCGCGCAGTAACGTACCTTTTAGCAGTATTGAGCGGTACTCAGGCCGTAGCCGAGCATCATGGCTACAAAGGACGTTCCGACATTGAGGTCATGACATCACGCTACATCTACGTATTCGAATTCAAATACAACAAAAGCGTGCGAGAGGCAATGGATCAGCTCAAGGAGAGGGACTACGCAGGCCGCTACGCGATGGATAGCCGAAAACTCTTCCTGATCGGTGCCAATTTTCACTCTGACAAAGACAACCGAGGTCTCGACTTCGAAATAATATAAGCTCACGCAAAGGCCGCAGAGGGGGTGGGAAGCCTCCGTTCCATGGTCTGTTGGCACGGACTGTCGGGGTTAGACTTCTGAGATCAGTCATCGGGAAGTGCGTAAAAGAGGTTTCTGGAGAAACTACAGTTGACCGGCTCTCCTTTTATTGTTGCAGGAGACCATTTGGGCATATTTTTTAGTATCCTGATGACGCTCTCATCAATCTCCTTGTCAAGACCTTTAAAAATGGTAACACGGTCGACGTAGCCATCTTACTTCACTACTAATCCAACAAATACGCAAAATTAGCGATTTTTCCCTAATTCCACAAATATTTCAAAGGATACGACACCTCAGGCATAAAACCTGAAGTGTCGCATCGGAGAGTTAGTGGTTTGTAAGCATTTTACCTATTTGAAAATCATCCCCGGATTGTTGAGGACCTTCTCACAAATTAGACGTCATTTAAACTTACTATAATTCAAACATTCGTGAGAGTTTGTTTCTCTGTTCCGGTGTAAGGTTTTTCTTTTGGAGGTTCTGATAGATATTCCATGCTTGGTCTGAAATACGTTTTTGTTCGAATTCGGGAGCTCCAATATTGACCGCCCTGTCAAACTGAGCCTGCAGAGACTCAATTTGTCTGATCTTGGCCTCAATGTCCCTACGTTCACTTTCAGATTGGGAACTCGATGAATTGTAAGTGCTTGATGAAACTTGATTGTACTCATAATCATCATCTCCTCCTCCGAAAAGGGAAGTGCCCCAGATCAATAATACAAGACCGAGCACAGCCTGACCTCCTTTGTATATTCCGCCGAATGTAAATAACGCAAGCAGCGCAAAGACTATCCACAGATACCATGGACACGCGCTCCAGCCACCGAACACAAAGAACAGTATGATGGCTACGACGCCTATCCATCGGGAAGTCTTCAATGGAGC
>CAMWMK010000045.1 GCA_947175295.1 uncultured Porphyromonadaceae bacterium
CCGGGCCCCCCGTTTACGCGGCGCGCTGGTGCGCCCGGGCCTCGCCCAAAAACTCTAAAAATCCCCCCCCCCTCGTTAAACTGCGGGGGCGCACCATCCCGGTGCGCCACTTCATTTTCATATCCCCTCAATTAATAATTCATCATTCACAATTAATCATTTCCCTTCTGTTGGCATAAATACGAAAAACACCGCGCCAACAAGACAAAGGAACGCCGCCACATGGTTCCAATGAAGCTTTTCCCCCGACAGGAAGAACACCGAAATGATAGTGAAGACAGTCAGCGTGATCACTTCCTGCACCACCTTCAGCTGCATCATGGAGAATGGGCCACCGTTCTCCACATACCCCATTCTATTTGCCGGTATCATGAAGCAATACTCCAGGAGGGCAATCCCCCACGAGAGCAGGATCACCGCGAAAAGAGGCCAGTTCTTGATCCACCCGAGCGACTGCATCTTCAGATGCCCATACCAGGCCATAGTCATGAAGACATTGGATATTATCAATAATCCAACTGTAATAATTGCTGATTTCATATATAGTTTTTCCTTTAGAATGCAAAATTACTCATTTTTCTTCAATAATCATCATTCTTCATTTGTTATATGGTTGTAAATTTTAATGACTCTACTGTAAATTATGCTATCAAGCGGAAAACTCGGTTTCTGGGGCCTGACAGCCCTCGTATTCGGACTCATGGTGGGTACGGGCATCTACAACCTGCCTCAGAACATGGCCAACGTCGCAAATCCCGGCGCCGTGTGGCTGTCGTGGCTGGTCACATCCATGGGCATCCTTCCACTCGTGCTCGCATTCAAGTGGCTGAGCGACCGATATCCTCAATACAATGCAGGAATCTACCAGTACGCCCTCGCGGGGTTTGGCAAATACGCGGGGTTCAACATCGCGTGGGGCTACTGGCTCTGCACCGCCTTCTCCAATGTAGCCTATGCAGTCATGCTCAACGACTCGTTCGGAGCCTTCTTCCCCGGTCTTCTCAGGCATGGATGGGAGACAGTCGCCTTCGGCACGGTGCTGATCTGGATAATGTTCGGCATTGTCGCCCGCGGCATACAGACCGCCAAGTTCATCAACAATCTTCTGGCCGCCATAAAGGTATTGATGCTGATCTTCATCATCACGATCCTGGTGATATTCTTTAAGGCGCGTCTTTACGAGGCCGACATCTGGGGAGCGGTGGCCGGCGTCGGAGTCACATGGCAGCAGGTGAAATCGACTATGATGGTCACTCTTTTCTGCTTCTTCGGCGTGGAGGGGGCCGTGATGATGTCGGCAAGGGCTAAGAAGAGCTCCGATGTAGGCAAGGCCGGGATCGCCGGCTTCCTTATCTCCCTCGCCCTCTATATGGCGGTGTCGCTGCTCAGCTATGGCCTGCTGGCAAGGGCACAGCTCGCTCAGCTCCCCGACCCCTCTATCGCATATATACTTCGCGCTACGTGTGGCGAATGGGCCTACTGGTTTGTGATTTCAGCCGTGATCGTCTCATTGCTCGGCGGTTGGGTGGCTTGGACCCTTGTGGTGGCCCAGGTGCCTTACGAGGCCTCGCTTGTGGGAATCCTGCCGAAATTCTTCAGCAAGGTCAACCGCCAAAACATGCCTACCTATGGACTCTTCGCCTCAAGCGTAGTGATGAATCTCTTCCTCATCATGGTGGCGATGGCCGACGACGTCTATCTCGCCGCACTCCACATCACCGGATTGATGATCATTCCCGGCTATTTCTTCACCGGACTCTTCCTGCTGAAGAAAGCCGACAACCGGAGGATAATGACAATAGCCATTGTCACTACAGTATTCTGCGTATGGATGGCCTACTCCGGAGGCCTTCTCGAAATGTTCCTCACCTCCCTCTTCTATATGCTCGGCACAGGATTCTACATCCGCACCCACAAAGAGCGTCAGGCACCCGGCACTCCACTCTTCACCACCGGTGAGAAATGGGCATTCGCCGCCCTCTCCACAGCCTCCCTCGCCTCCATCCTCATCCTCATCTCCCAATTCCTCCATCCCCTGACCCTTAACCCCTTAACCCTTAACCCTTAAACACTTAACCCTTAAACAAATGTCCTTCCTCCAATCCCATCCCCTCATTCCTCTGTTCCTGACACTCGGACTCGGTTTCTGGCTCGGAAAAATCCGTTTCGGATCCTTCTCGCTCGGCTCCGTAGCTGCCACCCTCATCGTAGGCGTCATCATCGGGCAGTTGGACATAGCCATTCCCGACATGGTCAAGACCGTATTTTTCCTCTTCTTCCTATTCTCCGTAGGCTATGGAGTAGGACCGCAGTTCTTCCGTGCCTTCAAGGGCAACGGAGTGAAGATAGTGGCATTCGCCGCCGTCGCTGCGCTGGTAAGCGCAGGCGTAGTGGTATTGGCCGCGAAACTCCTCGGCTACAGTAAGGGTGTGGCTGCAGGACTCTTTGCCGGATCGCAGAATGCATCCGCGTCGTTAGGACTGATGACCGACACTTTGAAGGGAATGCCGATGGAGGAATCGGCCCGGGAGCATGTATTGCGGCTTATTCCGGCCTGCTATGCGGCCACTTATGTGTTAGGTACGGTCTTCACCGCCTGGTTTCTGTCTTCCATCGCCCCGAGGATGATAGGAGGATTGAAAAAGGTGCAGGCGGATGTAGCCGACATGGAGCAGCGGCTCGAAGGGGGCGACGCTCCTCTCGGTCCGGGAATGATTCCGGCACGCCGCCCGGTAGTATATCGTGCTTATGAGGTCTCAGACCCTTTTTTTGATACTCCACGCTCTCCATCTGAGATTCGTGAGCATTACAAAGAGATGAACGTCCGAGTGGTTTTCGTGCGTGCCCGTATCAATGGTGTCATCACCGACCCCTCTCCCGAAGTGAGGATAACCCTCGGCTCCCACATAGTGCTCGGAGGACGCTCCGAGGAAATGGCCGCTCTCCCCTCGCCTCCCGGAAAAGAGGTAGCCGACCATGAACTGCTCAATTTCGGAGCCGAACGTACACCGGTGACCATCGCATCAAAGGATGTGGACGGTATGACGCTCGGTCAGTTGCGCTCACAGGAATATATGGACCGTGTGGCTGTCGCGGCATTGAAACGCAACGGCCTTTCTATTCCTGTAAAAAACAATACGCAGCTTTGCGGCGGCGATGTCATCACCCTCGTAGGCTGGCCCTGCGATGTGGCGGCTGCTTCAGACAGGATCGGATATGCCGATCGCGACACCAATGTCACTGATATGGTGTTTGTAGGCCTGGGCATAGCGGTTGGCTGCATCGTCGGAGCTCTGTCGATAAAGATCAACGGCATACCTATGGCTTTGGGCGTCAGTGTCGGAGCGTTGTTCTCCGGCCTCGTGCTCGGATGGTTGCGGTCTAAGCGTCCCTCTTTCGGCCATATACCCTCGTCTGCGCTCTGGATCATGAATAATCTCGGAGTGAACATGTTTATCTCCGTCTTGGGTCTTTCAGCCGGGAGTGCCTTGATGGCCGGACTGCATGAAGCCGGCATCGCCATTGTAGCCATAGGACTGCTCCTGACCTTCCTCAGCATTGTGATATGCGTCTTCATAGCTCACCGCGTCTTCAGGTTCTCGACACCTGAAGTGCTGGGATGTGTGGCAGGGGCGCGCTGCAGCGTAGCCTCCATCGGCGCCATACAGAACGCCCTCGGCTCCGAAGTCCCCAACCTCTCCTTCACCATCACCTACGCCGTAGCCAACATCACCCTCGTCTTCTCCTCACTCATCGTCCTCTTCCTCATCCAGTAATAATACCGACACTGCGTAGCCAATACTGCGAAGCCGATACTTAAAGAAACGCCTCCAGCCTTCTCCTCGCCACCTCCGGATCCATAGGATCCAGGCCAACCGTATCGCTCCGCCATACGATATCCGGAGAGTTGATGCAGATTATCCTTTCAAACCCCGCTTCAAGAAGCGCCTCCCGGTCTTTGATCCGTCCTGCTACAAGCCATACCGGTATATTCCGTTTTTTTCCCCGCTGAAGGATTTCATACGGAATCTTACCCATCAATGTCTGGCGGTCTGAACTCCCTTCTCCCGTGATTATGAGGTCGGCGCCCTCTATGTCCTTCTCAAATCCGCTCAGGTCGAGAAGCGTAGACGCTCCCTTCTTTATCTCTCCTCCGGCAAGAGCCATCAATCCTCCTGCGGCTCCCCCGGCCGCTCCGCTGCCCGGGCAGGAATTGAGGTCAATGCCGGTCTTGTCAAGAATCAGCAGCCTTATATTCTCCATTCCCTTCTCAAGAATCTCAACTTCATCTGAATCCGCACCTTTCTGCGGCCCGAACACACGTGCAGCTCCGTTTTCTCCGGTGAAGGGAGCCTCCACATCGCATAGCAGCATCAGCTTAAGACGCGATATCTTTTCCTTGAAATCCATAGGAAATTCCATATCGGCCACGTCGGAAAGCATGCCTCCGGTAATCGGCGAGGGAAGCTCGTTGCCCTCGGCATCAAGCAGACACAATCCCATTGCCTGCAGGGCTCCAAGTCCGGCATCGACTGTGGCCGAGCCGCCTAAGCCGAGCCTGACGTTTTCGATTCCGGCCTTGAGCGCGTCATTGATCATCTCCCCGACTCCGTAGCTCGAAGTGCGAAGCGGATTCCGCTTGTCCTCATCGATAAGGGTGAGTCCTGCCGCGGAGGAAAAATCCATATACGCGCACAGGCAGCCTTCCTCCTTAAGCACCACCCAAATCGGATTTACCTTTTCTCCAAGAGGACCGGATACCATATTGCTGATCAAATCCTCCTCCTTGAAACGCATCACCATCATATACACCATTCCTTCTCCTCCGTCGGAAACCTGCCGGTGGATGATTTCCGCATCCGGCCACATCTCATAGGCACCATCTGCAGCATATTCGGATGCCTCATATGAATCCAGACAACCCTTCATGGAGTCCATCGCCACCACTATCTTCTTCATATCAGGCTTAGCGTTTTCAATTCATGTCTGAGGTTAGGCGTAAGCGCATCGCTGTTCTCCGCAAGTTCCTCGGCAGTCCACCATCGTCCGCCGTCCAGCTCATCGCTTGGATGGACATCGGAAGGATCCACTACGGCCTTGAAACTATTTACGAGCTCACGTTCCCTGTCCGACTCAAAGACATAGCTCTTCAAGTATTCCGGCGTGAAATACGTCAGGCCCAGTTCCTCACGTGCCTCCCGCAGAAGCGCACCCATTACGTTCTCACCGAAATCCACATGTCCTCCTACTGCCGTATCCCACTTGTCGGGCTGTATATCCTTCCATGCGGGACGGTGCTGGAGATAGAGCCTCCCTTCTGCGTCAAACACATGCAGATGCACCACCGGATGCAGCAGCTTGCTCCCTCCGTGGCACTCCCCTCTCGTAGCCCTTCCTACCACGTTTCCGGCCTCATCCACCACCGGAAACACCTCTTCACTATTATCCATTTTCATCATGAATTACTGTTTTAGCAATACAAATGCATAGTTTTGAATTCACTTGAGGCATCAATTATATGATTGTAATCCTTAAGTAGATGATCATATTAAACGCATATCAGCCGCTCTTCCGATTCCGAGGCGATTTGGTCGCGGAGCGAATGAGCGATGCGGGCATCGTGAATGATGCTCGCGTTTTTTCGCGTTTTTTTTCGCGTTTTTCGCGTTTTTTTCGCGTTTACGTCAGTCTCCAGATTCTATCCTTGCCGGCTACTATAAGGCCCTTGGTTCTTAGCTCCCGCAGAAGCCTATCAATCCTATTCTTTTTTTGCGCTGATGACAAAACACCGGGCAATTTGGGAATCAGGAGTTTGTTGAAGTCTGTACGGCGAAGTTGTCTGTGATCCTTTAATGCCTTAACTATAAGGTCTCGATACCATTGGTCATCAAATCCCGAGAGGTCGGTGTATTCAGCCTCCTGATGTGTGATTCCAGCTATTTTACGTGAAACGATTACATTAGGACTACGTCCTTCAACGAGTTTCTGTTTACGAAGTCTCTTCAAGGCATCTTTACTCAAAGGTTTCCCCTTTTGGACTCTATCCAGCAAGAATACGGTAAGTAGATCCAACGAACCGTTTTCCATAAGAGTCACCGAATACTCTTGGTTGATTACCTGTCCTGGAATCTCCAATATCACATGTGAATCGGAAGACTGATCGTAATCAGGCATAGGAAGGAATCGATCTCGCTGATGCTGATACATTTCATGTATGCCGAATCCTTGGCTATCTACCATTTTGAGATTAACCATAGCATTAGACAGGAACTGGTTACGGTAGCGTTTCGGTGTCGTTTTACCTTCAAAATAGTCCTCGTATTCCCCGTCATAGAAAGCTCCGGCATTTGTAAACACGAGTTTATCAACGTATTCATTCACGACAATTCGCTCATTCATAGCATAGTCTTGGTGCATGATGCAGTTATGAAGTGCCTCAAGTATGCTGCGGTTGTCATACTTCCATACCTCAGCCGGAAGCAATGTATTGTTTGGAAATATCTTGAACTGATAGTTTCTTATTGCTTTTCTTACGTTTATTGCAGATAAGAGGAACGGTGGGTGAAAGATTGTGGCAGCACGCTCTTCGCCCGCATCAAGCCTCCAAACTATTTGGGCTATATGGTTTAGATAATGTGCGGATTCTTCCTTGCCGAGAAGAAGAAGCGCAGTCCGGGTTATTCGCCCGTTGATTGTAACTTTTGCGTGGTCAAGGAACTCCGATATGCTCCATTTCTCTCTTGCCTCGATAGCTCTATGTGGGTATCTTTGGCAATACCCGTCAAGTGCCTGAGTGATTGCCTCTGGATCAAGGTCTTCAATGGTCGCACCCTCTACAATTTCCGCACTCCAGTCCTTGCGGGCATTATAAATCTGACGTACCCATTCAGGATAGCTCCTTATGTCAGTCTTGCAACTGTCAACCCTCACATATGCCTTTCCCATAAAGTATGTCGGTTCCTCTTTTGCAGATGGTATTATAAAAGCAACTACATGCCTGCCGTTATTGGCTGTAAAAGGCTTTATGCTGAAATTGATTTTGGGAGCTATGTACTGTCTCAATCCCATTTCAAGATACTGATTTGGTACTTTGCTTGATTTGTCAAGTTTGAATGAGACTTTTTGTACAGCAGGGTCAAAGGTAGTGCCGACTATTTCAAGTGTAGCATCATCTACACCGAAAAACAGATAACCATAATCTTCATTGTCCAATGTAGCACCATTGGATAAAGCAGATATATATTCGCCTAATGAATTTGCATCTTGATAGTTGCTTTTAAACTCAAGATGACGGTTCTCCCGACTGTATTTGGCAATCTGTTCATCCAAAAGGTTTGCGAGTTCTTTGTCAGTCATTATCGATTCCTTCTCGTTGTTGATTTTTATGAGCCAACATTTACATCTTTGAAAATTAACTCATTAATTTCTCTCACTCCCAATCCATATCTTAAAATCTGAATTTGATGCAAATATACTGATTTTTTTTCGAATTAACATAATGTTTTGTCCAATTTTTGTGGTCTCTTAAGTGATTTCGCATAGGACTTTTTCGTGTGGAGTGCGTCTTATGGGTAGAAACGTAAAAACTATTGAATCATGAAAAAGAGAATTTTCTTATTTCTGGCAGTAATCATGGGGATTATCCCCGCCATGAAGGCGGAAGAGGAAACCTGCTTCACCCCCGAAACGCAGCAAACCACAGAAGAAGTGGCGCCACTCTACCGAAGCATATATGCCGAACTTTTCGGAGCCTCCAACCTCATCGGAATCTCCTATGACTCCCGTATCAAACCCGGGTCTCCTTTTGGCTACCGTGGCGGCATATCATACGTAGCCGGCTACCAATACATCCTTTTTTACTCCGACAAAATGTCCGGATTCGCTATTCCTCTCGAATTCAACTGCATACTCGGAAAACGCAAAAGCAAATTTGAAATAGGCTTAGGCGTCAATTTAGGTATATATTCCACAGAACAAAGCCTCTTTCTCAATGAAAACGGCTATCCGGCAATATTCGAGCCCGCATATAAAGTGACTGTATCACGCAGCACTTTCGGCTACTACTTCTTTTCCAACATCGGCTACCGCTACCAGCGCAAAAACGGCTTCATGCTCCGCGTAGGTGTCAGCCCCTCCTTCAGTTTCTCGGGCGCACACGCCGTGAAGAAAGATCCTTTCCTCTACCCCTACCTAAGCCTCGGCTACACCATCGGAAATAAATAATTCAATAATTATACATTAAGTATGCTATTCAAATTAAATGAATAGTATCATCAAATATTTACAGCTGAAATTCAGCGACAGACAATTATGCATTATGACTTGCTTTAGCTTGAGCGTAGCTAATTATGCATTATGCATTACCTCTATCTAAAAAACAAGGAGCCTTCTCTTGAAAGGCTCCCATCTTATTGTTTTTATTCAGCGTAAAGGTTCTCCTCCTTCTGAGGTATGTAATCCTCTACCAGCCGCTCTATCTTCTTCAAGTCAGGTTTCTTGGTTGCATAGTCAATCAATGTACCTACCGGATACAGGTCCGGATCGGAAGCCGACTGAAAATCTGCCGCATCCTCAGAATAATCCCCATCCTCCACGGCATCTGCCTCAATAGCCTCATCACTGAAGGCTATGTCGCGTTCGGCGTCATGATGGCGCTCAATGCCTACCAAAAGAGTAGTCGGTATTATGCTTATCTGAGGATCCTCGCCCCAAGGCGCAGGATTGTCGATGACTTCCGCCACTTTAGCGGCGATTCTGTCAATAAGTTCTTTTCTTGTCATAGTAGTGTTATTTTTCATAGTTTTACCACTATAACACGGCAACCCCTGAATTGGTTTCGGTTTTCAATAGCCATGCCATATCACACATCCAAATCCTCAAGAAATTTATTTGCCTCTTCCCGGCTATGGAACACATATAGAGTCCCGGAATAGCTCTTAAGCAGTTCCGCTATCACCGGCATCTGATCTTTGGGATAGTCGAGTATCCACCGGCGGAATTCCTCATCGAGCTCCAAGTCATTGCTCCCATCCCAGGGCACGTCGGGTCGCGGCTTGCCGAGACGGGCCATGGCACCCTGCATACAAACCTCTATCGGATAATCAAGGAAAAAGACTGTATCGGCTTCCTTAAGGCGCATCGGAAGGGTGCGCTTATAGTTGCCGTCGATAATCCATTCATCCTTTCCCATGATCTCCGCGAGCCTCAAATCAAATTCATCTCGCGAAACATTCGTGCGGTCAGGCTTATGCCATATCATATCGAGATAAAACAGCGGTAATCCCGTCTTAGCCGCCAAAGCCCGTCCGAACGTGCTCTTTCCCGCTCCCGGACATCCGATAATCAATACCTTCTTCATAATCATATATATTACTTCAAAAAGAAAAACCTATAACAACACCTAAATGTTCTCCCCTATCTTCCCCCAACACTACCAAATGCTAATTCTGTAATAGAGGGTCGGGACCGCCCTCTATTACATAGCGCATCCCTTCGTAACAGAGCCTGGTCCCCAGGCGTCCCCGCGCGTCCTTCCCCTAACTTTTTCCTCCCTCAGAACCCTTCAAACGTAGCGTAGCCCCCTCATGCGCTCTCAGTTGTGGGTCCAGTTCTCATATCCCTCAGGGCACTCTGCCACTCAGCCACTCAGCTGCAAATATAAAGCGTGATCTTTCCGCCGAATGAATATCCTAAATAAAAGAGCCCCCCAGCACGCATTTTTGCAAAAGGAAAATAGAGCAAAATCCAATTTATTTTCGTATCTTTGTCGTTTTGTAATTGCATAGTAGATTTAACTTCTCAAACTGCTCTATATGAATAGACATCCTAAACTGCTCTTACATATGCTTATTGGCATTGTCACCCTCCTGGCTACAGTCTGCTGTCATCGGCAGAATGAGGCCTGGGAGAGGATGGATATTTCAGAGGAGGTTATGAACTCTCGGCCGGATTCTGCGCTTTCACTTCTAAAATCGATTCAGCAAGCAAATCTTACCGGCAATAAGGAGAAGGCACGCCATGCACTTTTGATGTCGATGGCATTGGATAAGAATTTTGTCGATACTACTGTCTTTGACATCCTCCGACCAGCGATCGACTACTATTCAAAGAAAGGTTCTCCGGATGAAAGACTGCGTACCTATTACTATCAGGGCCGGATTTTCCAGAATCGTGGAGAGAATGACTCGGCAATGTATAGTTTTCTCCGCGGAAGGGAATTTTTCTCTGAGGCTAAGGACACAATGACCGTTGCCAATCTCATGGTAGCCCAGGCTGCAATCCAATATAAGATGTATAGGTTTGATGACTACATCCGGAACAACATCGAAGCCGCCCGACTTTACGGTGAGCTCGCCCTACCGGATTATGAAGTCTCCTGCCTTGCCAACGCCATGGACGTAAGTGTGATCAATAATAACAAACCTCAAGCAGACAGTATATTCTCCCTCATAAACGGCATAGCGGCAAACTCTCCCCATTATAATGACCTTCTGACATCCTATCGATTGGACTATCTTCTGCAATATGGCAACAAGAAGGAGATCATGGATATGGTTTCATCTTATGTTTCAACCGGTATTATGGATGACTTCGACAGGATTAATATTGCGGCGGCTTATCATATGCTCGGAGATGGAAAAACAGCCAAACTATACTTGGACTCTATCTCAACAGAATCCGAAGCCGCCACATCATTAAGATATCATGCGGTCAAGACGGGTATATTGGAACAGAATGGAGATTATGAAGGAGCTTTGAAGGCATACAAGGAATTCTCAGCTACAACCGATTCAATACATATGGACATGATGGCTCGCGACCTGATGTTTGCGCAGCAGAAACATGAGATGGAGAAATACAATCTCAAGGAGATTCTTAAGAGAGACCGGAAATTCTGGTTTATGCTCTTTGTGGCATTTGCTTTAATGGCGGCCGTAATATTTGTCTGCAATCTCTATAAGCTTTCGAAGGCCAGACGACTCTTGGCCGACAAGGAGAACCTTTCGCTTCAGCAGGCAAATGAGAAACTTGAGCTGGAGAGACGGAATTCCATTCTTGAAAAGGAAGCTGCGGAATCTGAAAGAGACAGAAAATCATTGGAGGCCGAAAACCTTAGAAAAGAGAAAGAGAACCTTGAACTGCAGAAACAGCAGGCCGAACATGAGCGAAACAGACAATCTCTGGAAGCGGAAAACCTCAAGATGAGGATTGATCAGCTGGAGACGGAAAGCATACGTCTAAAGGAGATATTGGAATGCAGCAAGGATCTGGAAAAACCTCTCGAAGACATAATCAGGACCCGAATGGAGATGCTGAATACCTTGCTGGCAGCTGAGATCTCCAACAACGATAAATACGCATTGCCTTACACTCAATGGAGGGATAAGCTTATAACAGACAAGGACGAGTTCATGAAATCAACGCGTCTCGCCATCAAGGCTCTTTATCCGAAATTCATAGGATACCTCGAAGATCATGATCTGACAGAAAGGGAAATCAACTACCTTTGCCTATATGCCATCGGCCTCAGGGGTACGGAGGTCGGCGAATACATCAAGCTCAAGCGCCATTACCATATCAGCAGTGATATACGAAAGAAACTCGGTATAGATGAACATGAGACCAACATCGGTCTCTACGTCAGAAGAAAGATGAAGACCCTCTGATACCTTCAATTATTGTCGGCTCTCTGCTCCGGGGGTCGCCCAATAGCAGACATCTCTCGCGCGCTCTGCCTATCTGCCCCTCCGCGTGCCTATTACAGCGAAAGGATATCCTAAAGGAACGAACCATACCCTGCCGTCAAACTTTTCGATTGCCTTTATTGCAGTTCAAGAATCCACATACACCTATATTCCTGATTATCAATTATAAAAATTTCAATACCGTCAAACTTTTTCATTTGCGAGAAAACTTTTGTCTTTATATTTTTGCACTTGCAAAACCAATAAAACATCACACAAATGAGAAAACTTTTTCTACTCCTTGGAGTCCTGCTCTCCATCCCGATTCAACTTTCAGCAGCCAAAGAAGATGTCCCACTGACCATCGCAAAAAAGGGACAAGGGAACAAACTTACCACGGTAAAACGTTCCCCCATGCATGTGTCTGTAGAGGTAATCTACGACACTGCATCACATACTATCGAAGTAAGTTCTGAAGAGGCAGTCGATGCTCAGGTATACGTACGAACAGAAGAAGGAGACGTCTTAGGCTATTCAAACTGTCTCAACGCAACTCTGAATATTCCCTCAGACTACCTCGGTCTTTTAACGGTAAGCATCGAAGGCAATGAATGGATAGCAGAAGGAGAAATTGAAATCCGGTATTGATTGATAATAATGTAATCAAATATTCGTGATTACCAAGCATACATATGATGTATGCTTCTCTTTTCCTTCACTCCTGGGAGAGAGGAGTTGTCTAATATTTCAGAACAACACAACAACCATGAAAACTTATAATTCTCTATCTAATGTCATTTCTGCACGAAATATTATTCTCCTGCTATCACTATTGGTCTTAGATCCATTTGATATGTCAGGAAAGATTACTTTCGCATATGATGCGGCAGGAAACCGAATCAAACGTGAGTTGGTAATAACACAGATGAATAAAGCACCTGGCAATACCGCTGGCGTCAACGAAGACTACTACGATTCAATCGGAGAAAAAAGTGTGACACTCACCTCTGACGGCTCAGGTATCGTTCAGATCAAAATAAACGACTTCAATGAGGAGGATACCGGACGAGTATCCGTATATTCCATCAATGGAATACATGTGCTTGACCAACAGATTACCGAGTGCTACCTAAGCATCGACATGTCTTCCAGTCCTGCTGGAGTCTATATCCTAACCGTGACGATCAACAGAAATCAGACCACCTGGAAAATCACCAAGAAATGAAACGAATCCGACATATAGGACAGGTAGCAATATTGTGCCTGTCAATAATCACTTCTGCAGTATCCGCGCAGACGCCCTGCGATTCAATACCTGATGAGGATCCGTCAACCCTTGATGGAACTCCGGAAACATTAACGCCCATAAATCCGGGTGTAGTCCGGCCTGGGGGGATTGAGATACCGTTAGTACCTTACATTCCACCGCCCATCGTGGAACCAAACAATCCTTTTATTCCCATATTCTCGAAAGATGACAAGATTGTTGTCAATCCCTTGAATCCGGGAATTCCTGTCGTTGACAATAAGTATACTCCGGGAGCAGTAGCCGGCAGCCTGACTGTCAACGGAGTCGGAGCGGCAGAGTATGTAGTTCCCATAGAAGCGCCCAACGGCGGCCCACTTATGCCCGGCCTTAGTCTGGCATACAACAGTCAGAACGCCACCAACGGCATCGCCGGATATGGAGTCTCTCTGTCCGGACTATCCGCCATTACCAGAGGAGAGAAAAGCAGCTTTAACAATAATAAGGAAATCGCTGGAATCACATACAGCGTGACAGACAATCTTTTTCTTGACGGTAAGCGACTCATCCTTGTCTCAGGTTTACCTTGTCAAGAAGGAGCTTTGTATTGTATTGAGGGTGATCCGTATACAAAGGTTACTGCACATGGACTGTACTCCAACACCATTGTATCTACATGGTTTGAGGTACAGACTCCAGATGGCAAGACCTATCAATATGGCAATACACCGGATTCAAGACTGACATTCAAGAACAAGTCAGGCTATCAAAGAATCGCGTCGTGGCATGTAAACCGTACAGAAGATATAAAGGGCAATTACATGACGGTCGCTTACCGGCAGGAAAATTACTATCCCTATCCTGTGAGTGTCTCCTATGGCATGAATTCCGTCAAGGACCGAGGCCTCATGAATAAGATTGAACTGACATATGAGGATATCGGGGCTACTCCAAGTTATTTCTTTCTCGAAACACGGAAGGGCTCAATCTCCAAACGCATAGCTACAATCACCACTTCCTCCAATGACCAGGTGTTCAGAAAATACTTTCTGACATATGACGCAACCTCCGACAAGAGTCCATGCCGTTTTGCCCGTCTTACCTCGATACGGGAAGAGAACGGCAACGGAGACAACCTTACGCCCACCAAACTCACATGGTCTCCTTTGACAGACGGCACCACAACCCTGACAAAGATCTTTGATCCTGCATTGAACCTCGATTCATCGATTTCCATAGAATCCCAGAGAGCGTATATGGCTGCCGATGTCACCGGAGACGGAATCAGCGACATCATACTTATTGTTCCCGGTATAAAGCACGAGTTGAATAAGTTTTCCTATTTTACATTCGTAATCATAAGCCGCAGTATGGTGGACGAACAAAAAAAAGTCAGCTACCAGGATCCGATAATTTACAAGTTTACAAACAGTGCACCTAATAAAACCAATGATTTAGAAGTTGAAATCAAATCTGCAATGGGAGGATTCCATCTTTCCGATATAGATGGTGACGGAATCAACGACCTGGTGCTCCCACGCCGCCTATATGCCGGAAATTCCTGGAATTTTGAAAAATTATCCATCATAACAGGAAAAAACATCGTGGCGGGAAAAACAAATTTTGAAACAGTAACACTACCGATCTATTCTACATCCACACCACCCCTTTATACATCCTCTGACTTCGACGGCGATGGCAAAGACGAGATATTATGTATGGAGACAACAGCTGTTGACGGATTGTATCAGGCCTCGACTATTAAATTGGACGATACCTCAAACTTGACGGAATCTGCAACAAGATGTAGACTAGCAATTACGGAAAAGCCTGAAAAGATCTTCTGTGGAGATTATAACAACGACGGTCTTACCGACATAATAGTACTTCACAAAAATGGCTATAAGATCTTCTATAACCGCGGCGGAAAGATAGGCAGCAGCCATTTTGACTCGTCCATATACAAGACCGGCACTACGATGAAGGATCAGGTCAGGATAGACCAGGGAGACTTCAATGGTGACGGACTGCTTGATTTCGTCTATAACATAGATGGGGAATCCTCGATACGAGTGGCATACAATAACGGAGACGGCACTTTCGACAACACCTACTCTTACGATATCGGTTTGTCTAAAAAAGTGAAGGATGAACCCGACGACCACTTTCTGTTGCGATGCATTGACCTGAACCGCGACGGCCGGTCCGATGTTGTGGTAAGCAAGGCGACATATGAAATCAAATCCAATAAACCTGTATTCAAGGAAACCAAGATCAGCTGGCTCAAGTCAAACGGAACGAGACTCATACTGATGGATTCCTTTACTAAAACCCGAGAGGCGGATGCTGATGAGAAACTGATCTTCATAGGTGATTTCGATGGCGACGGATACATCGATCTTGCAAATTGTGGAAGTCCGCTTGACCGGGAGAACAACACCGTGACGGAAAAGACCTTGAATATATACCGGACCGCCGGTGCCAATGTAGCAACAGGAAGGGTTACCGAAATTACCGATGGTCTCGGCAATACTTCAAGCATATCATATGGTTATCTGACTTCTCCTGAAGTATACTCAGCTGAAAACCATATGGATGCGAACAGTAACGTCAATACGATGACTCTTCCGCTTCCCGTTGTGAAACAGCTTAATTTCTCCAATGGCATATGCAGGTCCAA
Source organism: uncultured Porphyromonadaceae bacterium (assembly GCA_947175295.1). Lineage (GTDB taxonomy): Bacteria > Bacteroidota > Bacteroidia > Bacteroidales > Muribaculaceae > Lepagella. Next base: position 15,611 of record CAMWMK010000045.1, read on the forward strand.
TGTGATTGATTATAAATATAAGGATCTCTATGTGCAGATGACAGGAGCGGGGGTACTCGGATTCGGTTCGGTGACAAAGACCATGTTGAATACAGGAGAGTCATCGACCGATACCGTTCTGGACTGGGATGTAGATAAATGCATACCTATAAAAACCAAGTCCATCAACTCAGTCGGTGGGATGAACTCTTCAGTAGTGACTGAATATGATGTCCGGACCGTGGAGAAAACATACTTTTGCTATGATAGGTTCTCCACAGTTACAGACATGTATAATGAGACCGTCAAGACCTCAAACATATATGATTTGAAGAACGGTGTCTTAACTTCCCAGACAGTCACCAATATAGCTAACAAGATGTATAAGAAGGTCGATTACTCTGATTATAATAAGGTGGCGGGGGTCTGGCTTCCCGGTACCGTAAAATCAAGTCAGAAACACGAACATGATTCCCAAGAGTATTCCTCGGTAACAAAGTACAAATATGACGATAAGGGCAACATTGTATCTACAACTGTCAATTCCGGAACTGACCTCGAACTGACGACAAATGCCACCTACGACACCTACGGCAACTGTCTTTCCTCTTACAGCACCGGAAAATCAGTAGTCAAGATCACAAAACTCAATGAATATGATGCCACTGGAAGATTTTTGGTCAAAAGCAGCCAGAATCCTGAAGCAGCAGTCATGACATTCACTTATGATACATGGGGCAATGTTCTTACGGAGAATGATTGTACTGAATCCGACAACATACTTACCACCACCCATACATATGACGGTTGGGGCCGCAGGTCATCCACGACCCTTCCAGATGAAAGGAAGGTCAAATACTCTGTCGGCTGGGGAAAAACCGACCGGAAGCATCATTACAGTCTCGTGGAGGAAACGGGCAAGCCATGGGTATTGACATGGTATGATGAAGCCGGCAACGAGACATCAAGCTCGACTTTCGGCCCCAAGAACGTACTGATTGAAAAGAATACGGAATATGATTATACTGGAAAAGTAAGTCAAGTGTCAGAACAGACCGGTAAACTCAAGTCATGGAAGACATTCCGCTATGATGGATTAGGCCGGTTGCTGACTGAGAAATCAAGTCTTGGCAATGAAGTGACCTATAAGTATGGTAACCGTACCGTCTTCTCAACGACTAATGGCCGCACCTACACCAAGGCAACTGATGCCTGGGGCAATATCCTCAGATCAACTGATCCTTCAGGCGCCTCCGTCATCTACAGATATGGGGCAAACGGACTGCCTTCGTCAATCACCACGGAGGGCTCTGTCATCAATATCACCTATGACTGTGCCGGCAACAGGATTTCCGTGTCAGATCCGGACGCGGGCAGATCTACATATGAGTATGCGGCAGACGGAACATTGCTGAAGCAAACCGACGCCAAGGGAGTGACGACCGTAATCCAGTATGACGAACTCGGCAGGATATCGTCGAAGGTGATCGGCAATCAGACGATACGGAATATTTACGGAACCTCAGGCACAGCGAAACTCCGCCTGACAAGAAAACAGTTAGGAAACAACAATACTTCCTATACATACGACAAATACGGCAGGATCATAGCAGAATCCCGCTACATCCATGGATCGGGAACATATTCGACCCGTTATACATACGACGACGACAACCGTCTATCCAAAGTAAAGTATGACGGGCTGCAGCCTGTGACATACACCTATGACAACTACGGATTCAAGACCTCGGCGAGTTTCGAAGACATCGAAATATACCGTCTCCTGAGCTACGATGGACTGACAATGAAGACATCTTTCGCCGACAGCATCATATCCACACGGACCGTCAACTCAAAAGGGCTGGAAAGCGTCCGTCAGCTGGCATACGGCAACAGGGAGCTTGATAGACTTACAGTGGATTTCGACACCCTTACATTGAATCTCCGTTCAAGGTTAAGGAAAGGGTACAGCCCGGAGACATTTAGATACGATGCGCTTGACAGGCTTGTCGGAGCAAGTGCCGGGAATAAGGAAATCATGAGCGTAAGCTATGCGAGAAACGGAAACATTCTGTCGAAAACGGGCCTCGGGGCCTACGGATATGACAGCAATGTGAAGCCTCATGCCGTCACATCCGTCGAGAACACAGGAGCTCTAATTCCGTCGTCGGAACTTCTTACGGCATTCAATCCCTTAGGATTGGTCGACCGCATCGAAGACAGCGAGGGCAACCGGAAGATGGAATTCCTCTACGGTCCAGACCTTCTGCGCTGTCAATCAAGATATTCAGAGAATGGAAAAACCATAAGGACGGTTGTGTATGCGAACAACATGGAGATAATAAAGGAACTTGCGGACTTCCGTATATATTATCTTGATGATGACGTGATTTTTGTGAATTCCGGCATAAGCCGTGGACTGCATTTCCTCTTCAAGGACCATCTGGGAAGCATCCTCTCCGCTTTTAATGTCAAAGGTTCTAAGACCTTTGAGGCATCTTATGATGCCTGGGGAAAACAGGATGTCAAGAGCAATATGATCGGCTTGAGACGGGGATATACCGGACATGAGATGCTCAATGAATTCGGGATCATCAACATGAACGGACGCCTTTACGATCCGATACTCGGACGTTTCTTCAGTCCTGACCCGTACGTGCAGTTCCCGGATTTCTCCCAGAGCTACAACCGTTACAGCTACTGTCTCAACAATCCATTGAAATACACCGATCCAAGCGGACAGTTGGCAGGGACAGCCTTTGTGGTAGCTTCCTCCCTCTTTCAAATCGGAAGCGCGATGTTGCGGGCTCATGCAACCGGAGGAAATGTGGCCAAGGCTGGACTGGCATCATTGCTTTCCTCTCCATTGACCAGTTTTGGCATCGGCAAACTCTATGGAGGCGTCGGCTCAATAGGCAGGGAACTCCTCCGTGCCGGCACACATGGACTTGCAAGCGGACTTGCATCCGCAATTGACGGAGGCTCTTTCGGCTGTTTTGCAAGCGGATTCATCAGTGGAGGAGCATCTGCGCTGTTCATGTCAGCAAACATGAACGGGCTGACTCCAGATGACCTGACGGATAGCCAGAAGACGAGTCTTGCTTTCAAAGCGGCTTTGGTCGGAGGAGGAGCATGCCTGTTGACCGGAGGCAACTTCCTTAAGGGAGCTTTGTTCGGCTATAACATCGCAGGGTTCAATTATCTTGAAGGGGAAGCTCCCGTAGTATTCGAAGATGAGGAAGGACACATAGTCCATGAGCTTCTGGATTTAGTCGTTACACCAAAAATACCTACTGAATTCATTATTGGCAAAGACTATTTAAGCGAGCGCATAGACGCTACTTCCTTTATAAATACAGCCATCGATAGTTTTGGACAAAGCCTGGCAAAAAATGGAGCGAACTCAACTGTGGGAATAAACCACAATATACAGATATATTGGAAGACCACATCACAAAGGCCATTCTATGGAAACCAACATATTTCCACCCAAAGACTCACCACAGTCGGAAGTAAAATCGTCGGTAAAACCACTACAGCAGGCTATATTATAGGAACTGCTCAAGTTGCTGTTGGATTGACTCAAGACTCAATGGATTTCAAATATTACGGATATACAAATGGTTATAATACTTTTAGAGCTGCTGCTTCTTTTGGCGGTGCTTTGGCGGGTTTTAAGGCTGGTGTTTCGCTTGGAGGAATAATTGGAGCTCATTTCGGTGGTATTGGTGCAATTCCAGGAAGTATTATTGGTGGTACTGTTTTGGGGATAATAGGATCTTTCTGGGGAGGTGAAGCTGGTGGACAAGCTGTTGATTGGATATATGGAAAATAGTAAAACCTTTTCATTGAGCATAGCATACTTTTTAAGTATACTGCCTTTTCAATTCCATAAAAAACATTGACTTTGTATCCAACTGACATCTTCAGGCCATTTATTATTTAAATCACCAATTATTAGTCCACTCTAAAAAGTAATCCTTATGTTGCTCGATTCATAAGTTCTATCATTAGAAAAACTTTTTATTATGGATATAATGTTGATAAATATAATTTCTTAAGTGACAATGCATAATGCATAATTCACAATACATAATGCATAATGCATAATTGTGTGTAGCTAAATTTCAGTCGAAAACATTTTTGTGCAATAGTTCGTTAAAATTTTGAAAGTTTCCTCATCGAGACAATGATTTTGATACTGACAATATACGGAAGGGTGAGTTTCCTGTCGATGGCCCGGCACGGAGACTCCTGCGAGAGTCGCTTCAGGCAGAACTTCAAAAGGAAGTTCGACTGGTGCGCCTTCAACAGCGGCATGCTCCTTGAAGGTGACGGACATGGAAGTGCGATCGCCCTTGACCATAGCTTCCTGGACAAATCCGGCACGAAGACCCCAGGCCTCGACCGGTACTGGTCGGGATACGCGGGTTCGGTGAAACGTGGCCTTGAGATCCTCGGTTTCGCACAGTTCCGCGCCGGAGTCAGCGACGCGCGGTTCCTTTTCGCGGTGCAGACGCTTCCGCTCTCCACGGGAGGTCGCACTCCATTCTATCTTGAGCATATGAAGGAGAACCGTAACAATCAGACAGCAAAGTGTCTCAGGGCGATATTCGAACACAGGGAGCAACTGCTCGGCATCTCTGACATCCTTGTAGGGGACTGCCTGTTCGCGAGTCATGACTTCGTCACGGGAGCGGCACGCCTCGGGTTCAACGTCATAAGCAGGCTGCGCGATGACGCGGTGCTGCAATATCTCTACAACGGTCCGCGGATGGGTGGCCCCGGACATCCCAAGGAACTTGACGGAACCGTCGACATACATGATCTCCGTGATGACGTGTTCGTCAGGGAGACAGTCGAGCTCGATGGACAGGAGGCTGTCCTTTTCAGCGCAGTTGTCAAGGGGAAATCCCTCAAAAGGAAAATCAAGGTTGTGGTCGCGGAACTCAGATGCGGAGACAGGAAAATAAGGAAGATCCTTTTCAGTACCGATACCGGGATATCGGCATCCGGGATCTTCCTCATCTACCACTCCCGGTTCCGGATCGAGTTCCTCTATCGGGATGCGAAACAGAATACGGGCTTTGAGCACTGGCAGTCCACGGACTCCGACAGGCTCTCCTTCGGTTACAACGCATCCCTTTCCGCTGTCAATGTGGCGAGGGAGGTCTCCGACAGGATACATGAGGCGACCGGACGCAGGCTTTCCGTCGCATCCGTAAAGAGAGTACTTCATAATGCCCCGCTGTATCAACATATCAGGGAATTTATCGAGGGTCGGAAATCCGGTGACCTGAAAAATAATAATGGCCTGACGGAAGAGATTCCGTCTAACTTATTGTTCTTCGGTGTCAGAGACTCTGCCTAATTGATTCAAAATTAACGAACTATTGGTTTAACTAAGAAACCCTATGTTTCAAAAAATCAACAGGAAACGCAAATGGACATGTTATACAGTCTGGACTTCTTCTCTAGCAAGCCAACCTTCAAGAAGTTTGAGGCACCAACGTCATTGCAGAACATATTCTACAAAAAAGTGATCAGCCAAATAGACGAGGACTCGTGCTTGGTATTGTCTGACAATAACAACGGAGTTCCGAATGAATCGGAGTGCAGATTTGTGGTCATGATTAAGGATAATATTCCATATGCCGCCACATATTGTAATTTTTCGTGCGGCCCTTGTAAAACATTAGGAGGACAACGATGCAGGTCCGCTTGAGATATGTTTCAAACTGGTCACAGGGAGTCAGGCAAAGACATATGGAGTCTCGGGCCTATTGACAAAAGACTTTTTTCAGCCAATTCATCATCAATAACGCAAAACTGCTCTTTTAAGAGAGAATTTAATTTATAAATATTAATGAGTAACCTTAATAAGAAATCATCATCGTATAAAGATCGAATTGATTATATTTTGACAGGCTGCCTATATTGCTGGTACATTTGGATATCAAAGATTGGTTTAGCACTTCAGAATGGAGTGTTCCGTATCATTAGACTTTTGGGATCAGTTTTTCTTCCCAAAAAATATCTATACAAATTGTGCAGGAATCAAGTAAATGGAAAAAAGGATCTTGACATTATGTTCCGGGACTTAGAGTATGGCGATGATATCAGGACAGCAAAGAATATGGTGTTTTTTACTTGCATTGGCTTTATAGCATTACCTGTATCTTTTGTATCTTGCACTATCTGCTCCTTAATTGGATGGGATCCTGTTATGGATTGGATGAGGTATGGAAGTGGGATTGTCCTACCGATACTTCTGACTTTGTTAACAATTTTCGGGGTTTCTATGCTAACTAAGACCTCCTGTGATCCTCATTTTTATCTTCCATATTTCAAGAAATTCAAAAAGAGGGATGGGAAATGGCTTAAGAGATGGAAAAGATACACCATCTTACTGTTTTTAGGTAGTATTCTATTAATTGCTCTAAGCGTGGGATTATTGTTTCTATGTCTTTTTATCCACCGCAACATACATGAACCTTTTAATTAAGGAGCGCTATCGACATATGGCCGCCCACGCCCTTTGCCTGGAACATCACCTTATATCCGGTCCGGCTTAGCTTGTGGCTACTATAGTAACTGAGGGCGGTCCTCAGGCGCCACATCCGTAAGCCATTGTCTGTTATAAAGCGTATCGTATTTTTTATATAATAGATATAAAATGAGTAAAATTAAGAATAAATCAGTACACACCTCCAATAGAGATAAGATTGATTACATTGTAACCGCTTGCCTCTATTGCTGGCATCGATGGATATCAAAAGCCGCGTATTGGACGGAGATTCGTGCGTTATACATCATAAGGGCGTTAGTGTCGTGCGTTTTGCCGAAAAGATATGTTTATAGAATCTGTCGGAACCATGTGAACAGCCGGAAGGATCGGGATCTTTTGTTTCGAGACTTAGAGTGTGGCCAGAACATCAGGATAGCAAAGAATCTGGTTTATCAGACGTGTAGTGGTTACCTAATATTGCCTGTGGCCATATTGTCCAGCATCGCTTGCTCCTTAATTGGATGGGATGTTGTCTTTAGTTATAAAGGAAGAATATGGGTTATTGGCCTCGGTTTATTGAGTATTGTATTGTTTTGTATAGGGTTATTTACATTAACAAAGGTATTTGATGATTCACGTGTTTATCTTTCTTATTTTAAGAAATATAAAAAGAAAGATACCAAATGGCTTAAAAAATGGGGAATATATACAATTCTGCTATATGTAGGTGGAATTGCGTCTGCTGTCATAGGTGCTTTATTTTTTATCCATGCGTTTTAACAGACCTCCAGTTAGGCATAAAAGTTTCGCAACCTTAACTATAAATTATTCATATGAAGATGCCTCAGCAGGTAAGGTACGCACGTCCGGTCCGCTCGGAGTTGGCGATTTAAAAGATCCGGCTACATGCACCTCCCCGTACGACCACACGCCTGTAACCATTTTAACCATTATGAGCAAACCAATGAATAAAATATCTCTATCTGCACCTTACAGGAATAGGGTGAATTATGTCATCATCGCCATTTTATATTGCTGGCATCGATGGATATCAAATATCGGAAGAAAGATAGACAAAGCAAACCTCAATATCTTTAGGAGGCTCGTTTCAATTGCACTTCCAAGAAAATACCATACAAAAATCCATCGAAACCTTTTGAATAGCCAAGAGGCTATTGCTCCGATGTTTTGGGACTTAGAGTGTGGCCAGAACATCAGAATAGCAAAAGACCTGGTGTATCAGACATGCATAGGCTACCTTGCATTTCCATTCTCTGTAGTAGCAGGAATAGCCTCCACTATAATTGGATGGGATACGGTTTTTTATTGGAAAGATGGAACAATCAGCTTTATAATCATCTTGCTGTTTGCGGTATTTATTTTTGTCGGTCTATCTAAATTAACAAAGGCAATAGATAATCCTCAAACCTATCTTTCCTATTTCAAGGAATTTGAAAAGCAAGATGAGGAATGGCATAAGAAATGGAAAAGAAACACCATACTACTGTTTATAGGTAGTATAGTATCAGCAGCTATGAGTTTTGGTTTTGGGTTACTATGCATATACATTCACAAAAACCTTCATGCGCCAATATAAATCCTGCACTCCTCAAGGCAAAAGAGATGTGATATTTGCTGGTAGATCCACCTAAATCCCTCTCTTATCATTTCGCTTATATATGCTGTGGCATATGGATATACAATGAAGTATATTTAAGGCGAACTAAACAACACGTCTTTTCTATTGTGGGGCCATATCACGGTTCTTTCTTTTATTTCGCATCAGTGAATCCGGAATGAGACGAGAATAAGGGTAAGGATTGATTCTCTTGTAGGCCCTGTATTCTTCGTAATTCTCATATATCGGAAGATTACGGCTTTCCTTTATCGAGTCAACCCATCTGTTACGCTCTATTCCGAATTGACGCATCTTCACCAACCTGAAATCCCACAGATGCTCATAGTCGGTAAGATATACCATCTGGGTATGATAGCGGCCCATCCTACCATGCGATGGAGGCATTATCGGAGCTATAGTGTCCATGACATGGAAGGTCCGGCCCGGCATCCTACAAAATGAATGAGGAGGATACTTTCCCTGAACCGTATAATTGTTGTACCTGTCTTCCCCCGGATAGCCGTAATTTACAATCACTCTATAGATAGTATCTTTAGAAAGGTTGTCGATATAGCTTCCACCCGGCCTCATGCCTCTCTCAAAAGGGAATGTGAAATAATCACTCACCTTATATTGATATACCGCACGCTTCGCACCGTTACGGACTTCCACCACATCCGGCATGAACCAGCGACCAAACCCAATACATCCTAAAGAAAGCGCGCTGTTCAATAGAAGAATACAAACCAGCTGAGTATAGAAAGGTATATCGCGTTTCAGCACTGAAGCTGCCACTTCCTCATCGCTCAAAGAATGCCTGTTCTCTTCTATAGAATAACGGTCCAACGGCTTTAGATAGAAGTATAAAGCAACGATCTCCAGACAAGAGCCTATTATAAACAGCCACGATACGGAGGTATAATGAAAAAAAGGCCTCAATGCGTAAAAATAGAATGCGCAGACAAACAGCAGTATAAACAATGCCAATACAGCCATGTCATTGAGGGAATTGCCACGTTTGTCGCTCCAATACCTTTTCAGGAACATTTTAAGGTATGGAATACCTATCAAGAGAGAAACGACCAAAGTAAAGGCCATTCCAAACAGATACACTTCCTCCTCACTGAATCTCATCGGCAGAATCATCACATTATGCAGGTTAAACTTTCCGCCACAAAATTAATTAAAAAATCCCGAATAAACAATAAAAACATTTCCGATCGGCCCGTACTTGAGACCGATCGGAGATGAATTCAATTCAAATATCGTATACTATAGTGGAAGCTTTTTACTCGGCATTGTTTTTGAGCCAATCGGTCCTCACCTTGTCGGGAAGATGCGTCACCTTGAAATCCGAGAACGTAGCCTTGAAACCGTTGCCATCCGGACACGCAGCAAACATGCCAATCCTCACAGGATGGTTGGCCTCCACCCACGCGTTGCGCATCATATGGTATTCCTTATCATCAAACGAGTAGAAGATCTCTATCGCATCAAGCCGCCTCACTGCCTTGATCCATATGAAATCCACCGGACGGTCGAGGGCGATGACGCTCCAATCGGATGTCTTGTGAGTGACTACCGTACTCAGATTGTATTTTCCGTCTACATATTCGATTCCCGTCTTGATGTAGTTCTCATGATCAAGACGGATCATCATGCCGGCCTGATCGAATCGCACCTTATAGTCGCCCGACACCTTCACCTTAGCCTCGAACTCCCCACCGTATTCCGCATAATAGAACGGTGCGTCGTCTACCGTAAATCCATAGTGCGAAATACGCCAGTAGTCGCTGTTGGGCGTAACATCCATAGTCAGTTTTCCGCCGCTGATATTCCAGTTCTCCGGTTCGTTAAACCAGTTCATCTTCTCAAGGGTCTGGGCTCCGGCTCCTATCACCGCCATGAAAGCGCAGACTGAAGCAAACAGTTTCTTATTCATTTTTGTATATCACCATTAATTTGATTAACTTTGCAAAGTTAATTCCAAAACGCTGAATACACAATGGTCAGAAATAACCATTTTGAATCAAACCGCAAGAAACTCGATGAATTGCTGCGCCCCGAAGGATGCAGCAATGACATGGCGACCCTACGTAGACTGCTGGAGTATGCGGAAACTATGGCAAGCATCGAAAACTCCATCGTAGTCATCAGCGATATGAGCGATGGGAAAAGCCACATAGTTGCCGGTGAGTTCGCCCGCAGTCTGGGGCTGCATGGATATAGGCTGGAAAATTCCATATGGGAGAAGCGCATCCTCGCGCTTATGCCTCAGGAAGAACTGGAAGAAAAATACATCAACGAACTCCGCTTCTTCCATTTCGTCAGGCATCTGCCTAAAGACAGGAAAAGCCAATTCCACCTGATGTCGAAACTGAGATTCCGGTTCGTAGACGGAAGCGTCAGGGATGTGCTACACCGGATGCACTACATCTATGATGACAACTGCAATGTCAGATATGCGCTCTGCATCTACAGTCCCCTGCTCTTCGACTTCAAATGCCGATGCCTCATTGTCAATTCCGCAACGGGAGTGACAGAGGAAATCTCCTCATCCAACTCCGAGAACATTCTGAGCAAACGGGAGCGGCAAGTGCTGGCGCTTATCGACAACGGCATGAAAAGCGCCGAAATCGCCGACCTCCTCAACATCAGCATACATACCGTAAGCCGTCACCGACAGGAAATCATCAGCAAGCTCCAAGTGAAAAACACCCATGAAGCCTGCCGCCTCGCCAAATCAATGGGCCTGATCTGATACGCTCCTACGCCCGGCATAGCCCACCACTGTCTTCACATACTACATTTGACAATTATCCAATTACAAGCAACCACAACAATAGCTTAAATTTAAGCTATTGTCATTTATTTTCATACACAACAGATTAATTTTAAACCATTAATTAACCATCTCTATAAATTCAGTCTCATTTCCGTGACTATCCCTAAAAATTATTGACAGATTTGAGGGCGATTAACTAATACTATTT
>CAMWMK010000046.1 GCA_947175295.1 uncultured Porphyromonadaceae bacterium
GAGCCTTCTCCTCGGCTTTTTCCGACGTCTTTTTTGCCGTGGCTTTCTTTGCGGGTGCCTTCTCCTCGGCTTTTTCCGAGGATTTCTTGGCTACAGTCTTCTTAGTCTCGGCTTTAGGAGCTTCGGCTACGGCTTCTGCCGTTTTTCCCGCTGCCGGGCGACGTCCTGGCCGGGGCTTCACCATACGGAGCACCTGTGCTGTACGAGCCGGGATATACATCTTCAGCCATCCCTTTCCGGCAGGAGAGTAGAGGGGGTCGGGAGTGGTGAAGTGGTGTACGCTGTCGTCGACGAGTCCGTGTCCTCCGAATTCCAGGGAGTCGGAATCGAGTATCACCTCATACTCGCCGGCCGGTGCGAGGAATCCGTATCCGGGGAAGGACTGTGTGGGGCTCCAGTTGAAGACGAAGATGAGGTCCCCGCGCTTGAATGCGAGCACTTGATCGTCGTCTTTCTCCCAGAGTTTCTCAACGGGTTTGGCCTGGAAGTTGTATTGCTTGTCCACTATGCCGATCATGGCGTTGTCGAAGCGGTTGAGGTATTTGTATTTCAGGTCTTCGCGGTCAACGAGGTCCCACTGGCGTCGGGCGTACTTATAGCTCCATCCGTTGCCTTCACGCGGGAAGTCGATCCATTCCGGATGTCCGAACTCATTGCCCATGAAGTTGAGGTAGCCGCCGTTGATGCTGGCGAGCGTCACGAGGCGTATCATCTTGTGGAGAGCCATGCCGCGCTCCACTGTGAAGTCGTTGTCGCCGTCCATCATGTGCCAGTACATCTCCTTGTCGATGAGTCGGAATATTATGGTCTTGTCGCCTACGAGGGCCTGGTCGTGGCTCTCACAGTAGGAGATTGTCTTCTCGTCGGCGCGGCGGTTGGTGAGTTCCCAGAAGATAGAGGTCGGGTGCCAGTCTTCGTCTTTCTTCTCCTTGATCATCTTGATCCAGTAGTCGGGGATGCCCATGGCCATGCGGTAGTCGAAGCCGATGCCGCCGTCTTTGAATTTTACGGCGAGGCCGGGCATGCCGCTCATCTCCTCGGCGATGGTGATGGCGTTGGGGTTCACTTCATGGATGAGAAGGTTGGCGAGCGTAAGGTATACAATGGCGTTGGTGTCCTGGTTGCCGTCGTAATAGTCTGGATATCCGCCGAATGCTTTTCCGAGGCCATGGTCATAATAGAGCATGGACGTGACGCCGTCAAACCGGAATCCGTCAAATCGGTATTCGTCCTGCCAGAACTTGCAGTTGCTGAGAAGGAAATAGAGCACGGAGTTCTTGCCGTAGTCGAAGAGCAGGGAGTCCCATGCCGGATGCTCGCGGCGGTCGCCCTGGTTGAAGTAAAGGTCGTAGCTTCCGTCGAGTCGGCCGAGTCCTTCCACTTCGTTTTTCACGGCATGGCTGTGTACTATGTCCATGATCACTGCTATTCCGAGCTCGTGGGCGTCATCGATCAGTCGCTTCAGGTCGTCGGGCGTTCCGAAGCGGCTCGATGCCGCATAGAAGCTGCTGACGTGGTAGCCAAACGATCCATAGTATGGATGCTCCTGTATGGCCATTATCTGTATGGCGTTGTATCCGTCGGCGGCGATGCGTGGCAGTATCTTGGTGCGGAACTCATCGTAGGAGCCTACCTTCTCTTCCTGCTGGGCCATGCCGATATGGCACTCATATATGAGGAGGGGTTTTGTGTCGGGAGTGAAGTCGTTGACCTTGAATTCGTAGGGATGTTCCGGCGCGTATACCTGGGCGCTGAATATCTTGGTCTCTTCGTCCTGCACCACTCTTGTGGCATATGCCGGGATGCGCTCGCCCTGACCGCCGTCCCAAGTGACGAACATCTTGTATAGGTCGCCGTCGTGAAGGCTGTCGGCAGGAAGTTTTATTTCCCACGAACCGCTGTTTCCTACGCGTTCCAGACTGTAGTGGTCGTTGAGTTTCCAGTCGTTGAAGGTGCCTATGAGATGTATTGACGTGGCGTTGGGAGCGAATTCGCGGAAGATCCAGCTTCCGTCGGGTTGCCTGTGGAGGCCGAAATATTCGTATGCGTTGGCAAATTTGGAGAGGGAGCCGGAGGCGGCTGTGAGTTCCTTGAGCTTTTTTGTTACGTCTTCGTGTCGACCTGTGATCGCAGCTTCGAAAGGTTCGAGCCAGGGATCGTTGCGAAGTATTTCAAGTTGTTTTTTCTTGCGGGCCATATATGTGGTTGTTAGTTATCTAAAGGTAAAACACTTCGGTGGGGGGTATTGTTGCGAGGTCAGGAGAATAGCTTGCGTATCTCGAGTCGCAGGCGTTCGGCAGGTTCATCGCCGCGCTTCATGGCGGTGATGACTCCGGCCACATACTCGTCGATGTTTGAGAATCCGAGTGCCTTCGCCACGCAGCTGCCGGTAAACATCGGTTTGTGGTTGAATACACGCAGCACTCCCTCATAGTCTCCACCGCGTGCCATGCGCCTGAATTCGGCGAGGAGCTGGTCGTATGTCTCGCGGGGCTTTAGCTTCTTGATGAGGCTTTTTATGTGGAGTTCGAGGGCGGTAATGCACGTGAAGCGGGCGTCGATCTTGCGCTCCACGTCGCGTTTCATCCTGTGGCGCGTATGCTGCAGGGCCTGGCTTTCGAGCATCTGCTCGAATTTATGGATTACTTCCTGGCGAACGGCCTTCAACACCTTCTTCGGGTTCCGTCCACGAATCTCGGCCATCGTCTCCACCACTCCCGGAGCGAGGAAGATGTTTTCGATCTCCGCCACTTCAGGCACGAGTATGTGCTTGGCCCGGAGATACTCCACTTCCTGCTCGCTGCGTCGGTCGCGGTCTACGAGTCCGTAGCTCTCGATGCGGTGCATTACGCGTAGCGACTGCATGGTGCGGGTGGATTCGATCACCTTGTCGCAGCTTCCGAGTGGCTTTACCGTAAATTCCGGGAATACGACGCTGTAGAGGCGCATGTCGATGCTGTGGGAGGTGTCGCCTTCGGTGAAGAGGATCGGGCGGCGGCTTCCCATCATCTGGAGAAATACCTCGTCGGGGAGTTCGCCGTCGGCGATGATCTGATATCGCCAGGAATGCCGGGCGGCATCATAGTCTTTGATCCATATTGCGGTGCGCCGTGTCTGCCCGGCGGTGAAGTTGGCGTCGTAGGTATCGTAGACGATGCGGCAGTCGGCGCGTGAGCGTTCGATGCGGTCCCATAGGATGCCTACCGCTGTGGGATGCAGGAACAGGGTAGGGGAATCTACGAGGATGAGGGCTTCCTGCGGAGCGAGGAGGCATGCGGCGATGTAGTAGAGCGCGGCCTTCTCGCCTCGGCTGAGTGAGCGTATGCCGATCGAGTCCTTTCCCGAGCGGTTGCGTATGCGGGCTTTTCCCTTTACGATATCGATGCTGTTGCCGGGAAATGTCTCCTCCCAGATCTGCTTAAGAACGTGAAACCGCGCTTTCTCCTCATCGAGGGAAAGCACGGTCATAAGTTGCGGAAGCGACCCCGTCACGCGGCCGGGCATACCGCCGGATACTGCCGATACCGGGTAAGCGTCTTCGGCGTTTAGCCTGGCTATCTCATTCATGAAAAGCGATTTTCCGCTTCCGTTGCCTCCGAGAAGCGTATAGAGTCTGGCCGGACGTCGTGTGCGTGCCGGCGGATTGCCTGAAGAGTCGGGAGGAAGGTTGATCGGTTTCATGGGCGTTGAGTCTTTGATCGCTTGGGGGTTTCGGACTGCGTCCTCAACACAGTGCTGAGGGGGGCTCAGGAGAAATCTCAGCACAGTGAGGAGGGCGGCATGGGGAAATCGAGGGGGAGGGTAGGGGTCAGGAAAGGGCCGAGATTCGGGCTATGTATTTGCCGATGATGTCAAACTCGAGGTTGACTTTCGTTCCTTTCTCGATACGGCAGAAATTGGTGTGGTCGTGGGTGTAGGGGATGATCGCCACTTTGAAAGTGTCGGCTTCCGGCTCGCAGACGGTCAGCGATACGCCGTTGACGGTGATCGATCCCTTGTCTACTGTCACGTAGCCTCTTGCGGCGAGCTCGGGGCGGAAGTCGTAGCGGAACGTGTAGTACCAGCTGCCGTCGAGCGGCTGCACATCGGTGCAGACTGCGGTGGTGTCTACATGGCCCTGCACTATGTGTCCGTCCAGTCGGCCGTTCATCTTCATGGAGCGCTCGAGGTTGACGATGGAGCCCGGCTGGAGTTCACCGAGGTTGGAGCGGTCGAGCGTTTCCTGCACGGCCGTCACCGTGTATGTGTCGTCGGGGTTGAGGCTGACTACAGTCAGGCAGACGCCGTTGTGCGCTACCGACTGATCTATCTTGAGCTCATCGACGAAGGAACACTTCATCGTGATGTTGACGTTGGAGCCGTCTTTTTCAATGCGGACCACTTCGCCCGCTTCTTCTACTATTCCTGAGAACACTGTATGTTAAGAGTTAAGGGTTAAGGGTTTGGGTAGGGTTATTTGCCGAAGAGGCCCTTGAGGGCGTCGACGGCCGTGTTGGTGACTGATGTGCCTGTGGATGAGTCGTCGGATGCAGCTGACTGTCCCTTCATCTTGAAGCCTATGCAGATGCCGTCGTATTCCTGAAGGAGCTTGTCGGCAGTCGAGACCATCTTGCTTCCGCTCAGTGTGGCGGCGAGGGTCATGATTTTCTTGATCTTGTCGGCGTCAAACATCACGTTGAGGCCCGTAGGGGTCTTTTCCACATAAGCTGTCATGCTTCCGAGCTTCATCATGCCTCCGGCATTGAAGACGAAGTGGAATATGCCTTTGTCTTTCACTGAGAGCGTTCCCTTCAGGGGAAGCTTCTTTATGGTGAGGGTGAAGTTGCCGTCTTTGTCTATCTCGAGGGTAGCGCCGGTAAGTCCGAACTTGCTGTAGTATTCGTCGAGTTTGCTCTCTACGGCTCCTGCGGCAGCCGTGCCGCCGGCCTTCTTGAGGAAGTTGTCGCTCTGGAATGATACTGCAGATCCGGTTGAAGTCCATTCTCCGGCTATGTCGGCCACTGTGAGGTCGGTCTTCGTGAATACTCCTTCCACGATATTGCCGAGGGCGCCGCCGGCACCGCCGAGGATGTCCTTAAGGTCGGGAGAAGGAGTTGGCTCCGCGAATGTGGCGGTGGAGCATGAGAGTGCGATGGCGGCTAAAGCCATCTTGAGGAAGCTGGTCTTTTTCATATTTCTTTAGGTTTAGAAGGAGTTCTTATTTTACTTTAGACGCTTTGACGGGGCAAAAGGTTTAAGTCCCGTCCCTGATAAGCCTATTCTAATAATCGTAGTCGAGCGAGAGTTGGTCTACGTAGAGCACCGAAGAGGATGATCCTGTGAAGTAGTCGCCGTATTTCGACGAGGCGCAGGTGATCATTATGTAGGTCGGCGCAATGGAAGTAGACCGGTATTCGAGTTCTATCTCGAATTGCTCGTATGCGTCCATGGAAGTGCCTCGTTCGAGCTGCCCGTATCCGATCACGTAGCTTGCGTTCTTGTCGAAGAGCTGGCGGTTGTTGGGATTGGTGCGGATCTCATAGGGAGCGGTCCAGTCGGTCATGGCGATGTAGATGGAGCAGGTGTCGGGTCGCCCCTTGAGGTAGTCCATCTCCTTGCTCGAGTAGTTGATTTCGCCGCTGGTGTACTGATAATATCCGCGCAGCTTTGTGGGCCGCAGGGTCCATGGGCGTCCGAAGTCGAGGATGCCGTTGGTTCCGTCGGTCTTCTTGTATGACCCGGTGAAGACGGATCCGGCCGCGAGTTTTCCGATTCCGGCTATTCCCTTGAATTCGGTCTTAAGCTGAGCCGACTGTCCGGTGAGTCCGGCGGGTACATAGTCTGATGGCTGCACGTTGCTTTCCCCGAGAGTGGCTGCTCCTGTGTTGCCAGTGTCCCAGAATCTCTCTCCGTTTTCGGCCCATGGACACCATATTTTCCCGTTTTTCCACCAGTTTTCGAAGTCTCCGTCGGGGAGTATCTCGGTTCCCTGTGTGGTGACGTTAATCTCATTGCCGGTGTTGTCGCCGCTGCAGGCGCGTACGCTGTAGGACGTGAGGGGTTTCAGATGCTTTATGCAGCATGAGAAGGCTCCGTCTTTGTGTGTGGTGTCGGCGTCGGGCACCCGGGTCCATGAGGCAGTTCCCTCTTCCCGGTATTCGAAATAGTTTGTGGCGTCGGCCGGTCCTTCACCGTATGCCCATACCACCATGCTCCAGGGGTCGACGGCAGTGGTGCTGACCACCTGTTCGGTTCTCTGTGCGTAGATGGTCCAGTCTTCGGTGCGTCCCCAGGCGCTGACGTCGAGGCGGTAGGGCGAAGTGAGGTCTATGTATCCTCCTTCGGGAGTGGCGGGGGTTAGCGTCGTGATGTTTTTCGGCCCGAGCTTGATGGATGTCACCTCCACTTTCGATAGGTCGGCCTTCTCCGGCACACTGACTATGATGCGCCGCCCTACAGCGTCGATCACAGTCTCTCCGATCTGTCCGGCTACTGTGAAGTAGCGCTCTATGTTCTGTTCCGCCGAGATCATCCATTGGTAGCTCTGGTAGCGCGATAGCTCCACTGTCATAGGCACTGATAGGTCCCACGTGCCCTCAAGCAGGTCTTTGTTGCATGTGGCGTCGGGAGTGTAGCGGAACTCCGTAAAGCGTACGGCCTGTATGTCGGTCTCTTCGTCGAGGAAAAGGGTGACGGTGTAGTCTGCTGAGTCTATGCGCGCCGGGTTCGACTCTCCGGCGGCCCGTATGGCGAGGATGTTCTGCGGCAGCTTGGGGTAGGGGAGGTCGTTGTGGATGCAGCTTCCGGCGGCCAGCAGTATCAGGAGGGTCAATATTGAGGGTATGTGGCTTTTCATGTATTGTGTCATATTATTACGGATACACCGAAATTGATATTGAAGATATTGAAGCGGAAATTTATGCCGCTTGTAAACCGGCTTCCCGACTCTTCTCCGTTTTCCCATTGCTTCTCGTTTTTGAGATGGAAGCCGAAGATGCCGAATGAAAGGTTGAAGGCGGCGTTCTTCATCATCATGATGCTGACGCCGGGAGAGTAGTTTATGTTGAAGCTCTGGGTCTTCGTGCGAGTGTCGCGCAGGGCTCCGTCAAAGGGGCGGATGAAGTGGGAGTTGCCTGTGCCTACGGATACTTCGGCTTCGTTAAAGACGGCAAACCTTCCACGGCGGCTAAGTCCGAAATACTGCTGCATGAATACTGCTGCCGAGTAAGAGTCGGAGGTATACTGGATGTCGTGGAGGTTGAAATTGATGTCTTCGTCGATGTCTACATTGAATGATTTGATGCCCATGTCGCCCTTCGTGAAGGCGAGGCGCAGTCCGACGCAGAGGTTGTTGCGCAGGAAATAGCTGACCGATGGCTTTATGCTGTAGATCTTTCCGTGGAGGTCGATGTCGTTGATGAGGTCGAGGATCTCCATGTCTTCGGTGTTGAGCTCTCCGTAGTTTGCCGAGAGGCTGATGTGCCAGAGTCCTTTGGGGTAGATGAGCCAGTTGTATAGCTTTCGGTCGTATCGTCCGAGGCGTTTTGTCGGAAGGGCCATGGGAATGGAATCTCCGCGCCAGAATGTCTTTTCATTGAGGTCGGGTGTATGGATGGCCGATTCCGGCACCTCGCCGTTTAGCGCGGCCTGCACCTGCCTTAGGCTGGCGTCAGGAATCCAGAGGAACTGACCGTCGGTGCGGTTTCCTTCAGGAAGTATCGGCGTGGAGGTGTTGACGGTATCGTGTACAGTGATGTATACGGTGTCGCGGATTATGGTCGGAGTCTGCTGCGGTGCAGGTTCAGTCGTTGTCTGCACTGTGGGTTCAGGCATTTTCTGTGTTGCGGGCTCAGTCCTTTTCGGTGCTTGTTGTGGGGTCGCAGGCGCTTTTATGCCTCCTTGCGATTCTAGCAGCTTCAGTGCGGCTTCCGAGAGTTTGCCGGAAGTTTTCGAAAGCTCGTTGATCGACTCCAAGAGACTTTTTGTCGTGGAGTATACTATAGTGTCGTTTGTCTGAGGTTCGGAGGCGGCTGGAGCATGGGTGGGAGCCGCCGCAGCCGACGATGTCTGGACTGCGAGCAGAGTCAATGCGGATGCCGTCATTGAGAGGATGTGTTTGGCTCTTGTCTTCATGCTGTCATAGATAGAATGTCACTCCGAAGGTGATGGAGAATAGGTTCACCTTGAAGATGGCTGATTGGGTGTTTCTGTTCGCTACGTAGATCTGGTCGGTTATGGTCTTCGTGTGGTTGTAGTCGAATCCGAGCACTCCTACGTTGACTTCGAGGGCGGAGAAGTTGTTGAGGAAAACAGTCATGCCGGGAGCTACGCCGATTCCGAGGTTGAAGTTCCTCTCGTAGTTTCCTGTCAGTTCTTCCCCCATGCCGGTCATGAGTTTGGCCTGGCCGCCACCGAGGTCGAGCTGAACTTCGGTGAAGAGGCCGAACCGTTTTGATTTTCCGAGGGAGAAATAGTTGCGGAGCACGGCCATTCCGTGATAGCTGTGTGAGAGGCGGTAGAGATGGTCTACGTCAAGGCTCATATCCGGATCGAATACGATTTCGGCGTTCTCGAGTTTGGTGAGGCTACGGTTGTAGCCGAACTTGCCGCCGGCGGCCACATCGTTTTTGAATGCGTACAGGAGCATCGGTGAGAGTTTGAAGGAATAGGTGTCGCCGGATACTCCTTGCAGCACGAGAAACTGATAGTTTTTCTGGTTCGACTGACTATATGAGACGCTGAGGCCGGTGATCCATTGTCCTTTCGGGACGAAGACCACCGATTCGAAATCGGGAGAGAACTCCCCGTCGTCGGCGAAGGCGGGCATTCCTCCCGCGCAGAATACAGCGACGATGAGTGCAAGCAATATGTGGAATCTCTTCATGTCGTGGGTTTGATTTTAAAACGCAAAATTAGCAAAATAATCCAATATAAAAGGTATTTTGGGCTGAAAAATCATTGTTTTGCGTAGATATGGCCAAAATTTAGCGGTAAGGGACGGCAGGAAAAAGAGGCTGGGGACCCACGGGGTGACCAGATGCGCATCACGCAATCCAGGCTTGAACCCCTTGAAGAGTATGATGATTTCGGACTGGAATTATGTGGATTTGCGTGTTGTTTACCAAAATTTAATTATCTCTTGGTAAGAGATAATTAATCTTGTGCAAAGATAATACGAAAAATCGTAAATGCCACAAAATCAATACCGTTTTTAACATTCTATAACATTTGATTTTTTGCCTTTATACGCGATTTGTTTAGCAAATGCATTTTTTATTGGGTTTCTGACCATTGAAATCCAGCAGTTTACGAGAGTTTAATTATCTCTTACCAAGAGAGTATTAAGATTTAGTGTGACGAGTATTCAATTTTTTTTAAACAAACCAACAATGAAGAAGATTTTGCTTATAGTATTAGCGGCTATGCTTATGCCATGTATGTCAGTGTCTTGCGCGGCAAAAAAGAAGGCGAAGAACGATTATCCCCAGTATACATCCCAGAATGGAAAACAAAAGGCTACCCGCGTACAGAAAGAAGAAATCGACGAATGCGAGGAAGCTTCGATGGATGAGCCGGCAAGTGAGTTTCGCGCCTATGCCAGCGCGGTAGACGAAGATCGTGATTTTGCGCGTCAGCAGGCTATCCTTTTCGCTAAGGCTGCCTTGGCGGATCGTCTTGAGTCGATGGTGCTCAATGTCATGAAGGGTTACCGCAACACCCTTCAGACGGCCAATAAGAAATGGAGCGAGTCTGACATCAAGCAGGATGTAGGCTCCATGGCGGAAAGGGTATTGGAAAACTGCAAGGTGGTATGTTCCAACCGCTATAAGATGTCTGACGGCTCTTATGAATGCAGTGTGTGTGTTTCAATTCCGGCCAATATGGCGGAGACTGTAGCCGGAGCAGCGGCTCTTAACGACGATGAGCGCATGGGTGTGGAGTTCCGCGAGGAGCAGTTCCGTAATTCCTACCGCGAGGAGCTGGAGAATTTCCGTAAGATGCAGAAAGAGCGTCAGCAGTAATCAGATCCGTCATGAAAAAGATGCTTATTTTAGCCGTCATGGCAGTGTTGATGGCGGTATGCCCTGCAGCAGCCGCAGACCGTTCGGACAACATGAAGCCCCGTTGGGTGACTTCCGCACTTCCGACTCCGAAGAGTCCGGGATACATATTCATCAGTTCGCAAGGAACAGGCAAGTCTCTTGAAGAGGCACGCCAGATGGCATTGGTAAACCTTACGTCAAAGCTGGAGCATGAGCGGGGACTTGTGGTAAGCAGCACTGTGAGGGTAGAGAAGACTTCCGAGCGCAATTCGGCTCCCCGTAAGAACAGCCAGTTCACTCTGGAAGCCAGCGAGAGAGGTAAGCAGATCGACCTCGTCTGCCGTGTCGTAGACGAATATTGGGAGCGGAAACATGGAACGTATTTTGTGACCGAGCTTTTCACCGTAAACGATTCTTCCCGTCCGGGACAGGGCAGCTATAGCGACAACATCAAGCTGACCACCTCCTACGGAGCCGCCCCTGTCTTCTACTCGCTCATTCCGGGTGTAGGACAATTTTATAAGGGGAGCAATGTGAAGGGAGGTTTGATTCTCGGAGGTACAGCAGTCGGGGCCGCTGCTATTATCATGACGGAGAATCAAAGGGCCATCTATGCGAAAAAAATGAAGGAACATCCTGAGCATATAGACTTCTATAGAAATAAGAAGGCCAATTGGGAATTAGGACGTAACATAGCAATCGGTGCGACGGCAGCTTTGTATGTATACAACCTCATAGATGCCGCTGTGGCTCCCGGAAGGCGTCGGGTAAATGTGAATAAACGTAATTACAGTTACAGTCTTGTTCCGATCGTATATGAAGACGGTGTCGGAATGAGTTTTGCTCTTAACTTCTGAGAGTTTGTTTGGAATCCTATATAATCCTATATTGGGAATACGACGACTCCATATTGAGATAGGATATCGGCCTTCCATCAATATGAAATTCCTGATGCATAGGTATTTCTCGGATGTGGTAAAAAAAGAACTAACGTAATATTAATAATGAAGAAATTAATTATCTACAGTGTGCTTGGTATGATGAGTTTCTCATTTGCATCCTGCGATTCACTGATAAAAAATATACTCGGATCTGATGATGAAGATGAACCTGAGCAGATTGATAACCCTACTGGAAATACATCGACAAAAGTGGATCCAACCGTTTACTTCCCTTTTAATGGCGATTATAATGATTTAAGTGGGAACGACTATTATGGTTACGGTTCTCCTGAACCCTCTTTTACCAACGGGGTTACTGGTGGTACAAAAGCCTTATCCTTCACTAAGACAGGAAAGGAGGCATTTATAGTACCCTATGGATTGATTGATACAAAATCAATGACAGTCTGTCTATGGGCAAAAAATATAAGTCAAGGCAATATTTTCTATGTGACCTCTTCAAATAAAGGGGACGGAGGAGAGGAAATGATGACGTTTACCTATCGCGATGGTCATCTAAAATATGTTGTAAGCAGATACGCTAATCATTATACATTCGATAGTACAGGTAACTTTACTCATACAAGCATAGATAACGACGAATGGCATCATTTGGCACTTGTATCAGATTATAATACACTTAATTATGCTACTGTCACTACTTCTCTGTATATTGATGGAAAACTTATGGATACCATTACCGAAAAAATAAATCCATTTACAGAGGAAGAGTCGGGTGAGCGACATTATGGTACCGGTACTAAATTCATTCTCGGAGGTTCTATGGTGCCCAGTATGCAAATAGCCCACCTTAGGGTTTACGACTATCGTATGTTAAGTGCGGATGAAATAAGAAAATTATACGAAACAAAGAAATAACAGCAAGAATAGAATTGACATATTACAACTTTAATAGCATATGAAGACTTTAATAAGATTACTTTCAATGGCGATTGTGGTGACGTTGTCGTTGACAGCCTGTACCGAAGATCCGGAGATTACGACTGGAAGCATTGCCGGCACAGTGACATCTTCATCAGGTGGCACAGAACCTCTTTCCGGAGTGACGGTGTCGATATTATCATCCGGCCAGAGTACTACTACTGGAAGTGATGGCGCTTTTACATTCACTAACCTGCAGGCTGGCAGCTATTCTCTCCAGTTCTCAAAATCAGGCTACAATACAAATTCCCGTACTGTCAATGTGATTGCTGGTCAATCGTATCGATGTGACGTACAGATGTCCAAAGTCAGTCAGGAAGCTGATATTGTCATTAATCCGTCTTCGCTAAATTTCGGTACAACTCAGACAGATCTTAGCGTGACTATTCGGAATAATGGCAACATTACAGCCGACTGGTCTCTTGATTTAGGAAATAACCATTGGCTGAGTGTATCCCAGACAGGAGGCTCCATCCAGGCAAACAAGACTCAAAGCATAACCTTTACGGTCAACCGTGATTTTCTTTCAGAAACGAAGACTGTGGTTGTAAACTTACAGACATTTGGAAACTCTTATCCAATCCATATTTCCTGTGCTCCACGCAATACTACATCTGAAATGACGATAGATCCTACGGAGCTTAACTTCGGTACAAATCTCAATGAAAAGACATTTACTATAAGGAATACCGGAAAGAATGCCCTTGATTGGAGCGTGTCAAATCTACAGTCAGATGCGATTTCGCTTTCTGCTGATAAAGGTGTAGTGGTAGGAGGAGGAAGTTCCGTTATTACGGTTACGCTTGACAGAGAGAAATTTACCGGCACTCTCAGCACTTCATTCCTAATAACCGATGGCATTAAGGATCAAGAGGTATCGGTAACGGCTAATGTATCTGGTTCTGGAAACGATAATCCGAATAATACTGACTCGTTTGTTGTGCGTAACGGCATTCTGGCTTATTTCCCATTTAATGGAAATTTCGATGATATCAGTGGTAATGATGTATATGGTTTCGGGTCCCCGGATCCAACATTCACTGACGGGGTGACAGCTGGTTCTCAAGCGATATCATTTTCTAAAGTAAAAGAGAATGCTTTTGTGGTCAATCATGGATTGATTGACAGCCGTTCAATGACAATTTCTTTCTGGATAAAGGATATCAGCGAAGGAAATATCTTCCATGTGACATCCTCCAATAAGAACGACGGAGGAGAGGAAATGATGACATTTACCTATCGTGATGGTCATCTGAAATACGTTGTGAGCAGATATTGTAACCATTATACTTTTGATAGTACGGGTAACTTTACTCATAAAAAGATAGATGATGGCGAATGGCATCATGTCGCATTAGTGTCGGACTATAACAAGATTAACTACGCTGCCGCAACAACTTCTCTTTATATAGATGGTAGACTTATGGATACTGTCACTGAGAATATCAATCCTTTCAGTGAGGGTGAATCATCCAATAAGCATTATGGTACCGGCACAAAATTCATACTTGGTGGTTCGGGAGTTCCAAGCATGCAGCTTGCGCATATGAGGGTTTACGATGCCCGACAGCTTAGTGCTGACGAGATCAAGACCATCTATGAAGCAAAGCAGTAATTTAAGGTAACAGAACTAACTATTTTGCATAACATATAGGGCGAGGACTGTCATCTTCGCCCTGTATCAACTAAAAACATATATTCTAAGAAGACTATCATAAATGAAACCCTTCAAATTATTGTTACCCCTTATAGGAATTATGTTCTCCATATCCGCATTTGCCGCGGACATCGTCTGCAAGGGACGCGTAGTGAGTGCTGATGACCTTGAACCATTTATAGGAGTGACAATTAAGGTTGAAAACACCAATAGCTGGGTGTGCTCCGATCTTAACGGAAACTTTACTATTATGGCACCTGAAGGCAGCAATCTGGTTTTTATGTATGTTGGATGTGAGTCACAGACAGTCAAAGCAAAACAGAATCTGGGTACAATAACTTTGCAGTCAAGTCCAATGGTTCATGATGACAGACCTGCGCCCACGCAGGAAGAAGTGAAGAGGTGGGTGGATGAGGGCCTTAAGCTTTATGACGAGAAGAAATATGAGGAAGCCTTCAGGAAATTTGATGATGCGGCTTTTGAAAATAGCGCAAGGGGAGAGTATCTCGTAGGGCTCTGCTATAGGGATGGCATCGGAACCAGAAAGGATGAAAAGTTATTCGTAGCCTACATGAGTTCTGCCGCAGATCAAGGATATTCACCGGCTCTCTATTTCTTCGGGATTATGTATCGCGATGGTGATGGCGTACCCAAGAATCTTAAGTTAGCCGAACAATACCTCAGGAAGGCGGCCGACAAGGGATATGATGACGTTAAGATTGCACTCTTTGATTTGACATCTGGCAAATAAAATGAATGGATTATGCGAAAAATCTCATTTGCATTTGTAGTCATTCTTTTCATTGGAGTGTCGGCGAGTGCCCAGACCAATAAGACGGAGTCGTTCGAGGAGTATGCTGCACGCAAGAAGTCTGAATTCAATCAGTATAGGGTGCAGAAGAAGACGGAGTTCGAGCAGTACAGGCAGCGGCTCAATGAGGAATTCGCGGCCCGGCTCAGCGGCGAGTGGAAGCAGTATAAACCGGAGTCTAAACAGGAACGCGCTGCCAATCCCAAGCCGCCGAAGCCATCGGTGGTAGACAAAACAAAACCGACCGCTCCGGTCAAGGTGCCGGTGAAGAGTGTCGTGCCTCCGGAAAAGAAGATAGCGGACGTCCCCGTAACCCTGCCGAAAATCGACAGGCGTAAACCTGCGCAGGAATATCCGGTGAGATTCAATTTCTACAACACGCCGTGCGGAATAGGGGAGTTCGACACTTCCTCACTCTCGTTCTCCTCTACCGACAACTCCGCCATATCGAAGGCATGGAAACGGTTAACAGCCAATGACAATATTGAGCCACTGCTTGCCGATTGCTTACGTCTCAGGGAGGAAATGCAGCTTTGCGACTGGGGTTTCCTACAGCTTGTAGATAAAGTTGCCGCCACGCTGTATCCAGGTTCATCAGACAAACAGGTATTTCTCGCCACCGCGCTCATGCTTCAGGTCGGCTATGACTGCCGCCTCTTGGATGTAGGCGGACGGCTTGCGTTGGCATATCATCCCAGCCACACTGTCTATGGGCAGCCATGTGTCAAAGTAGACGGAAAGGATTACAATGTCTTCGGTCCGCTTGCAAACGAACTGACCGGTATCAGAACCTATCCGGGTGACTTCCGCAAATCGCCGACCCCGATACGTATGGCCGTAGACCGTTACCCCCGGTTCTCTGCCCCGAATCCTCCGGCCAAGACCTACTCTTCCGCTTCCTGGACAGCAGCGCCTCCCTTCGAACTGACGGTCAATAAATCAGTGATGGATTTCTTTGATACCTATCCCATAGTGGACTGGAACCTCTATGGGATGGCTCCGGTCAGTCCTCAGATAGAGCGGACGCTGTTTCCCGTGATGCAGGTGCTGACCGAGGGCCTTTCTGAGGAAGAGGCGGTCAATGTAGTAATGAGCTACATGAACTATGGCTTCAAATATATGACCGACGATGGTCAGTTCGGACGCGAGAAACCCTTCTTCCCCGACGAGAATTTCTATTATCCCTACAACGACTGCGAAGACCGGGCGATACTTTTCTCGCGCATCGTGAAGCAGGTGCTCGGCCTTGATGCCGTCTATCTCTTCTATCCTGGCCATCTGGCAGCTGCCGTGAAGTTCTCGCCGGGAGTCAATGTGAAGGGTGCTACGGTAGATGTGGATGGCGTCTCCTACGTGGTCTGCGATCCGACATGCATCGGGGCGAAGGCCGGATATCTCCATCCGAATTACGCCAAGCAGCCGGTGAAGGTGTATAAAGTGGCGTTATGAACCGTTTTGCGGAATACATGTCGTCTCTCCGTCCATGGGCAAAGGCTATTGTCATCACAGTCATGACACTGGCCTTTTCCCGTATAGCCCTCTACGATCTGTCGTCAGTCTCCTTCTTCTCGCCCATGGAGAAGGCGGCCGACTTCCGTTTCAGCGATTTCTATACCCTGGTGGCCAACAGAAGAGCTGTGGCGGAATACGAAGACCATATCGTGATCGTTCCTGTAGATGGCTGCGACCGGCGGCAGATTGCGCATGCTCTGACGGACATTGATTTCTGCGGTCCTGCGGCAGTGGGGATCGACATCTTCTTCGCTCCTCTGCGGGGCGGGGGAGAGGATCCGCTTGTTGACGCACTCGCAGAGTGCGACAATCTCGTGATGCCTGTGCTTGTATCGGCCGACAGCATTGGCCTCCGCATCTCGCATGAATCCTGCTATGATGCGGATGTTGTGCCGAAAGGAGGGTTTGCTGCCGTCAATATCCAAGGAAGCGAGGGGGAGAGGGCCTGCGTGAGGGAGTTCCGTAAAGAGTTTCAGACTGCCGATGGATACATAAAGTCTCTTCCGACGGCTATGGTGACGGTCGGATTTCCCAATGCTGCGCGGCAGTTGGCCGGGCGTGACTGCCAGTCGGAAGAGATAGCCTACGCCTCCAGGGAATTTGAGGTGGTATATCCCGACGAGATCCTCGACAATCAGGAACTTATCGAGGGGCGTCTCGTATTCGTAGGAAAACTTCAGGACCGTGCCGACCTCCACATCACGCCGGTCCACAATTATACCCCCGGCCTTATGGTGCATGCCTATACGGCAGCGACCATCATCAACGGTGATTATATCCGCCGGCTTTCTGAGTGGGAGAGCTTCATGCTTGGGGCTGTGTTTTGTTTTCTGGTGGTCTGGATCAACCTTCACTTGATGGCTTCCGTGATGGGTCCGCTGCTCGTCAGGAGTCTTCAGCTTGGACTTCTCTATTTCATGATACTCACTGGAACGATGGTATACATGCATCTGCGGATTGACCTCAATTTCTCCTACTCAATACTGACGGTTTCTCTGGGGGTGGCGGCGTGCGAGATATATGGAGCGACATTCGATCCCAATGGACTGATAGATTTCATTACAGATAAAATAAAGAAATTAAGACAAATCATACATGAAAAAAGAAATCATGAGGAGGGCAGCGTTGATGATGACGTTGCTGACGATGGCGACGCCCCTTGCGTCGAGAGGGGAATTGAAGATATACAAGATTAAGGGAGAGGTTACGGTCAAGACTTCCGGGGGGACCCGGAAGGGGGAGAAGCGGCAGACAGTGGCGGCTTCGGATGTGCTGAATATCCCACGCAACGCGGCTGTATCGATCCTGGACACGAAGGATAAGCGGGTATATTCCTCGCTTTCCCAGGGGAGAATGAGCGTGAAGCAACTGATAGACCAGGCAAAGAGTAACGCATCAAACATCACCCGGACCACCAACGACATGGTGCTTGAGGCTGTAGCCGACAATGCCAGGTCGAAGTCAGGAGGGTTCGGAATCGCCGGGGCGTCGATACATGAAGCCAACGCGGTGATACACGCTCCGGTGGATCTTCCGGAGGGCCTGAGCTATCTGGCCTATCTGCGCGGACTGGGCGACAAGGACTACAACGATGAGTATGATGTGATCCTTCTCAGGCGCGACATTAACTATGACGACGAGACATTCAATTTTGCAGTCTTCAATACGCTCTCAAAACCCTTGTATTTCAATATCATCCAGCAACGCACCGATCGCGAGCCCGAGCTTCATTTCCTCGACAATCCCATCGCGGCTCCCCGGACACAGACTGTCGTGGAGGAATACCTGTATCTTCTGCCCGACTATCCGGACGGCTACATTGTGGTAGCCTCCGACAGAGACTTCACCATCGAAGACGTAAAGAATCTCCTCAATCCGCGCTACGAACCCGAGGCAGACTTCTATTTCACATTGCTGCGCAAATGACCGGCCGGCGGATTGCATTGATGGCGGAAAAGGAGTTGGAAAGGTGTATATCCAAAAGGCTCATTTATTTGTATGTCCGGTTTTTTTTACGTAAATTTGCGGAAAAATAAGAGAAAATGAGCGCACTTAAATACCCCATAGGAGTACAGACCTTCTCCAAAATCATAGAGGAAGGATATGTGTATGTCGATAAGACATCTTATATCAAGTCGTTGATCAATCAAGGCCAATATATTTTTCTGAGCCGCCCCAGGCGTTTTGGAAAAAGTCTGCTGCTATCCACCCTCGAAGCGTATTTCGAAGGTCGTCGCGAGCTTTTCAAAGGTCTGGCAGCCGACAGCATGGACCTTGATTGGACTCCGTCGCCTGTGTTGCATTTCGATCTAAATGCCGAGAACTTCTCCGATCCTGAAGGACTCAACAAACTGCTCAACCGCCTTCTTGGCGAATATGAGGAGAAGTACTCACTGGCGAAAGTGACAGATACCATTGCAGGAAGATTTTCCCAACTCATCAGGAAAGTGGCTGAATCCACGGGGCGTAAAGTGGTGATTCTTGTGGATGAGTACGACAAACCCTTGCTTGATATTGAGGAAAATAAGGAATTGTTTGAAAATAACCAGCGGATACTCAAGAGTTTTTTCGGAAACCTCAAGAGCATGGACCGCTACATTCGTTTCGCCTTCATCACCGGAGTGGCGCGTTTCAGTAAGGTCAGCATCTTCAGCGATCTCAACAATCTCGATGACATCTCAATGGATAATGAATACGCTGATATCTGCGGATGGAGCGAAAGTGAACTGCTGGACTACTTTCGTACAGGCATAGAAGCTTTGGCTGACGAGCGTGAGGAAGATTTTGATGAATGCCTTACGGAATTGCGTCGGTTTTACGACGGATATCTTTTCGCGCCCAAAGGCAACCGCCTTTATAATCCCTTCAGCGTATTGAAGGCTTTGAAGAAGAAAGAGATCGATCCCTATTGGTTTGACAGTGGGACCCCGACTTTCCTGACGAGACGTGTCCGTGCGCGAGGCACTTTCCCTCCCGATATCAACGGAAAGAAATGCTCCAAGAAGGATCTTACCTCTGTAGGCTTGAACGATCGTGATCCGTTTCCTCTGATGTTCCAGACCGGATATCTTACAATCGGAGGCTACGACAAGTCATCACAACTCTATGAACTACGTTTTCCTAACCGAGAGGTGGAAATTGGATTTTATGAGTATCTGCTTACTCTTTCGACAGTAGAATGAGCAGTAGAAGATAAAAAAACGGCATCGGTGATGAGCCGATGCCGTTTTTTTATCTTCTACTGAGAAGGATCGATTACTCGTAGATGAGTTCGAAGTCGTCGAGGTACATTACGGAGTTTTTGCTTCCACTGAAGTAGTCGCCGTATTTAGAAGCGGAGCAAACGATCACGAGGTGAGTGGGTTTTGTTTTTTTAGCCCGATCATTGTATTCCAAAGGAATCTCGATCTCCTGGAGCTGACCGTCGGGACCGAAGTTGCCGGTCCAAGTTACCTGTCCGTAAGCAAGGACCACAGGATCGTTGGATTCGAACAGCTTGCGGTTACTTGGGTTAGTACGGATTTCAACCTCCTCTGTTGTAAGGGCCACGTAGATTTGTCCATGATCGGTGCCTCCTGCGAAATTGGCAGGCAGGAAGTCTTTGTTTTTGTCATTGATCGTCACTCCTGATCCCGGACGGTAGTTTGCATATACCTTTAATTTGGCGGGGTGCGAACCATTATATGGTCGTCCTACGGAAAGCACGCCATTGGTTCCATCGGTCTTGACGTATTTACCTGTGAAGATATTGCCGGCCGCAATGACACCTAAGGCGGAGTTGGATCCAAGACGTGCGGAATATTGGCCGCTATGTTTCATGTCGGTTGACTTGTTTGTCAGCGTCAGATTGGCTGTAGCGGAACCTTCATTTCCAGATCCCCAGAAAGATGTTTCTTTGTCGCCGGTATTTCCAGGCAATGCTACTGTCTTGGTGCCAAGCATTGTAGAAGCCTGATAAGAAGACCACTCTTCAAAACTTGCGTCAGGAATCGTAAACGTGGATTCAGTAGTGAAGGTCATGACATTGTCGCTGTGGAAATCACCGCAAGCCGCACGGTATTTGTAATCTGTACCGGGCTCAAGGCCAGTGATGGTGACAGAATATTTCTGCTGGGCTCTTGTCATGGAAGATCTGCGGGGGGCTTTTGCGGGAATTGCGACCGGTACAAAGGTCCAGCTATCCTCTTCAGCCTTGCTGTACTCTACGCCTGGTGTGCCATCCACTTCGTCAGACAGGGTAAAGGGAATTGTGAAGCTGTAGGGTGTAGTGCTGAGGCAGTCGCTTTCTTGATCTACCTTATCCAGAACAATCGGGTCTTCGATTTTGATTGTACCCTCATTTCTTGCGATTCTGATAGTGGCAGACTGGGTCTTCGGGTCAGAGGCGCCATCCTTAATAGTGATTCTTATCACATGCTCGGAGGTTGCGGCAGTGGAAAGACGCTCTATCATGTTCCTTGGGATGGTGAGGTATGCAGTCGCCACATCCGTTTTTGCATTGTATTCAGGGGCAGTCCATGCAAGGCCTGCATCCTTATAGGGCTGAAGACGGTTGGCATCTGCTTCGAGGAGATTGATGGAATCAGTGGGAATACCGAGTTCTGATGCGGAAGTACTCGTCACGGCAAGTTCCTTCAAACCCTTAAAGCCGCAGAGCTGTACGTTTAGCGATTCCGGAATATCAGCATCGGATGTGTATACCTGTTGCTTTTCTATTTTGAAGTCGACGCCTGTGATGGTTGGGCGGGAATGAACAGTCACGTTCTGTGAGTCATGTATATCCTCATCTTTGATTATGATTTTCAAGAAAACAGCCCCGGAATCGGAACCAGATTGTCCTGAACCATTAGGATTGTATTCAAAGTTGAGGATATAGTGATGGGCGCGCTGTACTCCGTCTATAGATCCGGATTTCGAGAATGACTTGCCATCCTGGCGGGTGCCGGAGATGGTATATTCAAGAGTGTTGTCGCCGTCAGGCATCATGAAATAGGCTCTCTCAGAAGATGCGTTTTCTTTATCGAATACGATCTCGCCGCGTGAATTCTTGATCGTGATGATATAGTCATCCCTCATAAGGTTGGGGTCGATGGTGGAAGTATTGATCGAAGCGACTACGTTCTGAATCTTGCACGTAAGGGCGATGTTCTGCTGGCTTCCTTTTGTGACTTCGAAAGACTGGTATCCTCTGAAGAACTTTTTATCAAAAGAAGCTGCGACTGAGTCGCCGGTCCAGGCCTCAGCGGCGTAATGGCCGGTTTTCAAGGTTATCTTTTCATCTACGTTGTGAAGCCCCACTTTCTTATATATAAGGCCTTTTTCGCTGGAGATGTAGACTACACACTTGTCTTTAAACTCCTGCATTGGATCAGATGCGGTTTGATCGTCGTCAGCACGTGTAGTAATGGCATTGACTGTAGTATGAAGACGGATCGTACCCTCTCCCTCACTGTCGAAAGGATTTTCAGCGGAGCAACTCCAGAGCCCATTGACAGCAGTGAGCACCACAACTCCGTTCAATATATTTGAAATCAGTTTTTTCATTTTTGTTGATTATTTGATAGGTGAGTTGGGTTTTAGTCGGTCACTCTGAGCCACAGGTTGGCCTCAGTGGTGCCTTCGGCATCACTGACGGTGATTATGAATTTGTGGTCTCCTGCACCCAAAACTTGAAGCATGGGCACAAATGTAGATATATCGAAAGAACATTCCTTCTGCCCGGCTACATTGTTACCTGTCTTGAAACCAAGCCCGTTGAGAGCTCCTTCAAGCTCACCTGGATTGACGAGGTCAAGATTTGCCGCGAGTCCTACACCTTTGAGTTCGTCGTCAGTCAAGCTGTTGGAGTCGATGACGATTTTGAATTCTTCGATACCGCTTTCACTTGTTACTTTAAAGGAAACAGGAGTAGTGGCTGAATCAATCAGAGTATAGGCTTCACCCAATACCAGTCCTGGTGCAGTAGAGATGACTTTCGGACCTTTCGCATCGTTATTCTGTTGATCATCGTTCGGATCTTTGTCTTCAGGATCCTTACCGGGCTCATCAGTGCCATTCACAGGACGCATATCGTCAACGAGGAGATTGTCTTCGGGTTCATTTGGATCGATTTCTTTGGTTTGATCCTGTATTGCGATAGTCGCATTGACAGTGATCTCGCTTCCGGGCTCTCCACCTATGATGATTTCACCCGGCTCCATATTATCTGGGCGGTTGACGGTAAAGTTGATATCGTAGGCTTTGCCTGCCTCCACGTTGTCGAAAATCAGTGGATCGGACTTGACATATTTGCCATCGACAGTTCCTGAGAATTCTGCGGTAAGGGTGTGGCTGTTTTCTACGAATCGGAAATATCCGGCCTTGTTTGTCGTAGAGAGATCATAGGTCAATTCCCCTTCTTTTCCGGCATGCACTACGACCTGGGCATCGTCGCCCAGCAATCCGAGATTAAGGTCGTTGATGTTGACACGGACGCGGATATTGCTGAGCACGCATTCCACAGGGTCTACATCATCGGTGATTTGGCCGGCTTTGATTTCGAAATCGGTATCGCCCAAGTAGTAGGGGGCGTCCCACTCAGCAATCGGATTCTCGCCAAATGAAGCCTGGGCACGATAACTGCCTTGAGGGAGTGAAACGATTTCCGGCATTTCGGAATATAAGAAGCTTCTTGCAGTATCATTAGTGGTAGTGTTGACGAAATCGACAGTGAATTCGCCCAGTTCCACTTCTGAAGAACGGACAGATGGATTGTTGTTGATATAATCAACAGTTAGGGTGCGGCAGTTCAACTGACCCTCGCCGGGATTCATGTTGAAAGTGGCTTCATTTTCGCAGCCTGCAAGCGCTAAGGATGTGGCTGCGAGAAGTATGCTATATATTTTATATCTCATGACTTATTTCTTTTTATTGGTTTTTCTTTTGGAAGCAGCGGCAGGGGTTGTGCCGGGAGCATCTCCATAGTGAGCAATAACATTGTCGATTTTCAGTACGGAGCCTGTTGCTACTGCGTGATAGGAGTTGGCACCAATTGTTTTATTACCTAATCCTTGTCCTTCATCTAATTTAGAACCGGTAGGAATTTCTATAGGTGCATTTGCGCCTTGGTTTGAACTCTTGAAGGTGACAACCAGAGTGGCTGCCTTATTTCCAAATTTACCATAATTTAATTCGATGGTCTCTGTACCCGCACTTGATTTGAGATCAAGAACTTTTCCTCCGAGTTCAGATCCACCTGCATCGAGAACTTTAATCATTGCGTACCCTTTGTCTTCCTCCATAGGGGCGTATTCATAGTCAAATGAGATGCTTTGTGGACGACTTGCGAAAGCAATGCCTTCAGTTCTTGATTCTGTTCCGTTGAATGAATATGAGCCTAGGAATAATTCTCCAGCTGCACGGACTAATTCAGATGGAGCGTTTTCGCAGTAATATTTCCTATTTCCTGCTCCTCCTGATTTAGACGGAGTAGTACCGGAGTGATGATATCCAACGTTTCTCATTACTCCTTTACCATTTTCTAACCATGAAGACGGAACAATAAACCAAGTGTTTTTATTGGAAGAACCATTCCAGGCTGTAAGTGTGTTAATTGTAGCCCAATCGGAGGGTAGAGTATATGAGAAGGATGAAGTATGATGGTAATCAACGGGCCATACACTATATTGTCCACCAACTTGAAGTTCAGTCATAGATAATGTCTCTCCGTGTCCATCGAAATTACCGTTAGGAATTTCAAGTTCCGTCTCGGTGATGAAGCTGTCATTGTTATTCCATGCATCCCCAGTGATCGAAGAGGTAATAGCGTAAGTAGTTGCAGGTGTCAGGCCAGATAGGGTGACGATGCCGTTGGAAGCGTCACGGCTGGCGATGTTGAGTTCATTGCCGTTGCCTTTTATATAAAGGTTGTTGATGACTGCTGCCAATACAGACGGATCGGTGGAGTCCGGCGTAGTGATCTTCAGATAGGCATACTTGCTGAATGCATCGTATTCTGATATCTGATATGCGGGGATAGTCACAGGTACCTGGAATTCGCCCACGAGTTTTGTACCTTTGTGGTAGACTTGAATTCCAATGCTTGATTTAGTTGTGACGGGCAGTTCTACGGTATATACATATCTCTTCTTCTCAAAGGCGCGTGTCGCGGTGTTTTCTTCGCAGCTGATGATCTTCGCAGAGGTATAATATCCATCTGAGCCGATAGCCATAAATGAAATGTCGGAGTCGGGATTTATTCCGTTATAGTCAAGAGTAAGTACAGCCTGACCGGAACCATAGACAATAGTTGGCTCGCCGACCATATCGATGGAGATTTCCTCGCTGTTGAGAATCACAACGGCGGGTTCGCTGACCTTTCCTGTCTGGTCGGTTACTGTAAGAGAAATAGTGTGCACGCCCTTAGGCAGACTCTTTCCAAAGTCTGTGAGTGTGAGGAAGCCGTCCATGTCGGTGGGTTGGCCTGTGAATCCAAAACCGATGGCGTCTATGCCAGCGTTTTTGATATCCGAAACCTTATTATCTGCGAAAGCTTTGCAGAGGTCATATTCAGCGCCCCATTCTGGCGTGAAGTTGCCGGATTCAACAGTAAGGACTGCGGATTTGATTTTACCTTCGGCCCTGACATTCATTTTCAAGGTGACATCGCTTCCTGTGCCTTCAAGCATGTCGACCGTCTCGCCGTTGGCGAAACCTTCGCAAGTTATTACGGGCGCGGGTGTAGTGAAGAGTTCATCCGTGAGGTCGATACTTATGTTTTCGTCTTCCAATGTGTCGTCGAATGAAACTTCGAGTGATGCTGTACCGTTTTGGTTTTCTGTGATATCGAAGGTGATGTTGTGGAGAGTCTTGGCTGCAGGAGCGAATTCGCCTAATGAGACAGAGGAGGTGTGTCCTTTGTCTTTTGTAGTGAAATGAACGGTTACGTTGGCGGTGTTAGGCTCTATGAAAGCGGGTCTTGACTCTACCATGCCGTAGGTGATATCACCCGTAAGGCCCTCGGTATGTATGATTGAGTAGAAGTTGCTCATATAGTCTTTGAAGGCCTGGGTATAGTTGATTTTCACCATTGAGTTCTTGAGCTCTGCTTCAAGGTTGACTTCCTGGGTCTTATCAGAGAGGACGGTAAAAGAGGAAGAAGCCTCAAAATATGGCGCCTCAAAATCCTGAGTTCCTTTTTCGCCGTAATATGCGGTCAAGGTGTAGGCGCCGGTATTGAAAGCGCTGGTTGCCGCCTCTTCCTTGAAAGCGGTAAGTGAAGACCATGATTTGGAATAAGAGCCGTCTACCTTTTCAAGCTTCACCTTGAAATCGGCTGATGTCGGCACATCCATATATGTGTTGAGGTCGTTGGGATCGGCTGCTCTTGATTCATCTCCGCTTCTGAACACGGGTTTAGCGGTCTTGATTCCGCTGTCGGTAGAGAGCGCAAGGGATATTCTCCCTTTTTCATTTGAGGAAGCGCCCCAGGGATTTTCATCGGCACATCCGATGAGGCCTATTGAAAAGGCAATGGCTCCTACGATGGGGATTCCGAATTTTAAGTGTCTCATGTTTAGTTATTGTGTTTGTTTATAATTAGCATTGTAGGTGTTTGACATGAAATCCATCATCCCTTTAATCTAATATTGGGTAGGTATTATAAAAAAGGTGTAGTTATTTCATCTCATATTGCTTTAATATAATTGAATCTTTGACACTATGTAATATTGCATAGTTTTCCGATTACTGTGCAAAATTAATAAATTATTCCAATATTCGGACATGTTTACAGAGATATTCCGTATAAATGTCCCAATTTGGCCAAAAATCCTATGCCCTAAACCAAAAATTATGATGTGTGATAAGAAACCTCAATAACCTATTTCTCACTCAGAGTCTTTATCGTATAACGATACACTACATTAATAGAAGTATAAAAAAACTCTCCTGTTACTGGTTAGAGTAGGCAAGAGGTTATCTTCGGTTATAATCACCTATAAAGTATCATCAAAATGTTTTCGCCCGAAATTAAGCTGCAATCAATTATACATTATACATTATGACTTGCTTTTGCTTGATCGTAGCCAATTGTGCATTGCCCCTTATTATTCTTATATATATAAATAATTAGGGGAGAGTTATAGTGTAGTCGATATCCACCACCTCAGGTTCGTCAAAGTTAATTGATATCATACCAGATTCTGTTGAGTCGTTTGGCTCGGTGCCGGTTGTGTCAGTCTCAGTGGCCTTTGTGTCTTTCAGGTTGGCCTCTTTGTCGTTCATGGAGTACATATCTGTAAAATACTCGTCTTCCGAGCAAGAAGTCAGTATTGATGTGGAGAGGAGGAGCAGTGCGAGAGATTTAAGGTAATTCATAGTTTATAGTTGTTTTTGGTTTACGATGCAAAATTAGCGGAATCTTATTTCATCGTTATTGCATTTCAGATAACTAAAGATAAAGTAACGATTAAAGAATTTTTACATGATTTATAAGTAAAGACAGCAAGTATATATGTGTATATTCGGCTCCTTCTAAGTAAAAGAGGGCGGTTCCCGCCCGTCCCTGCGTGTGTGAGGTAACTAAAAAGGCCGGCAAAACGAGTATTGCCAGCCTTTTTATGCAGGGTGATGCAAGCCTTACAACAAATCCGCAGGGTAAAGGTTCAA